>JBPOHC010000993.1:0-2746 GCA_052035985.1 Myxococcota bacterium | reverse complement strand
ACCGAGACGATCGCACGCGCGCTCAGCAACGAACGCGGCGCGCCGCACGACGAGGCCGCGGAGGTCGCGGCGGAGATCTGCCGACGTCTCCGGCTGTAGCGCGGTGATCCGCGGTGGCGAGTGGGTGTGCCTCGTCATCGCGAGGCGACGTAGCGAGGAGGCCGGCTCGTGCCCGTCAACTGCTCGGCGTCGACGAGATCAGCGGGCGAAGGTGATCGGTCAGACGCAACGGAACTCGATGCGTCCCGACGTCGAACGAGAGGTCGCTGAAGTCGAGCGGCGCGTCGAGCGCGTGCACGAGCCGGTGGTGATTCGGGCAGAGCAGCACCAGGTTGCTCACGCCGTCGCTGCCCCCGCGGCTCAACCACTGAAGGTGGTGTCCTTCGCAAACATCGAGGGAGTGCGCCGCGCGCGACTCCCACTCGCAGACCTGACAACGGCCGCGGTACAGCTTGCGAAGGCCTTCGACATTGGCGCGGCTGCGAACCGCCACATCTCGCACGATCGTGCGGCGACGCGAGGCGCTCATTCCGCCGGGGAGCGTGTAGATGGTCTCCGTGATCACTTCGGGGTGCGGGCGTGCGACGAGGAGCTCGAGTTGTTCCTCGTTGATGCCGTGCGCGCGAGGTTCGAGCGGGACATCACGCGCAAACACCGCGAGGGCTGCGTGGTCGATCGGTGCGAGCGAGCGCACTGCGCCCGGGCCTTGGAACGAGCGTCCGAGCACGCCGTCTCCCATTCGAAGCGAAAAGGTTCGGATGAGGGGCTCGACGCTGGGCGCGTCATCGATCGCGAAGTAGCGAGACCTGGAGCGATCGCCCCACACGCGAAAGGGGCCGTACTTGTAGCCCTCGGGGTTGCGCGTCTTCGCGTGCACGATGAGTTCGGCCGCGAGCACGTAGCGCCCCCTCACGTTGCGCGTGAAGGCCCACACGCTGCCCCCGAGGTCGACGCTGTGGAGCTTCGCGGACGACTGGTTCAGATGAAACGCGACGCCCTCGTCGAGGTCGCGCTCGTAGTTGTCTCTGCGCCAGAAGTACAGCAGCGACATCGCGTAGGGACGAGGCTACCGCGGCGCTCGCGGGAGGACGATCGCGATCGGAGCCTGGCGATGTGCTCGACGGGGTGTTCTGTCGCGAATGACGCGTGAGCATCGCACTCACGGCTTCATCTGCACGATCACGTCAACCTCCTGCTCGCTCCACCGCGGATCGCGGTCGCGGAGGTGGACGTGCCACGCGCGTGCAACGCTCGACGGCGCGGCATCGTGCGTCGCGATCGCTTCGCGGACGAACACCGCGAGTCGGCGCAGGTCATCGATATCGCAGAGCAGCGTGACCTCTCTCAGTTCGAGGGGCTGCTCCGCTTCCTCGTCGTCCCGTGCGTATCCAAACCCTCGCATGACTCCTCCTCGTGGACACCGCGGCAAGTGTTGCCTGCTCTCGCGCGAGTTCGACGAGTCGCCTCCGCTGGTCAGGGCGAACCGGTCGTCGCGGTCTCGTCCCCAGATTGGGAGCGCGGTTGCCACGGATATTCCATCTGGGCGGCGACCTGTTCGGCGGTGTGGTGATCCGCGAGCAGCGCGACGAGGTGGAGCCCGAGGTCCAGGCCCGACGAGACGCCGCCCGCCGTGATCACCGACCCGTCGCGCACCACGCGCTCTCGCACGACCGTCACACCCTCGTGAACGCTGAGGAACTCGAGCGCGGAGCGGTGGGTGGTGGCGCGTCGGCCCTGCAACATCCCCGCGGCGGCGAGCACGAGCGAGCCGGTACACACCGACGCCCACAAGCGATTCGCGGGGCGCCGCCTCAGCCAATCGAGCACCTGGGCGTCACGCGCCAGCTCCCTCGCTGCGTGCCCGCCCGGGATCACGACGAGGTCGTACGCGTCGAGGTCGGGTCGTACTGTCGACGCGGTGAGGGAAGCGCCGTCCCCGCTCCAGACGCGCTCGTGACTCGCTCCGACGAGGTCGGTGACCACCGCCGGGTCGAAGCCCATGGTGCGAAGTCGCGAGACCGGGTCGTACACCCCCACGAGGTCGAGCAGGGTCATGCCTTCGAAGGCCACGAAAGCGACGCGGTGGCCCGTCACACGGTCATCGAGCGCGTCCCAGCGCGACGGCCCGATCGTCTCGACGATCGCGTCCGCAGCGACGCTGCCGTGCGCGTGCGGCATCGGCCCGCGCGGCGTGGCGGCCTCCACCAACGGCACGTCGATGCGGCGCGGATCGATCCGCCACGCCACCAGGTCCGCGCCTTGTGAGAAGTGCAGCGCTGCGCTCGCCGCGACCTCCTGGGCGTACGACAGGTGCACGAAGCCCTCCCGATCGAGCGACGAGGGAGCGTAGCGGTCGCCGATCGAGGTCCCGCGAGGGACAAGGTGATAGAGCCAGCGCACGCCTTCGACGATACACCTGTCGTTCGCGCGAACGGCTGACATCGCGTCGGAGGGGCGTCGCGGCCTTCTCAGCGCGAGTTCCCGTGCACTGCGCCGACCATCGCGTCGGGTGCGTTCATCCTCAACCACGCCGCCACGGTGAGCCCGACATCGGTCACGAGGATCCCGCGCGCGACAGCCTCGCACGACCTCGCGAGGAGCGCCTTCGTGAGCGCCGCGTGGCTGTCGTCGAGCGCGTAGCCGTGGATCATGTAGCCCGGCGCGTCGACGCTCGTCGGAAGCATCCCCGTGAGCAGCCACCACGCCTCGACGGCGGCGCGCTCGGCTTCGGCCTCGAGCTCCGCAC
>JBPOHC010001124.1:0-2769 GCA_052035985.1 Myxococcota bacterium | reverse complement strand
GTCAGCGCCCGAACCGCCCGACGATCACCGACACGTTGTCGGTCGTGTCCTCATCCATCGCCAGCTTCACGAGCCTGCGCGCCATCTCCGCGGGATCATCGCCGCTCGCCAGCACGCCGCGGATCTGCGGCGGCGACACGAAGCCGTGCAGCCCATCCGACGAGAGCATGAGCACGTCGCCCGGCACCGCGATCACCTCGCCGAACTCGGGCCCGAGGTCGCGCTCCGAGGTCCTCTCGGTGCCCCCGAGACACCGCAGAACGACGTGGCCGATGCTGTGATCCTCCGTGAGCGCGGAGAGCATCCCGCCGTACTGCCACGCTCGCGAATCGCCGATCCACCCGAACGCGATCCGATACCCGCCGTCCTGAGCCGCGAGAGGGCTCACAGAGAGCCCCACGAGCGTCGTGCCGGGGGTCTTGCCGTCCTCGCTCTGCCGAAGCCCCCTGACGGCCTGCGAAGCGGCGGCGAAGGGGACTTGCAGGGACAGGTCGGGCGGTGTGGCGCGCATCGCGGCCTTCACCGCCGCCGTGGCCGCCTCGGCGCCGTTGGCGTGGCCGCCCATCCCGTCGGCGAGAAACCACGCCTCGCCACCAGGCGAGACCGCGATACGGTCTTCGTTGTGGTCTCGGCCTCCGCGGAACGACACGCCCGCGACCTTGCCCCACGGCGTCTCCCACGATCGAAGGTTCAGCTTCATCGGCTACCTCACGCTCCCTTGCGCAGCTTGTCGAGTTCCGCGGCCATCATCGCCTCGGCATCGTTGGCCCATGCGCTCCAATACTCCATCGAGGCGTTCCCCGTCTCGATGGCCGTCGCGGCGAGTTCCCGAAGGTCGGGCGCTGGCACCGGCCGCGAGAACGCGGCGGCGCGCACGGCGCGGGCGATGGTCGCGAGGTCGAAGCGGGCGGGCACCTCGACGCCGAGACGCGCGCAGAGCTTCGCCGTCTGCGGTGGCAGGCGTTGCACATGGAAGATCACGCCACCATCTTCGGTGAGCGGCTCGCCATAGAGGTGTCGCACGAGGCGCTTCGCCCGCGCCTCTGCGTCGGGTTGCCGGTTGACCCTGCGCGCCACGGGGCCGAGCGTTCCTACGCCGAAGATGCGCCATGTGTGGTGATAGGCCGCGGGGGTATCAGTTTGCTCGTACACCGTCACCCGGCACGCCGTCGGGAGCGACGCAAACAGCGCCTCCTCGACGACGATGTGCTCGTGGCCCTCGAAGTGCTCGACGCGAGCGAGCATCCCCTTCTCCTTGAACCACCGCACGAACGCTTCACCGCTGCTCATCGAATGCACCCCTCGTCTTCTCGCACACGCCGTACTTCATCCTCTGGCGCGAGAGCCTCTCGATGGCCTCTTCGTCGAGGCCGAAGAATGCCTCCAAGATTTCGACGCTCACGTCGCCTCCGCACAGACGTCGCCACGGCGTCACGCAGACGCCCCACGAGCCGACGTCGCACAGCCGCATCTTCACGGCGAGAACTCCAGCCACGCACGCGTCACCTTGACGGCGTGCAGCCGTTCCTTGGACGGCTTGACGCGGCGCCGCGCGCCCTCAGAGAGACGCCTGTTGTCTGCTTCATTCGTGAGGTGGCCGATGACTGCGCCCTGAAAATAGGCACGCGCTGCGCCTCCCAGAAGCACGATGTCAGCGGCCGCGTACCCCTTGAACCTCTCGACGACTGACGGGTTCGCGATCGACCACGCAGCGATCACGTCAGAGAGGCTTGGCGGGTTCTGCCAGTAGGGCTTCCGGCTCATCGCTTCTTGTCGAGCCTCCCATCAGACCGCTCCATCTCCATCGCCTCGGACATCTCGGACCCCTCGCGCGGAACCCACACGCCGCCCGGAAAGAACGTGTTGATCGTGTGGTTGCGCTCATCCTGCGGCATCGAGCGCAGTCGCTTGTAGGACTCGCCGCGCGTGACGAGGTATCGCGCCCGCATGACCTTGAGGTCGGCCTCGCTCACGGTTTCGTAGGCCACCGAATCGAGTACGAGGGCGTTGCGGTAGGTGAGCGCGTAGGTTCCGTCCTCGCGCCGCGTGACCTCCGTCGTCTCCGTCGCCCCGGCCTTCTCGATCACGGGCGAGAAGGCGACGTCGAGCATCACCGCGTCGACGCAGTCCCTCACCTGCTCTTCGATGGGCTTCGGAAGCGGCCCGCCTCGCTCTGCCTCGATCAGCTTCGTCAATGCGTCCAGAATGCTCATGCGCGGTTCGACGCGATCACCGCTCGAACGATTCGATGGCGCGTTGAAGCCACGCGGCGAGCGGATCACGCCACCCGCGGCGCCGGTAGAGGATCGACGGGTCCGCGCCCCAGAGGAGCCACGCCACGGCCGCGGGGCTCCTCACGTCGCGTGCCCGCGCACCGGCCTCGGGCGGCGCCGCGCCGTGGCGGGCGATCCATCGCCGCATGAGGTCCGCCTTCTCGTGGTCGATCGCGCCGCCCGCGGCGAGGCGACGGGCCCACGCGACGGTCTCGGGGCGCAGGCCGCGCCCACCATAGCCCGCGTCGTAGAGGTCGACGCCGCGCTGAAACGCGCGACGCACCTCCCGCGGAGGCACGCGAGCGTTCATCGACGGCGCCCGTTCTTCTTCGGCGAGACGTCGGCCTCGGGCGGCGCTCCCACCTGCGTGTTCTTGTAGTGGCGGGCGATGCGCACGGCGTCGCGCCAGTCCGCGTCCGTCATGCCGCCGACCGAGATGAGAGCTTCGAGCCGATGACCGTTGGAGGTGTCGGAGGCCGAGAAGCCCATCTTGTTG
>JBPOHC010000648.1:0-11274 GCA_052035985.1 Myxococcota bacterium | reverse complement strand
CCCGCGTCGTAACACGGGGGAACCAATGACACGCGACGAGCTCCTCGCGTGCATCCGCGGTGGCGAGGTGGTCACAGACGCCGACCTCTCGGGAGAAGACCTTTCAGGCGCCGACCTCGGTGGCGCGATCATCGAGCGTACGAGCTTTCGCGGCGTGCGCCTCACCGGCGCTCGCCTCAAGGAGTCGACCCTCCGCGGCTGCGACCTCTGCGGGGCGGAGCTCACCGGGGCCAACCTCCACCACCTCGTGCTGCTCTCGTGCGACCTCTCGGACGCGCGGATGGACCAGACCTACGCGGTGAATCTGACCGCGCACGAATCGGTTCTCGCGGGCGCCGTTCTCACAGACGCCGATCTCACCATCGCTTCTGTCATCAACACGGATCTCTCGGGGGCGCGTCTCGCGCAGGCGACGCTAGACCGGACCACGATCGTTGACTGCAAGACCGGCGCGCTCGACCTGAGCGGTGCGACGCTCCTTGCGACGACCGTGTTGAAGGCCGACCTGCGCGATGCCCGACTCGAAGGAGCGCGCCTCGAGCGGGCGGTACTCATGGGATCGAACCTCTCCGGGCGCTCGCTTCGCGCGATGGATCTCCGCATGACGCAGTTTGCGGACTGCGATCTCACAGGCTGCGATTTCACCGACGCTTGCGTCGAGCGGTGCAATTTCACGGGAGCCGACCTCACCCGCGCGCGCCTCGACGGAGCCAACGCCGCCAATTCACTCTTTCTCGACGCGAAGCTCTTCGAGGCGTCGCTGCGGCGCGCGACGCTCTCCCAGTGCATCTTGATGGGCGCCAACCTCGCCTCCGCGGAGTGTGGCGGTGCGGACCTGCGTCAGGCCATCTTCACGCGCGCACGCTGTGTGGGGGCCCGCTTCGTCGGCGCCGATCTCACCTATGCCGACTTCAGCCACGCCGACCTCTCTGCAGCCGACCTCACCGGCGCGACGCAGTTTCGCGCACGCTTTCACCAGACCGCGCAGCGCGGCACCATCGGTCGCAATCTGCTCACGTCGCTCGGTGACGACGTCGAACTGGCCGAGGCCGAGCGCTGGCGCGCGAGCCATTGACAACCGCCCCGCACCTGACAGGAGTCCTATGAGAACCATCGCGCAAGCAATCGAGTCGGGCGGCGCTACGCAGGAGGCAGGCACCGTGGCGCGCGTCGAGGGAGGCGCCTTCCTGGTGCGCACGCCCACGGGCGAGGTGAGCGCGATGCGCGCGGTGAGCTGCCTCGTCGAACCCGAGGAGGGTGACTACGTGCTCCTCGCCCGGGTCGACGGCGCAGGTGTGTGGGTGCTCGCGGTGCTTTCGCGCGAGGCGGGCGCCGCGACCTGCATCACGGCGGACGGAGACCTCGAGCTGCGGGCGAACAACGGGCGCGTCTCGGTGGCTGCGCGTTTGGGCATCGACCTCGCCACAGCGGGCGACCTCGCGGTGGGCGCGACGACGATCGACCTGCACGCCGACAAGGCGAACGTGGTGACGGGCGCGCTCTCCTATCTGGCCGTGTCGCTGAGCGCGGAGGTCGAGCGAATCAAGGTCTTCGCGGTGCGCTGCGATCAGACCTTCGAGCGTCTCACGCAACGGGCGCGACGCTCGTATCGCACGGTGTCTGAGTACGACCAGCTCCGGGCTGAGCAGATCGATTACGAGGCGCGACAGAGTCTTGGCCTGCACGGCCAGAACACCGTGGTCACCGCACGCGAGCTCGTGAAGGTCGACGGCGAGCAGATTCACCTCGGCTGAACGATAGAGGAAACGCCATGTTCGCGAACACGCAGATGATGGGCATAGATCAGGGCTTTCCGGACGTGTGCCTCACGCCGACGCCCGCGCCGGTACCCATCCCCTATCCCAACATCGCGATGGGCACGATGGGCGTACCGCCGTGCCCGAACATTTTGTTCATGTGTGCCCCGGCGCACAACATGTCCACGGTGATTCCGCTCTCGAACGGTGACAACGCGGGCGTCAACATGGGGGTCGCATCGGGCATGGTGATGGGGCCGTCACGGCCGCTCACGGGCGCCTTCACCGTGCTTCTCCGTGGCATGCCGGCAACCCGACTCAGCAGCGCGACCCTCCAGAACGGCACCAATTGCCCCGGGATGCGCATCGTCCCCAGCCAGACAAAGGTGGTTCTCCTCGCGCCATGACGGACGTGCTACACGCATTCCTCGCTCGTCTGGATGCCGTTGCGTGGAAGCCCACCGGTTTCGCGTTCGAGACCGACGGTGATCTCGTGTGCTCGATCTACGAAGGTCAGCCCACGGGGGTCGCGTTCCGTGCGTGGGTCCACGCAGTGCGGGTTCTCGAGGAACTTTCGGTCCGCGGCCAGTCGGTGAGCCTCACGGTGCCTGTCGATGAGCTCCTCGTGCGCATCGGCAAACAGCCTCGCGTATGCCTCGTCGCCTGGGGCGGCGAGAGCGCCTCGGGGTGCTGGCTGTTCGTCGACGACCTGGCGCGCACACTCGACACCGCGACCCCCGACTGGCGCGCACACGCCACGGTGCAGGTCGATGTGCCGCGCACCAACGCGACCAACGATGATGGTCTGCTGCGACTCCACGAGTTGCTCGCGGTAGCGGTGCTTCCGCTCCTGGCGGCGCCCGCTCGTCCCGGCGAACTCGTCGCAGCGACGGGGCCCGACCTCTCTGCCGCGCGTCGCCAACTCTTGCGTTTCTACGAGACGGGCGAGGCCGCGACGGTGCCATCCGCAGCGCTCGACTTGCCGCAGTGGTTCGTCGCGCTCTACGGCGACGGGGCTGAAGGGGATACCACCCGACTGCGCGGCGTGCGCCCTTCGCTCGGAGCCCTGGTGAGCGTAGAATTCACGACGCGTCGCGGACTGTTCACTGTGGCTCCTGTCGCGCTCGAGGCCGAGCGGAGAGGAACGCGACAGGCGCGCTGGTCCAGTGCGACACAAGACGCGCTCCTCGGTGTGCGATTGACGATCGACCACGAGGCGCGAACGGTGCGAATGGGCGCCACACTCGCGCCTTGCCGCCGCAGCGTGAGCGAACTCCTGACGGTCGCGCGGCTCCTCGATGTTCTGGCGGGTGGTGGCAGGGTGCGCATTGCGCCGATGGCGTGCGGCGAGGGTTTTCCAACACTCGAAGCAGACATTCCCCCTGCGCCCGACGCTGCCGTGCCTCGTGCGCTGCTCGGTCAACTAGAGGACCTGGAGGCGATTCAGCGCGCGACGGGCGTCTCGTTCATGTTCACGGCCGACCATCCCGTCGCCCCCGAAGACCTCGCGGCCATCACTGAAGTCGTGTTCGCAACGCAGACCGGGCGGGTCGTGCGAACAGTCGAGCAGAGCCGTGTGTGCGTAAGTGGGCGTGATCTCTGCGGGCTGCTCGGGCACGCGGACGGTCAGCAGCGCGTGCGTTTGGTACTGCCCGCGTCCCGCTACGTCACCAAGGTGCTCGGGCAGACGATCTCGCTGGGGCCGCGACAGCAGATCGTAACCGGCACCCTCGCGCTGCCGTGCGCCGATCTTCTGTGTATCTCGAGAGAGACGCCACCGGGCGACGGGGTCGACCTCGAGCTGCTCGACGTCGAGGTGGTCGACATGTTCAGCGACTGGCCGAAACGAGGGTGAGGCGCGAATCTGATCCTCACCCGTTCCTCCTGAAGGCGCGAGAAAAAGTAGAGGAAACGCCGAGGGCGACAAGGCGTTGGGCGAGAAGTATAGGGGAAGCCCACGGCCGCAAAAATGCAGATCTCAAGGCGTAGCAGCCAGCGGTCACCTGCTTCGTCGCTCGCTGGAACACCCAGTGGAGGTGCAAAGGGGAAACAGGTTTCATCCGCCCGCTGAGGTGCGTGCTGACTTCGACACCGCGCGCCTCGAGGAGGCAGCGTAGGACCGGCGGTCGTTCTGGATGTTGGGTGCGATGCACGTTGTGGCGTGCAATTTCACCGGGCGGCGCGCGTCCCCTCGCAACTCGAGGTTGTTCTGTACTCAAACCCCTGGCGTTTCATACGCGGATCAAGCGACGCGTCGCGCGAAGTGCGCTCCCGGTGCGTGGCCGCGCCTTGTGCTCTTGAGGAACACCGTTCTTGCGGGGGGGGCCGAGATTACCTCGATGCCATCCAGAACGCCATACACGCCACTGCAACCAGGACAAAAGCAAAACCGACGATGCGGCCCTTCGTCATGGACGAATGGTCCTGAGGCGCGTCTCGTTCGCTGCGACGAGCTACAGCCGAGACCGAGTACACCATCGTGCCTGATGGTTGGTTCAATCCGGGCAGGTTGGAGAGGTCCTGAGGTGCAATATTCGACGAGAGCGGCAGGGTATCGCCCCCACGCGGAACCTGCCCGTACAGGACGCTCGTGACCGCACCCTCCAGGGCGTCTTCCGGTGTTCCTGGCGCGTCTCGAAGCTCCAGCGTGGGCGCGAGTCCGATCTGTTTCGGAATGGGATTGGGGCACTCGCGCTGCAGAACTGCGGTTGACCAGGGATTCGGTACGGTTTCGGAGGGGGGCGCCTCTTGTTTCGTCGGCACCACGTTCGAAGCACCTTCAAACCGCACTTCGCGCTGCAAAACAGCAGTCGACCAGGGGTTCGGCGCGCCGGCGACGCGCGCCACTTCTGTCGACGTCGAGACCGATGGAGGCCGGACGATGATCGGGGGATTGAGCAGGGTCAGACTCTGGTCGATCGATTCGGGGCCCGAACCGGATGTTGTCGGTGACGAAGGCGCGTTGGTGGGGGCCACCGACGGCGGGACGACGACCTTCTGCTCGCCCTTCGGTACGATCTTGAATGGAGCCGAAGACCAGGCGGTGCGCAACCCACCGAGCAAAGCTCGCACTGACGGGACCTGCTCGGCGACATCGTCGCCGAGGCAGCGTTCGATCCACGAAACGACTTCGGAGGGGGTGTCTTCGCGCCATGCTTCCTGCACTGAGCTGGTGCTGAAGAGGCGGTGCAACAAGGCGCCGACTGCGCGAACGTCATCGATGGGAACACATGGCACGGACGACGGGGCTTCCCAGGAAGCGATGGCGAGGTCGAGGAGGCGCGCCTGGGGCTGCTGCCCCATCACATCCTTGACCAGCACATTGGAGAGGTCGAGCCCGCCGTGCACCAGAGGCACCCGTGCGCGGTGTGCTGCGTCGAGCGCGTCGCACACCTGCTCGATGATCGATCGAAGCGCCGCGAGGGGAACACCCGACCGTAGCGCAGGGTCAGTGGTGAGCTGGTGCTCCAGGGAGGTTCCGTCGAACCATTCGTACACGAGGTAGGGCCGGCCCTCGTGGACACCGAATTGAACAACGTCGAGCAGGGCACCCTGGCGCGTCGACTGGAGCGCGCGAACCGCGTCGACGAGTTGCGAGGGGAACGCCGTCTCGCCCGCGGGGAGCGGTCGCAGCCAGCGCACGAGCTTGTTGCGTTGTCGGAACCGTCGGTCGCGTGCCTTCCAGACGGACGCGCCGCCGTGGTCGGGAGCGGCCTCGAGGAGTTCGAAGCGAGAATCGAGGACGACGAGGTTGGTACGTGGGGAGTCCATGGTCGTATACGCGCAAAGTCTATAAACATCGTGAAGAGCATCGTCCGGCAGCACAGCACACGCCAACGCGGCAGCCCGCGTCGCATGCACCACAGTTCGACGAGTTTGTCGCCAGGCTCACGCACTGGTCTCCACAACGCGTGAACTGAGAAATACAAGCACATCCGCTCCTCGAACAACACCCGCCTCCGATGCAAGAAGACGTCACATCGCACATTCTTCCGCACAGACCGCAGTGAGCACCATTAGTGTTGAGGTTTGCTTCACATCCATTGGCGGCGGTGCGATCGCAGTCGTCGAAACCGACATCGCACCTCGAGACAGCGCACGCCCCCAGAGAACACCGCGCCACCGCATTGGGGAGCGAGCACACATGCCCGCATGCGCCGCAGTGGTTGACGTCTGTGGCAGTGTTCACACAGCTGCCACCGCAATTCGTTTGCCCGCTCACGCACCTGCACACGCTATCGACGCAGATCTGGCTGGGAGGACATCTATTTCCGCAACTGCTGCAGTTGGAGGAATCATTTGTCAAAAGTCGGCAAGAACCCGAGCAGTTGGTAAGGCCGACGCCGCACACGGTACCGCACACGCCGCCAGAGCAGAGAAGGCCCGCGCTGCAGGCGCCACGGCAACGGCCGCAGTTGGCGTTGTCGCTTGTGAGATCGCTGCAGACCGCGCTGGCGCCCGAGCCGCAGGCTGTCTGGCCGACGGGGCAGATGCAGATTCCGCCGGAGCAGACTCCGCCGGTGGGGCAGCGGTTACCGCACGCGCCGCAGTTGGCGTTGTTGGTCGTCAGATCGACGCACCCCCCCGCTCCGCTGTCACAGAACAACAACCCTCCGTCACAGTCCGGTCCGGATTCTTCACTGGGAACATCGCTCGGCGGTGGGTTCTTCAGGCCGAGACATCCGGCGAGCACCACCGCGAACAGCCACCCGACCCACTTCCACGGCGCACTCATCAGAATACTCCCCCCACGGTCGCGCCCTGCGCGCTACCCGTGACCCAAGGCCCGATCCGCACACTCGACAGCACGGGGGCAGCATGCGGTGCGGTCGCTACGACGATCACTCCGGCGATCGCCAGCGCCGCGCCTCCGAGTCCAAGCCCGAGTGCCAGGTCGAAGCGTTGCGAATAGTCATCACACAGGCTTCGTGCCTCCGCGGCCCCCGGTTGGGCGCTCGATTGTGCGGAAGCGCAGACCTCCTGCGGAGACATCTGCCTTCCAGGATTCACGGAGTCTTGAAAGGTGATCCACCCGCTCGGATAGCCCCCGCTCGGCTCCGTGGAGTACGCCACGGCTTGCCACACGCCAAATCCACCGACCACGATCCCTGCGCCGAGCATGCTCCACCCGATGATGCGTTGGGCGAGTCCTGGACTCCGAGGCTCGTCCGCTCGGGTCGGGCTCGCGCTCATCGGCACCACTTCGGTGACGCTCGTCACTGTGTGCGCAGGTTGCAGGGTGAGCATCTCGCGATAGATCTGCCCGTCGTCGATCGACACCACGCGGCGCAACGTCTGGTAGCCGCGTGCGCGGAGTTCGATGGTCACGCTTCCGGTGGGAACCGCGTAGGCGGGGCGGAGCGGAAGCGTGCCGACCCGTACCCCGTCGATCCAGACCTCAGCACCTGGGACATTGGTCTGTGGCGCGAGCTGCGGGAGATGTTCGCGGATGATCCGAAGGGAGTCCTCCAACTCCGGGCGGTGCGCGGCGATCCACGGGTCCTGCGCCTCGCGGAGGGCTTCGTCGATATGCGTGAACGCGTCACCCCAGCGCTGGAGGCTCTGCTCTGCGAGCGCCAGCTGCGCGAGCACCCGCGGCGAGGGGCAACGGTGCAGCAGCGCGTTGAGACGATCAAAGGCGGGGAGTGCCCGCCCTGCGACACGGTCCGCAAGGGCGAGCTCGATCTCGCGCGTCGATTCCGCTTCGACGCACGTCGTTTGGGGCTGCGCCCACACCACCATCGGCAGCGACGCGACGATCGCTGCCGACAACATCACCGCCCGTCGACCCACACCCTTCAGCATGGAGAATTTGAGCTGCATTCGTCGTGCCCTGGCCGACGCGCGGATCAAATGAACGCTTCTGTCCACGGCTGCGCTCACACATCGATCGACGGCGGTCTCGTCGGTGAACGCGATGCGCGCAAATCTACGTTGACAAACCTTTGTGCGTTCGTTCGACTGCGTGTCGTGGCTACGTCGACTGATTCGCCGTCACAGGCGCCCGCGTTCCCGCTCGCTCCTGGGAGCATCGTCGGGAAATTTACCATCGAGCAGGTGATCGGCGTCGGCGGGATGTGCATCGTCTTTCAGGCTCGCCACAGGGATCTCCAGCGGGCCGTCGCGCTCAAGGTGCTGAAGCCTGAGCTCGCTTCGCAATCGACGCTGGTCGAGCGCTTCCTCGACGAGGGGAGGAAGGGGGCGCGGGTTCGGCACCCGCACGTGATCGACATGATCGATGTCGGCGAGTCTGGCGGCGTGGTCTATCTGGCCATGGAGCTCCTTCACGGGGAGGACCTCGCGGCGCGCTTGAAGCGCGAGGGCCCACTCGACGCTCGGGTGGCCGTGGATCTGTTGCTCCCCGTGGTCGCAGCGATCGCCGAGGCGCACGCGTCTGGAGTGGTTCATCGCGACATCAAGCCGGCCAACATCTTTCTATCCGCCGACAAACACGGGCATGTGGAGCCGAAGGTCCTCGACTTCGGCATCTCGAAGACCCAGGACGACGACGTGCAGCGCCAGACCGCGACGGGCACGATCCTCGGCACCCCCTTCTACATGGCCCCGGAGCAGGTTCGCGGGGCGCGTCACACCACCTTCGCGAGCGACCAATACTCCCTCGGCGTCGTGCTCTACGAGTGCGTCACGGGGGAGGTCCCGTTCCGAGGCGAGACGGTCTGGGAGACCTTCCAGAAGGTGGGCATGGGCGAGTACACCCCGCCGCGAGCTGTTGTTCCGTCACTCCCCGCCGGGATCGAGGCGATCATCGCGAGGTCGATGTCCGTCAATCCGGCTCTCCGTTACGAGTCGGTCACGGCGTTGGGGGCGGCCTTGATGCCCTACGCGAGCCCCGGCCTCCGAGCTCGTTGGGCCGACGTGTTCCCTGATGCGTCGGTCACGACGCCCGGCACCTCGCGTCGCTACGTCGTCCTCGCGCTCGCGATCACCGTCTCGGTCGCGGTCGCATTCGCCGCCGCAGGGTCGCTCTGGAAGCGCCACGTTGCCCCTGGCGCGAACCTCGGCGCCGCCTCGGACGCGGGGCGAACGCTCAGCCCGACCGGGGAGCACCAGAACTCGCCCCCCCCGCCCACGCCTCACCTGGCTGCCGCGATTGACGACGCTGAAGTGCCCACTTCTGCGGCGCCGTCGAACGGACTTCCTCGCCTCGTCCGGGAGCGCGAAGGAACGAGGCGGGGCTCAAGCCGTGGGGCGAGAGACGCCGAAGCTGGTGCACCTGACGCGTCGCGATCTGGTGCGGGCTCCTCTGATGTCCTTCCCGCGGTCCCGCACCACCGAGATGCCTCGTCAGCGCAGCTCCCCGGGTACGATCCCAACGGGGTGCGCGTGATCAACTGAGGGGAGGCAGGCGAGAGCGTCGGCCGCGTCGCTTCGCGGCAGGAATCGCGCGTCGACCCGCGCGAGGTCGTGTGCCGAACTCTGCTCAGCGTGCCACTCATGGCACAGGCTCGTTCGGCGTGAATTGCCGGGTTCTGGGCGCTGGCGCAGCGTCCTCATGGCGTGTGTCTTGCGGCATCTCTCGCCATGACCCCTGCTCGCCTCCACTCCAACGCGGGCGCCTTCGCTCCTCCTCGAGTCGCTCGCTGGTGCACCCAACTGGTCATGTTCATCGCGCTCGGCCTCGAGGCGTGCGCCTCGGACGTCGGCCCTGCGGGTGATGGGGGTGTTGCCGACCATGCAGTGCCCCAAGTGTGGGATGGCCCGATCTGTCCACGTGAGGACTACGAATCGTGGCGCACCACCGAGGTCTACCATCTGGCGGACGGAGTCGACGAGGTCAACGCCGCGTTCAAGGCCGACGGGGTGGTTCGTTGGCACGCCTGGGGATGTGACTACGCTGGCGGGCAGGAGGCGCGATGGCTCGCGACCTCCAGCACCACGATCCGCATCGAGCCGCCGCCCGGTGAGACGACCTTCTTCTGGCCGGGAGGTGTGTTTCGGTGGGTGGAATACGAGCGTGACGTCGTCCTGGGAACCTTACGGCCTGTGGGCGGGAACCCCTTTCCGCAGGAGGAACTCTGGATGCGGGGGTGGGTGTGCAAGCTGTGTGTGCGCGGGGGGCCATCGCCCGTCGTGCTCTGCGCGGGTGACGTTCCCGCGAGCCACATCGCGTGTCCGTGAGGTGGCGTCTTCATCGCGCTGAATCCGTCCACTCGTCGCGGAGCCGCGTCACGGGGTCAGGTCCAGCAGGTCGATGTCGACGAGTCTGTGATGCTCTGGCGCCGCGACGAAGGTCGCGAGGCAGGTCTCCCGCGGGTGACCGTCTACGCCTGACCGCGGGTCGACGCAGCGCAGAGAGACCTCGACGGTGATGAGGTGCGACCACCCGTGCTTGGGCGGAAGGTGCTTCAGCATCCCGGACCTCGCGCCCGACACGGCGCTCGCGCGTCGCGCCTCGGTCCTTGCTGCGAGCGTCTCGCGTCGACGTCTCGGTCACGCGCCGGAGATCGTCGTGCCCGCTACGCATACAGCGGACACCGCGTTGTCAGCCTGTCGGTCGGGCTTCGGGAGGTAGTCGGCGAGGCACGACCTCGACGGCTGGACACTCGCCCGCGCGAGCCACACGTCCACCGCCCACGCGACGAGCTCCCGCCCGAACGCTGCCCGCGCGAGCGCTGGTGACGGCCGTTGCCTCGTGCCACGCGGACGTCCGCCGCACCTCGCGCCGTCGCGGCGCAGACGCGAGATCTTCGCTGCGGCCTCCTCGACCCGAGCGCGCTCCCACGCGTCACGGAGCACGGCGCTCGCGAAGGCCATCGCCACCGCGTCACAGACGTCGCCGAGCGACATCGATCGCGGGCACTGCGCCGCCATGAAGCGCAGCACCGCCGCGGGAACCGCAGTGCTCGCGTGCGACCCGAGCGCGCGCAGTCGCCGTTGCTGCGCGATCGTGTGGCTCCAGTCGCGGTCCTCCTCGTCGCGCTCGATCGAGCGCAGCGGGCCTCCCTCGAGCGCGCTGACAAGGCGCGACCTCGCCTCGGCGACCGCGCGATATTGCGGATGCTCGGCGGAGAGCTGTCGCGGCCGAAGCGCGCCCTCTCCGTCGCGCTCGAACACGAGCTCGACGAGCCGCTCGACCTCGGCCTCCCGCGTGGCCGTGTCACGCGACCCGTCGGCGTCCGAGACCCATCCTCGCAGCGCGCTCCCGTAGCGCGCCGTGCGCTCGAAGGCTTCGATGAGCTCGAGGTCCGCGAGCACCGCGGCGAGGTCGCGGTGCAGGTCCATCGGGTCGGTCATCCTGGCGCTCACAGCGAGTCCCGACAGCGGTCGCAGAGGGAGCGGCTCGCGGACGCCCACGCGCAGCCGCCCTCGCATCGTCGGTCGTCCGAGCAGCCGCAGCGGGCGCACACCGGCGCGACCTCGAGCCCTCGCGCGTCGAGCGCCGCGCGGACGCGCCCCTCGTCCGTGGCTGCGACGCGAAAGACCACGGACTCCGCGCGGATCTCGACGTCCTCCGCGCCGAGGTCCGACGCGAGCTCCGCGGGTGACACCCCGATGG
>JBPOHC010000394.1:0-4543 GCA_052035985.1 Myxococcota bacterium | reverse complement strand
GCGCCTCGTCGAGGAACTCCTCGATCACGTCGGGACTTCGGGTCGTCATGGCCCCGTGTCAACGCCGGAGCTCCGTGGAGCTTACACACCGATGCCCCGCAGTAGAGTCAGGCATGCATCGAGCAATTCGCCACGACCCGTTGAGCGCTGCGGAGCCCTTTCATCGCTCACGGCGCGCGTTCGAAGAGCGCGCAATGCTCGGAGAGAAAGGTCGCGCGCCAGGGCCCTTCGCGCGTCGCGGGCTGCGCGGCCCACGCTGGCGGCGCGAGCACGTGCGTGGTCTGTGAGACGTCGAGCGCGCGCAGCGTGAGGGGCGCCGCGCGCCACATGAGTCCGGCGATCTGGTGGAGCGCGATGGGGTACTCGCGGTTGCGTCCGTCGATGAATACGCGCGCCTGCGGGGCCTCGAAGATCACGAGGCTCGCCCACTGGCGGCTCGTGAAGACGCGTGCCCCGCGAGGTAGTGAGCGGATCGAGGGGACACAAGCCACGGGCAAGCTACGCGCGTCGTACGAGTCGCGCCAGTAGCGGGCCGACGCGAGGGCGCCGAGGGCCGCGGGCGTCCACCCGATCTGGGCGCAGAAGACTGCGAACACGAAGGCGCCCGCGAGCGTCGCAGCGACGTCGAGAGCGACGGCGCGTGCACGGGCCGCAACGGCGCGGTGCGCGTCCGTCAAGAGCTGTGCAACCGGCACAGCGACGAGGAAGAGGTTGCGCTCGTAGGCCAGGGCACCCGCGCACGCGAGCGCGCCGAGGAGCGCGCGACGTCGCGTCGACCATGACGCGTCGCAGCGAAGCCGCGCGGTGGTGACCAAGCCCCACGCGATCACCACGACGAGCGCGACGCGCTTGATCGCCGACGGAACTGTCGCGGCGGGCACCCAGAGCGGCGCGAACTCCGCGTTCACCGCGCGGTTGACCGCCGAGCCCACGAGTAGGTACTCGAGCGTCGAGCTCGCGGGCGGCGTGAGCATCGGCGCCACGGCAGCGAGGAGGAGCGCCAACGCGACGCGCTGACGCCGCACGGTCGCGTCCTCGAGCGCGTAGAGGACGTGCGCCGCGGCGAGAAGAGGGACGAAGGTGAGGGCCTCGGCAGTGAGGTTGCCCCACACGACCATGAAGCCGAAGAGGGCGGCGACGCGGGCGCCCGTCGAGAGCGCGTCGCGGCGGAGAAAGCGTCCCCACGCAACGCAGAGCATCGCCATCGACACGGTCTGCGGCGCGGGCATGAGCTTGAACGAAGCAAGGGGGAGCGCGACGGCCACCGCGGCCAGACCGAGCGACGTCGAGGTCACGCGCGCCACGCGGAAGCCGTACGCCACGAGCGAGCTGCCGAAGAGGGCGAGCACCATGAGGCGCAGCGACATCCACCCCCCGGCGCGGTGCAGGAGAGCGGCGACGAGTTCGTAGAGCCACTCGTGGTTGTTCCAGCGGGCGCCGAAGACGGTGTACGAGAACGTGTCGGTCGAGGGGATCGACGCCGTCTCAAGGATCATCTGTCCGGTGCGCACCATCCAGAAGATGTCGCCGCCGGCGATGGGTCGCGTCGCGAAGTGCACCGTCGCCAGAGCGAGCGCCGTGCCGACAAGGATCTGAAGAGCTCGCACCGCGAGCGTCAGACTCCACACGCGTCGGGCGCGCGTCAACGGCCAAGTGAGGGCGGCCGACGGCGGTGCAGGGTAAGCCCCCGGCGAAGCACGTGATGGCGACACTGTTCGCGGCGCCTCATCTTCGCGCTCGTGATGGACTCACGCCCCGACGGCGACTCTCTCAGCGCTCGCGTTCTCGGTCTGCTTCTTGGCCCACGCCCACGGCGTGAATCCGGCGACGAGCTCACGGGGACTTATCCCGCTCCCGGCGGCCAGCAGGGCGTCGCGCAGGTACGCCCACGGGTCGATCCCGAGGCGGCGGCACGTCGCACACAACGACGCCACCGTCGCAAGTCGAGCACCGGCCTCGTCACCACCCGTGAAGAGCCAGTTGTTCCGGCCCACCGCGATGCGACGGATCTGCCGCTCGACTTCCCCGTTGTCGATCGCGATGCGGCCGTCGAGCACGAACACGCACAGCGACAACCACCGACGCTCCACGTACCGCAGCGCCTTCCCCAGCGGTGTGCCGGGCACGACCTTCGGGCCGATCTCCAGCACCCACTCGCGCAACCGTTCGAGCAGCGGCCAGGTCTCCGACTGACGCCGACGGGCGCGCTCCTCCGCGCTCACCTTCGACTCCGTCGCCGCACGCTCCACCTCGTACATCTGTCCGATGAGCTGCATCGCAACCGCCGCGCGAAGGTCTTTCGCCTTCACCGCGCGGTCGAAGTACCGACGCGCGTGCATCCAGCAGTGCACCAGCACCAGCGCCAGCCCCGACGACGTCTGCACCGTCGAGAAGAGCCCTTCGCCGTCGCACTGAATGGGACCGCCCGCGCGCGGCGACGCGCACGCTGCATCGCCCTGCGAGGTCGCCTTCGCGCGAAGCTCCAGCAACTCCGCGAGGCCCCTGCTCTTCGCGGGGGCATACACGAAGACGACCGCGCGATCTCCGACGGCGGTCCACAGATGGCCCTGACGGATTCCCTTGGGGTGATCGCGGTCGAGCACGTCCAGCCCCGTCGCGTCGACCTGCGGGAGCCACGCGCTCATCGCCTCGTCCACCAGCGCCGTGTGCAGGGGGCGCAGCAGGTCCGACGCCTGCGTCCACCAGCCCGCGAGCGTGGTGACCGGCACGGTGAATCCCTCGCGCTCCAGCCGCCGCTGCTGCCGCTCGATGGGCAGGTGGTCCTCGCCCTTGTCGACGAGGATCTTGGCCAGCAGCCCGGGCCCTGGCATCGCGCTCTCGAGGACCTTGGGTGGCGCCGGTGCCGTCACCACGACGTCGCGGCATCGGCGACACGAGAGCTGCTCGCGTCGAGCCACGTTCACCACGAAGTGCCCCGGCTCGTACTCGACCTGCCAGGCGTCGCAGTGTCCGAAGTCGTGCAGCGCATCGCCGCACTGGGGGCACGTGCGCTCGCGCTCCGGCACGGACACCGGCGTGACCTTCTTGGGGAGCTTCTCGGGCATCTCTCCGCGACCGTGCGCGGCGCCCTCGGGCAGAGGCTTCTTCGCGCCCTTCGCGGCCTTCGTCGACGCGCCGTTGCCATCGCTCGTGGGCGGCTTCGCGGCGCCGCCGAGCACGCGATCGAGCAGCGCCTGATCTTGCG
Source organism: Myxococcota bacterium (assembly GCA_052035985.1). Classification (GTDB taxonomy): domain Bacteria; phylum Myxococcota_A; class Polyangia; order Polyangiales; genus CAISKJ01. The sequence continues at coordinate 1,338 of JBPOHC010000394.1, read as the reverse complement.
CGGTGAGCTTCTCGGAGCTGCGTCCGTAGAGCCGTCGGAGCGCCTCGCGCAGTCGCTGCTGGAGCGTGACGTTCTCGTCGCGCAGCTCCGAGAGGAGCTTGATCACCAACGTCACGGCCTCGTCGCCCTGGCCCTGCGCGATCAGTCGCACGAGCAGCTCGCGCACGGCGTCGAGGTCGCTTCGATCGAAGGGGGCAACGGTCTCGGTGGTCTCCGCGCTCGTCATCGGACTCGTGCAGAGGTGTGACCTCCGAGCGCCTCGCGCAAGAGCTCCGAGGCTCAGACCGTGGAGGTTTCCGCGGAGGGAGGCGTCCATCGGGGACGACGCGTGGCATCGCGCAGGTCGATGCCATCGAGCAGCAGCACCAGGTCCGACGCCTCGATCGTGAGGTGCGTGGTGCCCTCGGGGAGCTCGCGCGGCAGGTGAAACCTCCCACGCTCCAGACGCTTGGAATACAGGACGAATCCGTTGTGATCCCAGAACAGGATGCGCGCGCATCGGCGGCGCGCGGCGAGGAAGACGAAGAGGTGCCCGCTGAGCGGATCGAGCGAGAGCGTCGAGGACACCATGCCCGAGAGGGCGTCGATGCCCATGCGCCCGTCGACGACGTCGGCGCAGAGGTAGATGCGCACCGAGGGCGGCAGGGAGATCATCGCGCCTCGTGGAGCACGCGGAGGATCCGCGCGAGGGACTCGTCGTGGAAGTCGTGCGGGATGCGGAGCGTGATGGCGCCCGGGAGGGCGAGCTCGTAGACGCAGCGAGGCGCGGGCACGACGGCCGCGGAGGGTGAGGTGCGGTGGGTGAGCGAGGTGCCGGTGGCGACGACGGGCACGAAACGCGGCGCAGTCGGTGAGCTCTTGCCGCGTGTGGCGTGTGCGGATCGGTCGACGTGCTTGCCCGAGAACTTCGCCTTCCACCAGCTCAAGCGCTGCGGGGAGAGACGACGCGAGCGAGCGAACTCTGTGAACGAGAGACCGCTGCGCGCCTGCTCGTCGAGGAGCGCGCGAGCCTCGGCCTCGGTGAGGGTGCCGCCGCGACCGCTGCCCAAGAAGGCAGACGGCGTGGTCGACGATGCGGTGTCGGACATCGAGAACCTCCGACGCAACCGTGAGGTCCGGGCCGCGACGTCGCCACCACGTGCTTCGGCGGGGGCTTACGAACCACCCGCCGTCGCGTCCCGCCGCACTCGACGCCTGCCTCGGATTCCTCCGAGACTCTCTCGCTTAACGCAGATGGGGGAGAGGCCCGTCGCGCCGCCGTGCAAGAGCGTGTAGCCGAGCCCCACGCTCACGAGGAGGTCGTCGTATCCGTCGTCGTCGCGATCGAGCACGGCCACC
>JBPOHC010000037.1:0-6713 GCA_052035985.1 Myxococcota bacterium | reverse complement strand
CGCCAGCGCGTCACGTACGCCAGCGGGGCCTCGCCCACCAGCGTCGCGAAGCGCCGCGCGAAGACCGCGCGCGAGGTGCCCGCCTCGGCGGCGAGCGACTCCACCGTCCAGTCGCGCGCGGGGTGCTTGTGCACGTGCGCGAGCGCGCAGGCCAGGCTCGGATCACGCAGCGCCGTGAGCCACCCGTGGCCCCCCCTCGGGCCGCGACTGGCTCCACGCGCGGAGCACGTAGATCAGCAGCACGTCGACGAGCCGCGCGGTGATCGCGTCGCCCGAGGGCTCGGCGCGCGCCATCTCCTGCACCATGAGCGGCACCACCGCACCGCGCGGCGCGCCGCGGATGCTCAGCCGCCGTCCTGGTTCCCCTTCGCGCCCTGGGCGATGAGGGTCTTGATACGCTTCATCCAGGGCGCGGGCTCGCGGCCGTCGATGCGCACGTCGACGACGAAGGGCCCCTCGGCCTCCATCGCCGCGTCGAGCGCCGCGTCGAGCGCCGCGGGGTGATCGACGCGCGCGCCGTCGGCGCCCATCGCCCGCGCCACGGCCACGAAATCGACGCGGGGGATCGACGTCCCCGTGGGTCGAAACCCCTGCGCGCGCATGCCCTGCTCGACGATGCCGTAGGCCGCGTCGTTGAAGACGATCCACACGGCCTTCGCCGCGTACTGCACCGCCGTGCTGATCTCGTTGTTCATGAGCATCGAGCCGTCGCCCACGATGGCGACGGCCTTGCCGCCGCGCGCGAGGGCCGCGCCGACGACGCCCGCCGCACAGTGGCCCATGGACCCGAACGCGAGGCTCACGCGGTACCTGCCCGGTTCGTCGAAGCGCAGCAGGTGGTTGCCCCAGATGAACGAGTTGCCCGCCTCGGTCATCACGAGGGCGTCGCTGCCGTCGATGACGCGGCGCTGGACCGCGTCCATGAGCTCGACGGCGCGCACGCCGGGGTTGTCACCGGCGCTCGACGGATCGCCGACCTCGGCCTTCTCGCGGGCGTAGACGCGCGACGCGATGGGGTACGCGTCGGAGGGCTCGTCGAGGACGTGCCGACGAACCGCGGAGGCGTAGCTCGGCGAAGGCCAGCGATCGAGGAGGGCGGTGACGAAGCAGCGCACGTCGGCGTGCACCGGGTATGTGATCGCGTCGGGGTACGCGGTGCCCGGCACGTCGGGGTCGACGTCGACGTGGATGAAGCCGTGCTCGGGGATGAACTCGGGCTGCCAGTACGACGTGGTCTCGCCGAGGCGCGAGCCCAGCACGAGCACATGCGCGGGGCGGAGGTTCTGCAGCACGCGCTCGGGCTCACCGTACCCGCCCGCACCCGTCACGCCGATGAAGTTCGGGTGGCGCTCGGGGAAGATCCCCTTGGCGCGCGGCGAGCACATCACGAGCGCGCCCGTTCGCTCGACGAGTGCGCGCACGGCGTCGGAGGCTTCGTGGGCCCCGAAGCCGAGCCAGATCACGAAGCGCCCTCGACCGAGCATCTCGACGCAGTGGTCGAGGGCGTCGGCGGGGCACATCGGCGGCGTCGAGCGGTGCACCTGCCCGAGCGTCGCGCTGAAGGGCGCGTTCTGAAGCGCGGTGGGGAGAGAGACGTGCGCGACGAAGCCTCCGGGCCGCGAGAGGCCGCTCGCGAGGCGCGCGACGACCTCGGGGAGCTCGGCGGGATGCTCCATCGAGACCGCGTAGTGAAAGAGCGGCCCCGAGGAGTAGATCCCCGAGAGGGGCATGGTGTAGCCGCTCGTCTCCTGACAAGCGCCGCGACCTCGGAGGGCGGCCGAGGTGCTGGCTGAGACGAGCACCAGACGGGCTCCCTCCCAGCGCGCCGCGGCGATCCCGGTGAGGACGTTGAGAATCCCCGGGCCCGTGGTGGAGAACACCAGCGAGGGCTTTCCCGAGGCGAAGTACGCCTCCGCGGCGGCGAAGGCCGCGCCTGACTCGTGTCGACAGTGGAAGAATCTAATCTCGCTCTCGCCGAGCGCGTCGCAGAAGCCCGCGATCGCGCCGCCCGTCATCCCGAACGCCTGACGCACGCCCAGAGCCTCGAGCGAGGCCACGAGCGCGCGCGAGGTGGTGAACGGCTTCGCGAGAGCATTTGCGGGGTTGTGCGCGGCCTCGGAGAGCCTCGTGACGGCCTGACCCGGGTCGCGGTCGGCGAGGTTCGCTGCCGCGGCGACGGCGGGAGGCAAGATGGCCTTCGCCGACGTGTTGATTGCCATGTTGATTGATCCTTCAATGTAGCTAGAACGGAGGATGAGGGGACAGAAACCTCACCGGACAAGAGGTACGAACGCACCCCGAGAATACATCATGTCGACGCGGCGCGAGTGCGCGGGGGGCGCTGGAAATCCCGATCCGAAACGGCCTCGCGCTTCCTACGAAGCGTGAACGTGGTCGGGATTACCCATCACAAATTCGACGATTCGGAGGAGTCCTCAAGAAACCCTGGAGAGCACCGTTGAGATGGTTGGAAGCCATGAAAGAAGTGTCAGGCAAGTTACTCGGCCTCTTCGCCCGCGCGGCGGAGCACGTCGGCTTCGACCAGCGCGCCCTGTTCGAAGGCCTCCCCCTCCGGGCCGGGGAGGACCCGGATCGCGTCGATTGGGACGCGTTCTGCACGCTCAACGAGCGGCTGCGGGCCGTCTGCGGGGCGCGCGTCACGCTCGACGAGCTGGGCGAGCTGCTCTTCGAAGTCCCTCGCATGAAGCGCGTGTGCGCCGCCGTGCAGCTCGTCGCTAGCCCCGGGATGCTCTACTGGGCGAGTCACATGTGGGCGGCGCCCGCATCGATCCGCAACGTCGATTGCCAGTTCGAAGCGCTCTCGCCCGACACGCTCCGCTTGACCGCCTCGATCCGTGAGCCCTACCGCGACCTTCCCGAGCTCTTCGTCATCAACCTCGGCGCCATGCGCGCGATGCCTCGCCTGCTCGGGCTCCCCGACGCGCGCGTCGAGATGGACCTCCGGCCGCGCGTCGCGGTGTACACGGTCTTCCTCCCGCCCTCGCTCACGGTGTGGGCGCGCCTCCGCCGCGGCGTGCGTCTCTTCACGGCCCCGCGCGCCGTGCTCGCCGAGCTGCGAGACCAGAACGAGCAGCTCCGCGAGCGCTTCGACGAGCTCACCACGGCCCACGAGGAGACCGAGCGGCTGCGACGCGAGGCCGAGCGCGCCCGCGACGCCGCCGAGCGCGCGCTGCGGGTGAAATCCGACTTCCTCGCGACGGTCTCGCACGAGCTCCGAACGCCCATGAACGGCGTCATCGGGATGAGCGAGCTCCTCCTCGCCTCGGGCCTCGGCGGCGACCAGAAGGACATCGCCGAGACCCTCCGCGACTCCGCCGAGACGATGGTCGGCCTCATCGAAGAGGTGCTCGACTTCTCGAAGATCGAGGCGGGCAAGCTCGTGCTCGAGCGCGCGCCCTTCGACCTCCGCCTCGCCATCGACGGCGTGCTGCGCATGCTCTCGGTGCTCGCGCGCCGCAGGGGCCTCACGCTCAACGCGTCGTTCGAAGGCCCGCTGCCCTCGCGCGTGCTCGGCGACATCACGCGCCTGCGCACCCTCGTCACCAACCTCGTGGGCAACGCCCTGAAGTTCACGGAGCGCGGCGCGGTGGAGCTGCGCGCCGCCCTCGACGCGCGCGACGACCAGCGAGCCGTGATGCGCGTCTCCGTGCGAGACACGGGGATCGGCATGTCGCCCGCGACGATCGAGCGGCTCTTCGAACCGTTCACGCAAGCCGACGCGTCGAGCACGCGGCGCTACGGTGGCACCGGCCTCGGCCTCGCCATCTGCAAGCGACTCGTGCAGGAGATGGGCGGCGAGATCGGCGTCGAGAGCGCCGAGGGCGCGGGGAGCACCTTCTGGTTCACCCTGCCCCTTGAGATCGAAGCGGCCTCGACGCTCGGCGCCGACGCCTGCGAGTCCGTGGTGTACGCCTCGGCCGCGCAGCCCTCGATGCGCCCCTCGCGCCCGCCCCCCTCGACGCGCCCCGCGCAGGTGCCGGTCTCGACGCGCCCCTCGCGCGTCCCGATGTCGACGCGCCCGCCCGTCACATCCAGCCGCCCCACGGTGCTCGTCGTCGACGACAACGCGGTGAACCGCCTCGTGGCCGCGCGCCTGCTCCAGAAGCTCAACTACGAGGTCGACACCGCCGCGAGCGGCGTGCTCGCCGTGAGCGCCTGCGCGCGCCGCTCCTACGACGCCGTGCTCATGGACTGCCACATGCCCGAGATGGACGGCTACGAGGCCACGCAGCGCATCCGCACGCAGGACGCCGACGCCGCGCGCCGCACGCCCGTGATCGCGCTCACCGCCGACGCGCAGCCCGACAACCGCGAGCGGTGCCGCGCCGCCGGCATGGACGACTACGTGACCAAGCCCGTGCGCGTCGAGACCATGCGCGAGACGCTCGCCCGCTGGATCAAGCCCCCGCTCGTCGCGTAGTCGCGGCGGCCGCGTCAGTCCTTCGCGATGAGCCCGCCCCGCGCGTCGTAGCGGTAGCGCTCGACGTCGCCCTCGGCCCACGTGACCGTCGCGTCAGAGAGCGTCCCGTCGGGGCGGTACGCGTGCTCCTCGACGAAGGGCGTCGTGCGGGTGACGAGGTAGAGGTCGGCGCGCGCGCCGTCGGCAGAGACCGTCGCGCGGCCGAAGCGGCTGAGGCCCTCGGTGGCCGCGTAGGGGATCTCGAGCGACTCGCTGTAGGTGACCTCTCCGCTCGCGTGCGGTCGCACGTAGAGCAGCGCGCCCGCGGGTCGCGGCGCGGGGAGGGTCACCGTGCGCAGCGGGCTGCGTTCGAAGTAGATCTTCTCGAAGCGCCGCAGGCGCGCGCCGTCGAAGCTCGCGAGGTAGAGCGCATCCCAGGGTTCTGAGGCCGCGTACTCGACCTCGTCGACGGGCTCCCTCGGCGGCACGTGCGAGCCCCAGGTGCGGTAGTACGCGCGCGTCATCGCGCCTGCTGCGTGAGCTTGCAGTGCGACGACGCCTCGTTGGCGACGGAGTGGCACACGTCCCAGCTCATGACCGAGTAGCGCGCCCCCGACGCCTGCTTGCCGTAATAGAAGTTGCGGATGCAGCGCTGGATCTCCTCATCGGTGCGGCAGTCTCCGTCGCGGGTGTAGAGGTCGTAGGTGGTGTCGGCCGCATCGCCGTGGTGCGGGTCTCGCGGACGGCCGTTGTTCACCGCGCCGTTGGTGTTCACGAAGGACCCGACGCGCCACGACTGAGGGCTCGGCCACCACCCCACGCTCTGCCCGCCCTGCATCTCGTACCACGAGTGCCCCACGTGGCTCATGTTCTGGAACTTGAGGTACTTGAGCTCGACGCCGTTGACCTTGCGCTTCGGGCAGCCGCACGACTTGTCGGGCTGACTGCCCGCCGCGGGCTGCTCGCTCGATCGCTTCGCGAGCGCGTCGAGGTCCGACGGGGCCGAGGGCGCCGCGGGTGCTTGCGCCATGGGCTCAGATCCCTCCCCAGGTGCGGAGGCCGAGGCCCCACGCGGCGGGGTCGTAGTCGTGGGCGACGTCGCGCCACACGCGCTCGTCGGCGCGCTCGATGATCGACTTCATCATGGGGTATCCCGGCTGCGCCGCGTGGATGGCGTCGCGCATCACGAGGTGGTCGTCGAAGTTCGGAGCCTTGAGGAACATCATCCCGACGTACGCGAGCTGGTCGTGGGGATCGGTGACCCCCGCCGCCTCCGCGCGGTGCAGGCCGTGGTCGATCATCTCGCGGAGCTGCGCGCGCGGCAGGTCTCGCACGGCGCTCACCGACAGCGGCAGTCGTACCGTGCGGTCGTCGTAGTCTTCGCGGATGAAGCGCTCGATCTGATCGATGAAGAACCCACGGCGCCGCGCCGCGTGGCGCTCGGTCTGAAGCCGCGTGAGCTCCATGGGCCAGCGGACCTCGCGGGGCTCGCGCGACGGGTCGGGGCGCAGCGTGAGGGCCTCGCCGAGGTGCGACTCGAGCGCGTACGCGCGCACCACGTCGCCGAACATCCACGGCTCGAACTCGCGCCCCGGGTCCGAGAGAAAGAGCTCCGTCGTGAGCGGGTCGTAGAAGCGAAAGAGCACCATCTCGCGGCTCGCGGCGCGGAGCTTCAGCATGCGCCGCAGGTGCCTCCGCACCGCCGCGGTCTCGTGATCGCTGGTGAGAAAGATCCCCCACGCGCGGAGCCACCCCCGCTCCACGATCTGCTCGATGAGCCGACCGCGCCGGCGCAGCGGGACGAGGTACGGGCACAGGGTCCTGTACTGCACCGCCGCCCATCCGTCGTAGAGGCTGAACGCGGGCTGGCCCGAGCAGCGCAGCACTTCGAGGACCCGCTCGTCCTGGGCGGGATCGAGCACCGCGTAGAGCCTCCCGGGCTCGGCCCTGAGTACAGCGAGCATCTCCGCGGGCGTCGCGGGCTTCACCTCCGCGGGGAGCTTCGCAGCGGGCATCACGGTGCTCTCTGGCGCGGGCGAGCGTGACGTCACGACCGATGACGTTACACGTTGCCCGAGGCGCGAGCGCTGCGAATTCCCCCACGCGCGCAGCGGGCGCACCCCGACGTCCCTCCGGTGGTTCCCGCAGCGCGAGAGAGCCGCTACGATGCGCCGCATGGCTTCAACGCGCGCCCCGCTCACGCTCTGCCTCCTGCTCTCGACGCTGGCCGCCTGCGGCAGCGAGGGATCGTCGTCGACGCCCGTCGACGCGTCGACCTCGCCGACCGACACCG
>JBPOHC010001028.1:0-9217 GCA_052035985.1 Myxococcota bacterium | reverse complement strand
AGCGCGATGGAGGAGTCGGCGAGCGGTTCGACGCGCGCGACGGGCGGCGCCACGGGCGAGGCGACCACCGGGGGCATCACGATCACCGGCTGCGGCGCGGGCGCCGGCGGCGTCGCGATCACCGGCGGCGCGGCCGCGGGGGGCGTCGCCGCGGCGGCGGGCGTGAGCCGCATCGGCGCGGTGACGACGTTCTGCGACGGCGGCGCCGCGTTGGCGAGCGATCCGACGGCGAAGCCCGCGAGCGCGGTGAGGGCCATCCCCGCGACGGCGATGAGGGCGTCACGGGTGCGCGGGTTCGACGCGCTCGGACGGAGCGAGGGCGTGAGCGAGTGCGCGCGATCACCAGGAACCACCGGGCCGTCGTGCTCCTCGGAGGGCGCGTCGGAGGGCGCGGGCGTCGCGTCGGCGGGAGCCCCCGACGACGTCGCGGCGGTGAAGTGTCCGATGCCGACGGTGCGGGAGCCCATGCAGGCGAGCGCGGCGTCGATGAAGTCGGTCATCGTCGCGTAGCGGCGCTTGCGGTCGAGCATCAGCGCGCGCTCGACGCACGCGGCGACGTTGGCGGGCACCTCGGGCGCGCGGAGACGAAGCGGCGTGAGGTCGCCCCGCGCGATGGCCCGCATGAGGGCCTCGACGTTGCTCGCGACGCAGGGAGAGGTGCCCGCGAGGGCCTCGTAGAGCACCACGCCGACGGCCCACACGTCCGTCTGTCCGTCGAGGTCGCGCTCGCCCGCGGCCTGCTCGGGAGACATGTACCAGGGCGTCCCCACGACGCGGTCCATCTGCGTGAGGCGGAGCTCGCTGGAGTCGAAGACCCGCGCGATGCCGAAATCGATGATCTTCGGCACGAGGATCCCCGGCGCGGCCTCGGAGAGGAAGATGTTCTCGGGCTTCACGTCGCGGTGCACGATGCCCTTGCGGTGCGCGTCGGCGAGCGCGCTCATCACCGGGATCATCAGCGAGAACGCCTCGCGCCACGGGAGCTTGTGCTCGCGCTCGATGCGCGCGTGGAGGGTCTCGCCGCGGAGGAACTCCTGCACGAAGAACATCGACCCGTCGGGGTCCTCTTCGAGGTCGAGCACGTCGACGCTGTTGGGGTGCGCGAGCTTCGCCGCCGCGCGCGCCTCGACCCGCAGCCGCTTCGCCGCCGTGGGCGAGCGCGAGAGGGCCTCGCCGTCGACCACCTTGATCGCCACGTGGCGCGTGGTCCGAAGGTTCTCGGCCTCGAGCACCGAACCATAACCGCCCTGCCCGATCACACGGAGGATGCGGTACTTCCCGAGGATGACCTCCTCGGGTTCGAACGCTCGGACCGGCGTGCGCTGAGCCATCGTCGTCGCCTCGTCGACACCTGCGATGCAGTGAATGACGCGTGACCGGGAGCGCCGTCCTCGACGGGCCGTCGGGTGCTCCTCCCCTGTGCGTACCCGCCTCCCGGTCGCGTGTACAGACGCCCCGGCGCGCATGACCTTAAATTCAGAGGCCGCACACCTCCGCCACACCTCTGCTCTGTGCATCTCGTTGCGCGATCGGGTGCGCGTCGACGCGGAGGTCAGGGCTTTCTACGATGCGCGTATGGGATACACACCGCGCATCGAAGAAGCCTTCGCGTTCGCCGCGGAGCTGCACCGGGCACAGACGCGCAAGGGCAGCGGCGCGCCCTACCTCACGCACCTCATGGCCGTCGCGGCCTGCGTGGGAGAGCACCTCGGCGGCGAGGACCAGGTGATCGCCGCGCTCCTCCACGACGCGATCGAGGACCAGGGCGTGACCGCCGACGAGCTCGCGCGACGCTTCGGCCCCGAGGTCGCGCGCATCGTCGTGGCCTGCACCGACGCGTTCGAACGCCCCAAGCCCCCGTGGCGCGCCCGCAAGGAGCGCTACATCGCCGCGCTCCGCGACGAGGACGCCGCCGTGAAGCTCGTCGCCGTGAGCGACAAGCTCCACAACGCGCGGAGCATCGAGCGCGACCACCGCGTGATCGGCGCGGAGGTCTGGGCGCGCTTCACGGCCCCCGTCGACGAGACGCTGTGGTTCTACCGCGCCGTGACCGACGCCCTCGCGCACGGCTGGCCGCACCCGCTCGTCGACGAGCTCTACGACGTGGTCGCGTCGCTCGAAGGGCTCTCGCGCGCGTAGCCCCTCACGCGCCCTTCATCATGTCGCGCAGGGTGAGCACCGTACGCCAGTTGCGGACCGTGCTCACCGTCGCGAGCGCGCGGTCGAAGTAGTCGTTGGTGAGCTTCGTGCGCGCGAGGCCGTTGGGACAGCGGAGGTAGACCTCGCGACCGATGAGGGCGAACGCGTCGCCCGGTGAGCGATTCGCGTCGAGCTTCGAAGCGCGCGCCTCGTCGGGCGTGTCGCGGAGGAACATCACGTGGAGCGACTCGGGGTCGCATCCCGCGGCGAGGAAGGGGTTCGCGGCGATCGCGCGCTCGACCGCCTCGGCCCCGCGGAGCACCACGGGGACGTCGAGTTCGAAGCCCTCGCGGACGCCCTTCACGACCCGCGCGGCGAGGCCCACGTAGACCTCGGGCGTCGCGCGGAACACCACGTTGCCGCTCTGGATGTACGTGCGCACCGCGCGGCAGCCGAGGGCTTCGAAGAGGGCCGCGAGGTCCTTCATGGGGAGCTTGTTCTTGCCGCCGACGTTGACGCCGCGGAGCAGCGCCACGTAGGCGGCGTCGGTGATGTTGGATTCGCCCTCGGGAGCCCGCTTCATCGCGCGAGTGTATCCGCGCGCGGCCTCTCGCTGGAACGTCCGAGTCGCGCGCTCAGCGCGCGGTGATGTACTCGTGGAGCAGTCGGATCTCGTACTCCTGATGGCGGCTCGCGCTGCGCACGAGGTCGCCGATGGAGACCATCCCGATCACGCGCCCGTCGTCGATGACGGGGAGGTGGCGGCAGCGGCGCTGCGTCATGATCGCCATGGCCTCGTGCGCGGTGGTGTCGCCGTCGACGCACGCGAGCTCGCGCGACATCACCTGCTCGACGTTGGTCGCGAGCGGATCGAGGCGGCGCATCACGACGCGCTCCATGAGGTCGCGCTCGGAGAACATCCCGAGGGGGCGGCCATAGTCATCGCAGACGAGAATGGCCCCGACGTGCCAGTGGCACATCGTGTCGACGGCATCGAGCACGCTCGCGCCGGGCTTGAGGCTGAACACCCGATCGCCCTTGTCTGCCAGGATCTCGAAAATCGTGTCCATCACGCATCGACCTCCTCACGCTCTCTGAGAGCCACTACGAGAGAGGTCCATAAGGGCGGCGGACGGCGCCGTAAGCCCCTCGGAGCGGGCATTCGAACACGGACGAAAGTCTCGTCTTTCGTGGTCGACGCGCGGCGGAGCCCCGCGCGGCCGCGAGGGTTCTGCGGTATAGGGCGGCGCATGGGATTTCCAACGCGCGTGAAGCTCGGTCGCACGGGCATCGAGGTCGGTCCGCTCGCCGTGTCGGGCGGCTATGACGTCGACGCCCGCTCGCTCCGCGAGGCCCTCGATCGCGGCGTGAACTACTGGTACCACGGCTCGATCCGCAGGGCGGGCATGACCGCGGCCATCCGCGAGACCGTCGCCGCGGGGCGCCGCGACGACCTCGTCATCGCGCTCCAGAGCTACTCGCGCTGGGCGTGGTTCATGGAGATGACCTTCGAACGCGGCCTCAAGGCCCTCGGCCTCGACCACGCCGACGTGCTCCTCCTCGGGTGGTTCAACAGCATGCCCTCAGACTCCGTGATGGAGCGCGTCGAGAAGATGCGCGCGCGGGGCCTCTTCCGCTTCCTCGCGGTCTCGTCGCACGAGCGCACGATGTTTCCGAAGTTCGCCGCCGACAAGCGCTTCGACATCCTGCACATCCGCTACAACGCCGCGCATCCCGGCGCCGAGCGCGACGTGTTCCCCGTCATGGGCGCCGAGAATCGTCCGGGCACCGTGGCCTACACCGCGACGAGCTGGGGGCAGCTCCTCGACCCCAAGCGCATGCCCTCGGGCGAGAAGCCCCTGCGCGGCCGCGACTGCTACCGCTTCGTGCTCTCGAACCCCGACTTCAACGTCTGCATGACGGGCCCCAAGAACGCCGACCAGATGCGCGAGGCCCTCGGCGCCCTCGACGACGGCCCCGTCTCCACCGCGGAGAGCGAGCGCTTCCGCCGCGTCGGGTCGCACGCCCACGGGTGACCGCGCGCGGGCCTCGCAACGCCCTCGCAGCCACGACGCGATCGACGATATCGTCGCGGGCATGACAGCCGGGGCGTTTCCCTTCCTCTTCCACGGTCCATCACCCGACGACTGGTTCGACGAGCCCGTGCACGCGTGGCTCCTGCGCTTCGCGCGCGCGCCGTCGCCCTCCGATCGCACCTCGCTCGCCGCCGCGTGGGAGCGCGCCGCGAGGGAGCACACCCGCGGCCTCGGCGCCGACACGCGCCTCCCGTGGCTCTGGAGCGGCGAGTGGGCCCTCGTTCCGATCCGCCCCGGCGACCGCTCGCGCGACACCATGCGCGCGCTCTTCGCCGCGATGCAGTCGATGCTCCGCGCGGCCCACGCCGCCGCGCCGCTCGCCGAAGTGATCTACGCGCAGGCCGCCGACGTGAGCAGCGACAGCGCGTGGGAGGCGTGGACCGTCGAGCAGTCGCCGCTCCCCACCGAGGCGCCGCCGTGGCCCGCCGAGGTGGTCACGCACGCGAAGAAGTCTCGCAAGCGCTCGAAGGCCGCGCCCGACGCGAGCTTCGAAGCCGCGAGGGAGCAGCTCCGCGCCGACGTCACCGCGCCGAAGGTCGCCTCCGTCGCGGTCGAAGAAGACGACGAAGAAGAGGCGAGCCCGAGCCCGCGCCCGCGCCCCGTCGCGAAGAAGCGCGCATCGGATTTCGATGACAGCGACGACGAGAGCACGGACGACAGCGGCGACGACGACAGCGGCGACAGCGACGGCGGTGACGACGACAGCGGTGACGAAAGCGGCGACGAAGAGACCGTGACGCTGCCCGAGCCGAGGGGCTTTCCGCTTCGGCTCGTCGAGGTGGGCTTCGAAGAGGCCGAGGCCGCGCGAGAGAAGCGCGACGAGGACGCTTCGAAGTTCGACCGCTCGGAGCGCCTCCCCGACGGGACGCTCGTCGTCGAGACGAAGCGCTCGAAGAAGGACAAGAACCCCATCATCGCGCTGGTCAGCGACGGAGAGACCATCCCCACGGCGCTCACCGCGGATCGCTTCTACGGCGTGCGCGCGTGGTCGCCGTCGCACCGCGCGTTGCTCGTGGCCTCGACGGACTACGTCACCCTCTCGGCCGTGCCCGTCGACGGGTCCGAAGCGCGCGTCGTCTGGAACGACATCGCCCGCGACTCGCTCAACCAGGCCCACTGGCTCGCCGACGACAGCGTCCTCGTCACGCACTCGCGAGGCGCGTCGCTGTACTCGCCTCCGCCCGCGGGCTCACCGGGCGGCTCGCACCACGCGTGGAGCGACGAGGCCCTCGCGCTCACGGCAGACCGCCGCGGGCTCATCGCGTGCACGAGCGACGACGCCACCGTGGTGCGCGTGATCGCGCCCGCGCGAGGCGCGCTGCGCATCGCGGGCGAGGCATGCGTGAAGACCGACGGGTGGTGCTCGATCGAGACGCTCCCCGACGGGATCTACCTCTTCGACAACGAGCGCGCGTACCGCGTCGAGGGAGCCGCCGAGGCCATCGACGCCCTCCTCGCCGCGCCCGATGACGCGGCCCGCTTCCCCGAGGTGCCGCGCACCACGTCGCCCGAGGAGCGCGCCGACCCCGCGAGAAACACCGACGCCGACGACTGCTACAACCGCGGCGCCAACGCCAAGGAGGAGGCCAACGACGCCCTCGCCGAGCGCTGGTATCGCCGCACCGTCGAGCTCGCCCCCAAGAACGCCGCGGCGTGGCACGGGCTCGGTCACGTGCTCCAGCGCATGAAGCGCGACGGCGACGCGACGCCCTGCCTCGAGCGCGCCCTCGCGGAGTACGACGCCCAGCTCGCGGCCCTCACCGGAGACGACGACGACGACCCCGACGAGCGCAACGACCTGCGCTTCTGGCGCGCGGCCGTGCTCAGCCGCCTCCGCCGACGCGACGAGGTCCTCGCCGAGCTCCGCGCCACCATCCCCGACGGACACCGCGGCAACTACTTCCGCCGACGCATCACCGACGAGGAGGACTTCGAGTGGCTCAAGAGCGACGAGGACTTCAAGGCCCTCACCGCGAAGGTCGCGAAGCCCAAGCGCGCCCCCAAGACCGCGAAGAAGACGGCCGCGAAGGCCGACGACGGCGACGGTGACGACGGCGACGACGAGTGATCCCCCGAAGCGGGTGTGGCCTGTTGCGCGGCGTGTGAATTATTGTCTCTCCGAAGAGACATTCTCGTAAGCTCTCACGCACCGCATGTCTTCGGAACTCCCCGCTGCGCACGCGGAGCGGACGACACGGCGCTTTGAGCGGTACGCGCCGTGGATCGCCGCAACGTTCGTGAGCCTCCCTGTCGCGCTGTCACGGCAGTCGCCGTCGACGGACCTCGCGCACTTCGAAATGCTGATCGCGACGGTGGCGGGGTACGGCGACGCGGCGCGCTTCCCCCGCGCGCTCTATCGCCTCGATCTCGGCAACGCGAACCAGCTCGTCTTCGCGCTCGCGTGGCCCTTCGCGAAGGTGCTCCCCGCGGAGATCGTCTTGCGGGGGCTCCTCGCGGCGATCGTGGCGGCGCTCCCGCTCGCGGCGATGCGCGTGGCCGATCACCACGGCCGCTCGCGGCTCGCCGCCGCGCTCGCGGCCTCCCTCGCGCTCGGGTTCGGCTTCCGCTGGGGGCTCGTCGCGTACCTCCTGGGCGTCGCGCTCTTTCTCTTCGCGTGGCCGCGCCTCGACGACCTCGCGCGCGACCCGACGCCCGCCCGCGCCGCGAAGGCGTCGCTCTGGTGCGCGGCCCTCGCGACGGCCCACCTGTCGACCACGTTCTTCGTCGCGCCCGCGCTCGTGATCCTCGCGGCGGGGAGGCGCCTCGACCTCCGCGGCACGGCCCTCCGCCTCGCGCCCCTCACCGTCACCCTGAGCCTCTCGGCGTGGAGCGCCCTCCGCTTCGACGCGCGCTCGTCGGAGGCGTTCAGGGTCTCGCGCGAGATGATCTTCGGCTTCACGGGGCGGCTCCAGCAGGCGACCTTCGGCCTCCTCGGAATCCGCGGGGACACGGTGTACGCGCCCTTCGCCCTCTTCGCCCTCGCGACGCTCCTGCTCGCGCGCGACGCGGGCGGCGCCTTCGCGCTGACCGACGACGAGCCCGCGCCCCGGTGGCAGCGGCTCGTGCGGACCCACCGCCTCGCCCTCGTCTCGCTCGCGCTGCTCGCGCAGTGGGTCGCGTGGCCGACGACGTGGCACGGCGCGGGGCTGCTCCACCTGCGCTTCCTCACGCCCGCGGCGGTGTTCGGGCTCCTGGCGCTCGCGCCGCCTCGCGGTCGGGGCAGCGCCCTGTCGAGCGCGCTCTCGGTGCTGTGCCCCGCGGCGGTGGTCTTCGCGCTGGCGCCGCTCTTCGCCGAGAGCAGCGAAGGGTTCAAGGCCCTCGATCGCCTCGTCCCGCTCATCGCCCCCGGGAGCGCCGTCGCGGAGCTCAACCTCACGGAGTCGCCGGGCTCGCTCGCGCTCTTCAACCACGCGCACGCCCACGTCGTCGCCGTGCGAGGCGGGCGAAGCGATCAGTCCTTCGCGGCGCTCCCGCAGTACCCCGTGACCTTCGCGCCGGGCGCCGCGTGGACGCGCACGTCCGAGCGCCTCGTCGAGCCGTTGAACTTCATCCCCTCGGTCGACTTTCGACGCTTCCGCTACGTGCTGGTGCGGCTGCCCGAGCACGAGATGCTCGCGCCGCTCGCGGGCGCGATGGCGCCGTGGGGCGCCGCCGTCGCGAGCTGCGAGCGCTGGACGCTCTTCGAATCGCGCGTCCCCGTGTCGCCCGCGACGGCGCCCGAGGAGGGCCTCCCGATGCCGCCGCGGCCGACGATCTCGCAGCTCCTGCTCTGGGTGCGGTGAGGGCTCCGACTCGGAGTGCGCCCCCGAAGCCGTCTCGGGCGCCGTTTCTGAGTCGGAGCCGACGCCCGAGACCGCTTCGGGTGGCGACTCCGGGTCGGAGCTGGCGCCCGAAACCGTTTCGGATGCCATTTCCGAGTCGGAGCCCGCGCCAGAAGGCGTTTCGCGCGGGCGCTCGGGGCGCCCCCGAGGCCCGCGAGGCGCGTCGGAGGGCGCGGTGTCCGATCCCGCGACGCTGCACGAACGCTCCGGCTGGCGAGGGCGCGGCGCGATGCGTGATCGTGCGAGACGAAGGAGCGCTCACGACATGACGACGCTACAAGCGACCACCCACACTGGACGCCTCGACGCGGGGGACGCCGTGCTCACGGCGGCCGGAGAGATCGACACGAAGGCGATCGCGGCGAAGCTCACGGCGTTCCGCAAGGCCCACGGCGCGCTCGGGCTCACGACGAAGGCGCTCACCGCGGCGGAGGAGAAGCTCCGCGCCGCGCAGGCGCGCGTGGCCGAGAGCGATGTCACGCAGGACGCGTCCCTCAGCTCGCTCGCCGACGCGCTCGTGGGCATCGGCCAGCCGCGCACGCTGCCCTTCAAGGGGCTCTCGACGCAGAGCCCGTCGACGATGCAGAAGCTCGGCTACGCGATCGAGGCGAAGGCCATCCTCGCGCTCGTCGGCAAGGTGCAGAAGCGCAAGGGCCTCACCCCCGCGGTCACCGCGGCGTGCAAGGAGGCCGAGCGCGCCGCCCGCGCGGTGCTGGCGGCGCTGGAGCCGCTCGCGAAGCTCGAGGGCGACGTCGCGAGGGCGCGCACCCGCCGCGACGCGCTCACGCAGCCGTGGGAGACGGCCTTCGCGAAGCTCAAGCGCGCCGCGCGCACGGCCGACGACGACGGACCCCACGAGCTCTTCGACACGCTCTTCCGCACGACGGCGCCGGAGCCCAAGCGCCCCCGCGCGAAGAAGAAGCCCGCCGAGCCCGCGAAGCCCGCCTGAGCGAAGCGCCGCGCGGCGCGTCCGCACGGGAGCGCCGCGGTAGACATTCCTCCCAGCGATACAGTACCCATCACGCGATGTGCGAGTTTTTCGCCCCAGCGGTCGCCGCGTGTTGAAACACGCGGCAACGTGCGCCGCCCTGGATGAACCGCGTGAAGTCGGCGTTCCGCCGACTGCCTCTCGCGAGCCCGCGGAGCGGGCTTCAACGGGAT
>JBPOHC010000914.1:0-4190 GCA_052035985.1 Myxococcota bacterium | reverse complement strand
CCCGCCCACGCCTGCGAGACGCGCACGAAACACGAGCTCTGCTCGTCGCGCGCCCCGATGCGATCCCAGTGGAACTGCACCTTGATGCGGCCGTGCTCGTCTGTGTAGATCTCCTCGCCCGCGGGGCCCACGACCGTCGCCGTCTGCGCGCTCGCGATGCGGGGACGCGGCGCGTTCTGGCGCGCGCGCCACGGCCTATCGGCGAGCACCGCGGTGAAGCTGTTGCGGTAGCGCTCGGCGACCCCGGCGGAGGTGCTCGCGTCGCGCGCGTCGTCGTAGAAGTGCTCGGGCTGCTCGCCCGCGATCTCGAGGCGCGTGATCGCGTAGCGCGCCTCGAGCGACGCGTCGCCGTGACCGACGACTTCGAAGACCGTGCCCGCGGTGAAGCCCACCGCGTTCGACTCGCCGAGATAGCGCTCGTTGCGCGCGTCTCGCGCCTCGCGACGCACGCGCGCGCGGTCGACCCCGTCGTCGCCCGTGTACTGCTTCGCGCCCGCGTCGTAGGGGCCGATCGTGAGGCCCGCGGGATAGTCGTACACCTCGCGGTCCATGCCCTGCGCGTCGGTTCCGCGAGAGGGGCGGGTCATGTCGAGCGACGGGCGCGTCCAATCGAAGTCTCGCGCCACCACGCTCGTCGACTGAAGCTCTCGCAGCCCTTCGAAGTGTCGAATCGACTCGCTGCCTCGAAGGTCGGCCTCGGGTCCGGCCACCGAGAGCGGTCCGTCGAGCGAGGGCGCGTCGGGGAGGCTCGACGGCGCGTCGACGAGCACCAGCTCCTCCTTCTCGCCCGTGTGGTCGAAGTACCACCAGATGCCCTCCTCCTCCGTGAGTCGGCGCACGAAGTCGAGGTCGCTCTCGCGGTATTGCACGCAGTACTCGCGCTCCGCGGGCGTGCGGTCGAGCGTGATGCGCACCGCGCGACCGAAGTCTGCGAGCGCGCGCTGGAGCACGTCGCGCAGGATCTCGTCGGTGGTCATCTGCTGAAACACCCGCGAGTCGACGCGCTTCGACGCCGCCCAGAGCGCGGGCACGAGAAACACCCTCGCGGTCAGCCTCGCTCCGCGGACGCCCATGCGCTCCACGCGGCGCACCACGCCTCGGATGAAGCGCTCTCGCAGGCCGCGCGTGATCGTCACCGACGAAGACGCCCCGAGGAGCGCGTCGGGGTCGGCGTGCAGGTCCTCGCTGCAGAGGTCGACGGCGTACTCGTAGAGCTCGGCCACCGCCTCCTGGCCCGAGAGCCGCGTCACGCTCCACGTCTCCGTGGGGTCGCCCTGCGACGCGAAGCTGAAGCTCACCTTCTCCAACGGCTCGGTCATGTCCCTCGCTCCCTCTCCGCGTCGCTCAGATGATGACGACGATGGGCGCCGCGATCTCGTTGTCGCCCTGCGCCTCGCTCTTGATCATCGCGCCGACCATCGTCACGCCCGACGCGTCGATCGAGACCGCGCCGCCCCCGCCGATCATCTGGATCGCCGTCGCCGCGACCACGATCTTGCCGTCCTTGAGCTGAAAGCCCGCCCCGCTCGTGCCCGCGATGAGCTCCGGGCCTGCGACGATCTTCACCTTGCCGCTGTCCTCGATGCGGATGCTCCCCGACCCGTGCTTGAACTCGATGTACGAGGCCGCCGAGAGCGCCGCGTGACCGCCCTCGAAGGTGAGCGACGTGCCGCCCTGATTGAGCTGCACCTTCGGTCCGCCCACGACGATGTACTCGCCGCGGATCGTGTCGGTCTTGTTCGCGCCCACGCGGAGCGAGTCATTCACCGTCACGGTGGTCGTGCGGTGGTTGACGATGCGCACGGTCTGATCGACGGAGACCTTGACCGTCTCAGCGCCCGCCACGGTGGTGCTCATGGTCCCGTTGACCGTGAGCTTGTCGAGGGGCTTCACGGTCGTGTGGCGCTCGGCGTTGATGGTGTTGGTCTCCTTCTTCTCGACGGTCTTGGTGCGGTTGCCCGAGACCGTGAGCGACTGGTCTCCGCCGACGCTCTCGGAGTGGTTCACGTCGACGGTGTTGCGCTGGTTGTTGTGAACGAGGGTCGAGTGGTCGTGCTCTACGACCTCGTTGAAGTCCTTCTGGGCGTGGATGAACAGCTCCTCGCTGCCAGCCATGTCTTCGAAGCGCACCTCGTTGAATCCGCCGCCGCCCGGGGAGCTGTTGGTCTTGACGGTGCTCCTGGTCTTCTCGTCGGGGAGCGTATAGGGCGGCGTGTTCGCGCCGTTGTAGACGCAGCCCGTGACGAGCGGACGATCGGGGTCGCCTTCGAGAAAGCTCACGACGACCTCCATGCCGATGCGCGGGATGAACACGAAGCCCCACCCCGTGCCCGCCCACGCCAGCGAGACGCGCACGAAGCACGAGCTCCGCTCGTTGAAGGCCCCCACACGGTCCCAGTGGAACTGCACCTTGATGCGGCCGTGCTCGTCTGTGTAGATCTCCTCGCCCGCGGGGCCCACCACCGTCGCCGTGTGCTCGCCCTCGATCACCGGGCGCGCCGTGCGGTGCGGGCTTCGCCACGGAAGGTCCGCGGCCGTGCACGCGAAGCGGTTGTCGTAGACGTGCCGCGCGCGACCGCCGCCGCGCTCGTTGCGGAGCTCGTCGCGGTTCTCTCCGCGGAGCTCGACGCGCGTGAGGAGCCTGTCGCCGTTCGCGCTCCCGTCGCGGTGTTCGTCGATGGTCACCACCGACCCGGCCGCGAAGCCCGTCACGTACCCGTCGCCCTCCCACACAAGCGTCTGCGCGGCGAAGCCCTCTCGCGTCACGCGCGCGCGGTCGACGCCGTCGTCATCCGTGTACTGCTTCGCGTCCGCGTCGTAGGGGCCGAGCGTGAGCCCCGCCGGGTAGTCGTACACCTCGCGGTCCATGCCCTGCGCGTCGGTTCCGCGTGAGGGGCGGGTCATGTCGAGCGTGGGCTGCGTCCAGTCGAAGTCGCGCGCCACGACGCTCGTCGATTCGAGTGCCGCGTGCGCTTCGAGGTGCCTGATCGACTCGAGCGCAGCGGTGTCTGCCTCGGGTCCGAGCACGACGACGGGCCCGCCGTCTGCGGTCTCGACCCGCGGCGAGCCGGCGGTGTTGTCGGTGAGGACGAGCACCTCCTCGTCGCCGCCGTGGTCGAAGTACCACCAGATGCCCTCCTCCTCCATGAGTCGCCGCGCGAAGTCGAGGTCGCTCTCTCGGTACTGCACGCAGTACTCGCGCTCCGCGGGCGTGCGGTCGAGCGCGAGGCGCACCGTGCGGCCGTAGGGGAGCAGCGCGTCGCCGAGCACGCGCGTGAGGATCTTCGCGGGGCTCATCCGTTGAAAGATCCGCGAGTCGACGCGCTGCGAGAGCGCGAAGAGCGCGGGCGCCAGGTGGACGCGCGCGACCACGCGGCCCGTCACCACGCCGAGCCGCTCGACTCGATGCGCGATGCCGTGGAGCTTGCGCGACAGCCCGCCGCGAAAGAGCGAGAGCGTCGCGGGGCGCCCGAGGAGCGTCCACGGGTCCGCGTCGAACTCGTCGTGAACCACGTCGACGGTGCATGTGTAGAGCTCGGAGAGGCCCTCGCGTCCGCGGAACGAGACGACGGCCCACGCGCCCTCGGCGGCGCCGTCGGAGCTGAACGCGAAGCGAGCGACGGGGAGCGGAGAGGTCACCGCGTCTACTCCGCCCAGAGCCACGCGCGCAGCGCCGCGGTGTCGCGTGGTCCGTGGTACGACGCGACCGCACGTCGCGCCGCGTCGCGCGCCTCGGGATGGTCCGTGTAGAGCGCGCGCGCAGACTCCGTATGCGGGCCCTGCAGCCCGAGCGCCGAGGGGATGCGCACGCCCACGAGGTTGTCGTGGTGCGCCGACGCCGCTTCGAAGGCGAGGAGATAGAAGAGCGTGGCGACGTAGCGCGCGCGCGCCTCACGAGTCGCGCCGTCGAGCGCCGTTCCGAGCTCGCTCAAGAGGAACTCACGCGCGGGGTACGAGAGCGCGGGCGCGGCGACGAGCGCGAGGAATCCATCGAGCGTCGCGAGGTCTCGCGTGACGGAGGGACCGAAGCGCGCCCAGAGGTACTCCACGCCCGGGTGGTGGAGCCGCGGAGCCTCGGCGCGCGCGCGGTTGAGCGCGTCGACCGCGGGCGTCGAATGGTCCTCGAGATCGCGCGCGAGCCGCACGTCGGAGAGGGCCTCGTCGGCGGCGTCGACGAGCGTGCACGCAGG
>JBPOHC010000911.1:0-6252 GCA_052035985.1 Myxococcota bacterium | reverse complement strand
CCGGAGCTCCAGCTGGATCGTGGCGAGGAGGTCGTCGGCCTCCTCCTCGTCGATCTCGAGGTCCCAGTTGCGGGTCACGCGGAAGGGCGCGACGGAGACGATCTTCCGCCCGGGGAAGAGCAGCGACAGGTTGCGGGCGATGACGTCCTCCAGGAAGAGCCACGAGCGCCCGGAGTTGCCCACGCCGGAGGAGACGAGCCGCGCGGAGATCTGCGGCACCTGCACGACCGCGAAGCCGATGCCCGACTCCTCGCGGTTGGACTCGAACACGATGCCGAGGTTGATGGACTTGTTCTTGAGGTGCGGAAACGGGTGCCCCGGGTCGATCACCAGGGGCGTGAGCACGGGGTAGATGTCCTGCCGGAAGTACGCCTCGATGCGGCGGGCGATCTCCGGCGTGCTCTCGCGGGCGCCCAGCTGTATCCCGGCGAGCTCGAGGGCGGGCCGCACGTGGTCGCGGTAGAGGGAGTACTGGTCCATCACGAGGCGGTGGACGCGCTCGGTGATGGCGGTGAGCTGCGCGCGGGGGTTTCGCCCGTCGGTGGTGAGCTCGACGACGTCGCCGGCGAGCTGCTGCTTCACGCCCGCCACGCGGATCATGAAGAACTCGTCGAGGTTGGTCGCCACGATCGAGAGGAACTTCGCCCGCTCGAGGAGGGGCACCGTCGGGTCGGTGGCCTCGTCGAGCACGCGCTGGTTGAACTCCAGCCACGAGAGCTCGCGGTTGAGAAAGAGCTTCGGGTTGTACCCGTTGGAGCGCGCGGGCGACGACAGCGCGATGGGCGTCGGCGCGGCCGAGGTCACGGGCTGCGTCCCTGAGTTGTCGGGGATGGTCACTGAGAGTCTCCAAGGTCGAAGCCGCGGAGCGTCGAGTGCACCTCGATCTCCTGTCCGAGCGACGAGGTCGTGCGGGCGTGGATCTCGATGGCCCCCACGTCGGCCGCGTACCAGGTCGTGGTCTCGATGCGCGCCGACGAGCCCGAGCGCAGCACCTCGATCACGTTGCGGTACTGCCGCTGACCCACCGTGCGCGTCGCGCCTACCGCGCGGATCGCGAGGTGAGAGCCGTCGCGAGCGTCCCAGGTCGCGCCCACCCTGATGGGGTCGCGGAGCACGTAGTCGCCCTCGCGCACCACGCCGTCGGCGCGGATTTCATAGGTCTCGGTGCGGGCCCCGCTGCGGACGTAGTAGCGGCTCCCGTCGACGCGCACGACCGAGAGGGCCGAGAGCACCGTGTCGCCGCCGTAGCCCGTCTGCGTGTCGTAGCTCCACGCGGCGTTGGCGCGCAGCGGGAAGTAGTCGCGCGCCGTGAGCGGTCCGCGCGGCCGTTGCGGCGACTGCGCCCCGGAGCAGCCGAGCGCGCTCACACAGACCATCATCGCCAGTCGTTGCGTCGTGGAAAGCATCGCCGCGGAGCCTACCGTGGAGCGACGCCCCGCGCGCAACGCAAAGCCTCGCGTCGCGCGGTCTCTGACCTCTCGAAGCCCTTTCGCCTACTCGATCTGGGTGCGGACCACGAGCACCGGAACCGGCGACGCGCGGACCACGGCCTCCGCGGTGCTCCCAAGGAGCCGCGTGAGAAACCGCGGAGCGCTCGTCCCGACGACGACCATCCGTGCACCAGACTCCTGCACGAATTTCGCGATGGCTTCGGCCGCGGGGCCTTCGATGAGTCGCGTCGAGAGCCTCGCTGCCTCGGGGCGAAAGCGCTCGGCGACCTCGTCGAGGCGACGTTGAAACTCTCCGACTCGCACGGCGAGCTGGTCGGGCGGGAGGGCGAGCGTGGCGTCCATCACGGCGATCGCCGGAGGTTCCCAGGCGTGCACGAGGACGACGTCGGCGCCGAGGTCGCGCGCGAGGGTCATCCCGTGCCTGACCGCGTTCTCGGAGGTGTGCGTGAGGTCGGTCGCGATGACGATGGGCTTCATGCGCTCACACGGTGCAACACGAAGACCACCCGCCGCGCCGCACGGCGGGCGCCGCTCAGATGATCTGCTGGAGCGTGTGCTTGAAGGCGCGCGTGACCTTGATCTTGATCTTGAGCGCGTCGAAGTCGGTCTTGAGCACCGGGACGAAGGTCAGCGCGACGCCCTTGGGCTGCTCGATCGAGGGCTCGAGGTAGTTCTGGCCGTAGTACCAGACCTCGGTGATGACCGCGCCCTTCTGCGCCTCGACGAGCGCCACGGGGACGCCGTTCTGATCGATGCGATACCACCCCCAGCCGGGGTTCACCTGCTGCGTGTGGAGCGTCCCTTCGCCGGGCTGAGACGGGTCGTTCGAATGCATCGCGGTGCTTCTCCTCCGCGCTACTTGTACCCCACTTCGACGATGGCGACGCGCCTCGAAGCGTGCTCGTCGAAGGTCACCACCTCGTCGTTGGCGAGCGACTCGTGGCCCCACGCCTCGGCGTAGATGTAATCGTGGCCGGGGTCGGGCGCGGGCTTGTTCCAGCAGACCTTGTGCGCGATCTCGGGCACGCCGAGGGCGAGCTCCTCGAGGAACATGTACCCGCGGTCGGCGGTGTTTCCGCTGCCGTAGTAGGCCCCTCGGAGCGACGTGTAGTTCATGCTCTTGAGGGCGCCGTTCCAGCGCTGATAGGTCTTGCCCTTGGCGTCTTTACGGCTGTCGCCCGAGTCGGCCCAGCAGGGCGTGTGATAGATCCCGAGGCCGAAGGTCTTGCCCGTGATGTGCACGCCCTTCGGGAGGTTGTTGGGCATGCGCAACCCCGTCTTGCAGATGCCCATGATGTTCTCGGTCCGCGTGCCGTGCCACGCCCAGGTGCGGCCCGTCGCGTCGGGCTTTCCCTCGACCGTCGCGGCGAAGGTGTCGAAGGGGCTCTTGCGGCCCTGCTGCTCGCACTTCCACAGCCGGTACATCTTCACCTGACCGGCGAAGTTGGCGTTCACGGGCGACTGACCCTTGTCGAACAGCTTCTTCACCATCTTGTAGAAGTCGCTGTCGGGCGCGACGAAATCGATGTCGCACTTGAGGCCGTCGTACCAGACCTCCGTGGGGTCCTCGTACTCCGCGGCCTCGGCGAACACGTCCTTCTGGAGGATCGCGTCGCGGAGCAGCGTGATGAACTTCCGCTGCTCCTCGATGCGCTCCTTCGAGTTGATGAGGATCGCGTCGAGGTCGAGCTTCGACTTCTTGCGCGCGTAGTCGATGTTGCGGGGGATGTTCGACAGGTACTCGTTCGTGAGGTCGACGAGGTCGCTCTTCGCAGGCTTCTTCCCGCCGTCGAGGAGCTTCTCGACCTTCTCGAGAATGTCCGCGCCCTTGTCGAGCTGCGAGTCGTGGAGGTTGCCGAGGGGCGCGTCCTTCGTCGCTCCCGCGGACGACGAGAGACCCGCGGCCACGGCCTGTCCCGTCGAGCCGTAGAGCAGCTTGAGGAGGTTCTCGACCTCGGGGTGAAAGTCCCTCGTGCGCGGGGCCTTCTGCTTCTTGGGGGCCTCGACCACGACGCCCGCCGCGACGGCCTTGGCCTTCTCGTCGTCCCCTTTGCGCATCTCGAGCTTCGTGTAGCCCTTGTCGGTCTTCTCCTTGACCTTCTTGGCCATCACGGCCTGCGCCGCCGCGAGGCTCCCCGCGGGGACCGTCTGCGTCTGCCCGGCCTGCCCCACGCGCCCGTACGTGAACACGACCTTGAAGCTCCCGCCTCCGAGGTCGTGGATCTGGGCCTTGTAGAACTTGTTCGACCCGAGCGTGGTGGCGCCGGTCTTCTTGCCCGTGAGGTCGGTCCAGTTGAGCGTGACCTCTTCGACGATCTTCGTGTCGGTCATGGCGGTGCGATACCCGTGTGAGCGGTCTGTGGTGGGTGAAGACGAGGGGATGGACGGTCAGTGACGGACGATCTCGACGCGGCCCGAGTAGACCTTCGCGACGAGCTTGTCGCCGTGCGAGAACACCGCAGAGACGAGCGCCCTCGGCACGTGGAGCAGCGACGGGTGCTCGTACTCGATGGTGTTCCCGAGCTCGTCGTCTTCGGGCGTCTGCTCGGCCTCGACGAGGAGGATCTTGCCCGACTCCGTGTCGACCGAGGCGTAGAGGAGGTCTCCGACGATCCCCGCGTTCATGAGGATCTGCCGCGCCACGCGCGCCCTGCCGTCGCGGCCGACGGGCACCGGGGCCTCGACGGAGTGCGCCGTGATCGACGCGTCTTCGTTCTTCGAAGTGCTGGTGCTCACGGGCGGGATCGCGAGCTGGTTGCGCATCGAGTCGTCGTAGAGCGCGGGCGAGTGCTCGGGGAGGTGATAGAGGTACGCCTGCGTGGGGGTCTTGCCGTCGGCGAGCACGTCGATCAGCGAGTGCTGGTAGTCGCCCATCGCGTGGCGCTCGAAGAGGTCGCGCACGATCGGCGAGACCTGCCGGTGACGCACGTCGGGGAGCGTCGTCTTCACCGCGTTCGAAACGTCGAGCGCCGTGAAGAGGGCGCCCTGCGCCGTGAAGTTGTCGACCACGCGCTGCGTGACCGCCTTGAGGGTGCTGTCGTCGGTTTTCGTCGTCATGGCGGGGCCCATGAGTCACGCAGAGCGGCGCGGGTGTCAAGCGTCACTGGACATAGGTTGACCGACCGTCTCGGGCCCCGATGAGCCCTCGAAATCGTGGTATGCGACCCGCGTATGGAGGCTCAGTCTCGACGCCACGCGAGGATCGTCACGGCGGGCGTCGCGCTGCTCGCGGGGCACCTCGTGGCGATGGGCCTCGCGGGCTTCACGCAGGGCGGCGCGATGGCGCCGTGGTTCGCCACGGTCACGGGCCTCGTCTCGGCGGCGCTCTTCGCGTTCGAACTCACGCGCGTCGTCGACGTGGGCTTCGAACGCACCACGCGGACGCCCATCCTCGGCGCCCTCGGTCGCGCCGTGGCGGGCGTCGCGCTCGTGGCCGTGATCCCCGCCGCGTATGAGCTCGTCTCGGATCTTCCGCTGCCGCGCATCGGTCGCATCCTCGAGCTCGGGAGCGTGGCCCTCTCGGTCGCGGTGCTCTCGGGCCTCGCGCTCTTCTCGCTCGGCGTCGCCGACGCGGTGTACCTCACGACGGCGCGGCTGCGACGGCTCTCGACGCGGCTCATGGCGCTCCTCGTGGTGACCGCCGTGGGGACCTTCCTCTGGCTCTCGCTCGTGGGGATGCAGGCGCACGCGGCGCTCCAGTGGGCCATTCGCGCGGGGCGCCTCGAGGGCTACGTCGACCTCTTCGCGTGGCTCTCTCGCTCGGCCTCCATGGCGCTCGGCGGGCTCGCGGGCGCGATCGGCTTCGAGCTCCCCTTCGTGCTGGTGATGGCGTGGCGCTTCGGCCGCCGCGCCACCGTGGGCATCGCCGCGCTGCGCGAGGGCTTCGGCCGCGTGGCGCGCGGCGACTACGAGCACCCCGTCGCGGTGGCCGGTCACGACGAGTTCGCCGCGATGGCCTCGGGCTTCAACGACATGCTCGCGGCGGCGAGGGAGCGGCAGTTCCTCGAGCGCGCGTTCGGTCGCTACGTGTCGCCCGTGGTGCTCGACCGGCTGCGTCGCAGCGGCGCCGACACGCACCTCGCGGGCGAGCGCAGGGTCGCCACGGTGATGTTCTCTGACATCCGCGGGTTCACGGCGCTCTCGGCCACGCTCGCGCCCGAGCAGGTGATCGCCGTGCTCAACGCGTACATGTCGCTGATGATCGAGACGATCGCCCGCTACGACGGGTACATCAACAAGTTCGTCGGCGACGCGATCATGGTGGTGTTCAACGTCCCGCTCGATCAGCCCGACCACGCGCTGCGGGCCCTCGCCTGCGCCCGCGCGATGCAGCGCGAGCTCGCCGCGGCGAACGCGCGAAACGCCTTCGGTGAGCACCTCGAAATGGGCGTCGGGATCAACACGGGATCGCTCGTCGCGGGCAACCTCGGCAACGAGCGGCAGGTGGAGTTCACCGTGCTCGGCGACACCGTGAACGTCGCGAGCCGCGCGTGCGGAAAGGCCGGCGCTGGCGAGGTGGTGCTCACCGCCGCGGCGATCGAGGCGGCGCGCGTGGTCGCGGGGGAGTTCGGCGTGGGCGCCCCCGCGGCGAGGACGCTCGGGCCCGTGGCGCTCAAGGGGAAGGGTGAGGTCGAGCTCCACGCGCTCTCGCTCGAAGACGGCGCGTGGGACCGCTGGGGATGAGCTTCTAGAAGCTGCCCATCACGCCGAACTGCGCGGCGAGGATGAGCTGCGTGAGCGTCGAGTCGCGCTCCGTGGTGGTCGTCGCGGAGCCGCTGGTGGTGGTGGTCTTCGACGTGAC
>JBPOHC010000992.1:0-9085 GCA_052035985.1 Myxococcota bacterium | reverse complement strand
ACGCCGGGGCGTCGCGCTGAGATCGCTCCCGGCGTCGTGACCGCCGCCGGTTCCTTGCGTCGATCGCTTTGGGGCGATCGTGTCAGCGCTGCACGATCACGACGCGGTTCTCTTCGTCGTACGCGATCACGCCGCTCTCGCCTCCGCAGCCCCAGCACGTCGCCCACGCGACCTCGCGCCGCGCAGCGCCGAACGCCAGCGCGATGGGCAACGGATCGTCCCTCAGGAGGAACGACGCCGCGTGGCGGTAGCGCCCTCCGGGGAGCGCATAGAACGCCGCGATCCAGCTGCCGGGGCGCGACTTCGCGGCGACGACGAGCACCTCCTCACCGAACACGGGCGACCAGCGCACGGCGTTGACGGTGAAGGTGTACTCGGGGTGGCTCTGCACCGACGTGGCCCCGTGGTTGAGCACGTCGGTGATCGCGGCAGGGAGGAACATCGAGAGCCCATCTCGCAGGTTGAGGCGCTCGAGCTCCGGCGTCGCGCGCACGAGCTCCGAGAGCTGCGCCGCGGTCATGGGCTCGTCGCGGAAGGGCCTCCGTGAGACCTCGCGCGGATACGAGAACGAGGCTGCGTCTCCGCCGCAGCAGCGGAACGCGAGCTCGAGTCCGGGGGCGGCGGGGTCTGCGGTGCGTCGCGCGGCGCAGCGGTGCAGGGCGGCGGCGGCGTCACGGCCAGCGCCACGGATCACGGCGCGAGCTTCGAGGTCATCGCGAGTCCACTCGGCGACGCGGGTGCCCATGGCGAAGACCGACTCGGCCGTGGCGCAGGCGCCGAGCTCCCCTCGCCCGCAGGTGTTGGCGTCCCACACGGAACCGCCTGGGAACGTGGTCTCTGCGCGCCCGCGGCAGGCGTGCTCCCACTCGAGCTCGGAGCAGAGCCGACGGCCTCGCTCGGCGCACGCGCGCTGGGCCTCGTCGCGGGTCATGCCGAGGCGCGTGGGCTGCTCGGGGTCGTTGGGATAGGGCAGCGCGTCGATGTCGAACGACGCGACCTGCACGTCGGTGAAATCAGCCTCGACGCTCGGGTCTCTCCCCGCCTCGCCGGGGATGCTCCCGAGGTGGTGCGTCCCCCCTTCGAAGCGCACCGTGGCGCCCGCCCTCGGGAGCTCTCTCACGGGCTCCGCAGCGCGAGGCGCGCCCGCGTCGACGGCCCTGGGCCTCAACGGAATCGGCTGCGTGGGCGCGACCTGCGGAGGCTCCTCGGACCGTGACGCGTCGGCGCGCGCGCGGTCGTTGCGACACGCTGGCGCGAGCGTGATCGCCGCGAACGCGACGCAGCGGAGCGCCTTCGACCCGGGGTGCAGCACGGCGTCGCCGTATCACACCGATCGCCCCCCGCCCAAGTTCGTGACCGATTGCGTATGGGGAGCGGTGCGTGTAATCCCCTGCGCGGTGAACGTCTCCCTGGTGTCGGGGCAACAATCGCCCGGTGTGATCGCATGCGTGTGTTGACCCTCCTCGCCCTGGCCTCGTCCCTCGCGCTCGTCGGATGCCCGCGCCCGAGGGGCGACCGTCCGCCGCCTCGCACCGTGTGTCAGACCCGCGCGCCCGGCATCGGCCCCACCGACGTGCTCAACGTCGTGGTCTTCAACGAGCCGACGCTCTCAGGCGAGTACCGCGTCGGCGAAGACGGCACGATCAACTACCCCTACCTCCAGCGCGTCTCCGTCGCGGGCATGCAGCCCTCCGAGGTGGGCGAGCTCCTGCGCAACGGCCTCGCCGAGCAGACCGCCGCGAACCCCACGGGCCACAGCGTCCTGGCGAACCCCAACGTGCGCGTCGAGATCAAGGAGGCCAACAGCCGCCGCATCTCGGTCTCGGGTCAGGTGCAGCACCCCAACCAGTACCCCTTCACGCGCTGCCTCACGGTCACGCAGGCCATCGCGCTCGCGGGCGGGTTCACGGCCCTCGCCGAGATGAACCAGGTCCGCGTCACGCGCGTCGACCGCCACGGCACCCGCCGCGTCTTCGTGCTTCGTGTTGAGGAGATCCTCGAAGGCCGCGCGGATGACTTCGACCTCGAACCGGGCGACGTGCTGTACGTGCCCCAGAGCGTGACGTAGCCCGTCTCAGCCGTTGCTGTGACGGTGGTGACGGTGGTGTTGGCGCTCGCCGTGATGACGCGAGCGGTGATCGCCGCGGTGTGAGGGCGGCTCGCCGTCTTCGCTGCGGCGGTGATGGTGGTGCGCGCCGTGCTCCGCGCGATCGTGTCGCTCGGCGCGCTCTTCGCTGCGCTGGTGGCGCTGGTGGCGCTCGGTGCGCTCTTCGCTGCGCTGGTGGCGATTGTGGCGCTCGGCGCGCTCGCCCTCGCGTTCGGTGTCGCCCTCGTCGATCGAGGGGATCGTGACCGCGGGCGGATAGGCCGGGCAGGTGCCGTGGAGCACGGTCTGCCAGCGGCAGGCGACGGAGGGATTGGCCCGCAGCAGCGCCATCTGATCGTCCTCGTCGCGAGGGAGGTACGAGACCCTGAAGCGCCGCTCGATGCGGGGCGCGTCGAGGTCTCCGACGGCGCGGTACACCGCGACGACCTCGCGCGCGCCGTCGGAGGGAGCGTCGACCGCGCTCACCGATTCGAGCGCGCAGGCGCCGCGATGCGCGACGATCTCGCAGCCGTCGCTCGGGGTGCGGCGCGCGGTGGCCGGCGGTCCCGCGTCGTCGAGCTCAGGACCGAAGCCGCGCGCCTCCGCGGTCTCGATGAAGGGGTTCCCTCCCGGCATGAACGAGCAGGCCAGGAGCACCGGAATGGCGAGGGCGGCAACGACTGAGTGGAGGCGGTTTGTGAGTGGCATCAACCGCTTTTACTGCGGTTTGACGCGAGGGCAGGAGCGGTCACATCGTCGGCGCGTAACGAACTGCGGAGCCTGTCGCAGGCGCGCACATGTCGCTCGAACGATCGGGCAGCGCCGAGACGCCGACGGTTCCTGTTGCGTCCTCGATTCCGACGGTCTCGGTGCGCGTGTCGTCCATGCGCTTCACGCGGAACGACGAGTGAGGCGCGTCGGCGGGCGCGACGCCGATATGGCCCGCGGTGTCGTCAGCGAGCGCCGACGAAGAGCACGCCGTCGGGAAAGATCCCCACGGGCCACACGGAGACGACGTCGAGCGTGTTCGCGTCGATCACCATCACGGTCCCGGGCTCTTGCCTCGTGGCCGTGTGGACGCCCTCGCAGACGACGTAGACGCGCCCGTCGGGGCCGAGGCTCACCTGATGCGGCAGCACGCACTGCGCGGGCGTGTACGCGTGAACATCGGAGACGCGCATGCGCGGCTCAAGCTGCACGCGCGCGATCACATCGGCCGACTGGAGCGGCGCGAGCATCGTCCCGTCAGGCATGATCGCGGGGAACGAGGGCCTCCCCGGCAGGCGCAGCGCGCGGGTCTGATCGAAGCGTCGCGAGGCCGTGTCGAACGCGATCAGCGCGGCGCCTTCGAAGCACGCGACCCACACCGTCGCCCCGTCGCCCGAGCGCACGAGACCGTAGGGGCCGCGAGCGGGCGACCCGTCCGCGGTCTGCGATCCGAGCAGCACGAGCTCCGACGTGGGCGCGCGACCCTGACGAATCCCCGACACGTCGACGACGGCGAGCGCGTCGTCGCCGTAGCACGCCACGTAGAGCGTCCGCGCGTCGGGAGAGAGCACGAGGCCGTGCGCGGCGATGCAGAGCGGCAGCGTCGCGACGCGGGTCATCGAGGCCGTGTCGATGACCACGAGGTCGCTGAGCTGCGCGGGGCGGTTGCCGCGGTTGTTGAGCATCTTCACGAGGTCGAAGTGCGTCACGAACGCGAGCGAGCCGTCGGGCGAGAGCGCGATGTCTCCGGGGTTGGGCTCGGTGTCGGCGCGGCCCATGAGGTGAAAATCCGCGAGCGAGCGCTTCACGAGCACGCCGGGCCGCGTCGATGAGCCGTGCGCCGCGTGGGGCCCCGCGGCGATGGGCGGCGCCGGAAAGGCCAGCGGCGTGTAGAGCGCGCCGAGCGCAGGGTCGATCGCGAGGTGATGCGGCCCGTTCACCGTGAGCGGAACGACCCCCACGGACTCCGTCGAGATCACCCGCTGCTCGGCGAGACCGAGGAGCGTGACGGTGCTCTCGCCGTTGTTGGTGACCACGCCGATTCCGCCGTCGGGCATGGTGATCGGCGCGCGACGCCCGGCCCACACGGTCGCGTCGGGGGTCTGATAGCGAACGAGCTCCTCGCCGCACGCGGTCGCACAGAGCGCTGCCAGCGCGGGCGCGAGAACAGCGGGCTTCATGGTCCGAGAGCGTGCCACCGCGCGGGCTCCTCCGACAGCGAGTATTCTGCGCGCATTCCCGCGAAATCGATGCACGGCGCACGCGATTGACGCCCCCTTCACCGGGAGTAGCGTCGCCTCATCGCATGCGCGCGTGGCTCCTCATGTCGTTGATGCTCCTGGGGTGCTCCGAGAGCGCGCAGACGGCGACGCCCGTCGACGACATCGGCCTCCGCATCGACGTGCCGTCGGTGACGCGAAACCCCTTCGACGCAGGGATGTACGAGCCCGTCTCGCTCGACCTCGGCACGGGCCTCGAGCGCTACGAGACGGTGGCTCCCTTCGGCGATCGCGTGGAGCTCATCCACGGTCCGCAGGGCGGCTATCACATCCTCGGGCGCTTCCGCTTCACGGCCTTTCAGCCCGATGTGTTCGTGTACTTCCGCGTGACGCCCGCCGACGGAGGCGCGCCGGTCAACGAGGTCGCGCGGCGGCTCCGACGCGTCGAGCGCATGGGCCTCACGCGCACCGCGACGGGCTTCGAAAGCGCCTACGCCGAGCTGGTGATCTTCACGGAGATCTCGTTCCCGTCGGAGGTCGTCGGGCGCCGCTTCGTGTGGGAGATCGTCGTCGAGGAGGTCTCCACCGGGCGCCTCGCGACGACGCGTCGAGAGATCACCGTCGTCGACGACCTGCCCTGAAGATCCGTCGTGGTCGCTACGCGTCGACGAAGGCGTCGATGAGGTGCTGCACCACCTCGGGCTCCGCGCCCGCGAAGGCGCGGAACGCCATCGCGGACTCGTCGGCGTGTTCGGACTCGGGCTTGACGTTCGCGTCGAAGTCTTCACGCAGCGAGGGGTCTTCGAAGAGCTCCCTCGCGAGGTCGTCGAGCGAACAGAATCGAGGCAGCGCAGAGGCCGCGGGAGCGCGGTAGTGCGCGTCGCCGCGCGTGACGCTCTCGGGGACGGTCCACGACGCGACGTTCTCGCCCTCGGCGCGCTCGATGGCCGAGAGCACCCTGCGTTCGAACCATCGCGACTCGCCCGAGGCCGCGCTCGCGCTGAGCACGAGGCGCTGATAGGGCGTCACCGTCGCGGCGAGCTGCGAGCGGCTCCACCCCCGCTGCCACGCGAGCGAGCACCCGTCGCGCGCGGCGAGTCCGACCACCGCGGCCGTGATCACCGGCGCCAGCGCGCGCTCGGGGAACTGATCGTCATAGGCCCCCTCGTCGATGCGGAGCGCGAGGCACACGCCCGGGCCGAGCGCGCGAACGCCCGCGGCGCGCGCGGTAGACGCGTCGATGATGCGCGCGTAGTCGGGCACGACGACGGCGCGGTCGCGCACGCGCACGCCGTAGGCCCAACGCAGCGTCGCGCCCTCGAAGATGGCCTCGCCGATGCGCTCGCCGTCGAGCGTCGCGCACGACCACGTGGTTGAGCCGCGACGCAAGAGCGTTCGAAGCACCGGGACGATCAACAGCACCGCGAGGCTCGTGACGAAGCCCGTGGTCAACGGATCGAGTGACGCGCGGACGCACACGCTCGCGAGAAAGCCGCCGATCACCAGCGTGAAGAGCCCCCCGAGCACGACGCCCGAGGGGTCTCTGCCGCCGCGCTCTCGCAGCCACCAGCGAACGTTTTCGGCCGTGTGACCACAGCGCGCGCAACGCGCCGAGGCGTCGTCGCGAAGACGTTCATGGCCGCAGTAGAGGCAGAGTGCCGGTGGTTGCATCGAGGTGGAATGTGACGGAGGCGTCTCGCGACGCGCGGTCGACCGCTCAACGGGTCGACGCTACGGGCACGCGCGCTCCATGCGGAAGCGAACGCCGCCCTGGTTGTCGCTGCACGCGCTGTCAGAGAAGTAGCAGCGCAGCGTGCCGCCCGCGAACGTCGCCGACGCCGTGGTGCGAGGCAGCGCCGCGAAGGCCGCCGTGGGCGTGGGGAAGTACGCGCCCGACGCGGTCGAGAGCCCGGGGACCGCGAGGTTCTCGCAGGTGATGTTCCAGAACCATCCCGTGCTCGGGTAGGTCACGGGGTTCCACACGGTGCCCGCGGAGCTGAGCGCGGTGACGTCGTAGGTGCCCGCGGGAACGCTCGCCACGGTCACGTCCGCGGCGCCTCCCCCGGGTCCGTGACAGGTCGTGAGCCAGTCGATGTAGACCTCCGTTCGCCACGTGCAACGCCCCGCGGCGCCACAGGTGTTGCTCGCGCAGTCGGTGTTCGCGCGACACGCGCCGCAGAGCGCGCAGGGCGCGCACGTCCCGCCGCAGTCGACGTCAGACTCGCTCCCGTTGCGCACGCGGTCGGTGCAGCTCGGGGCCTGACACACGCCGCCCGCACACACGCCCGAGGCGCACGCGCCGCCGCAGCGCCCGCAGTGGGCGACGCTCGTCGAGAGGTCGGTCTCGCAGCCGTTGGTCGCGTCTCCGTCGCAATCGCCGAAGCCCGCATCACACACGAACCCGCACTCCGCCGCGGCGCAGGTCGGCGTCGCGTGGGGTCTCGCGGGGCAGGGCCTCCCGCAGCCGCCGCAGTGCGCGGGCGTCGCGCGCGTGTCGGTCTCGCACCCGGTGGTCGCGCTGCCGTCACAGTCGCCGAAGCCTGCGCTGCACGAGGCCACGGCGCACGCGCCCATCGCGCAGGAGCCCGTCGCGTTGGTGGGCGCGCAGAGCCTCCCGCAGCCGCCGCAGTGCGAGAGGCTCGCGCGCGTGTCGACCTCGCAGCCGTTCGTCGCGTCGCCATCGCAGTCTGCGTAGCCCGCGAGGCACGCGATCACGCAGCGCCCCGCGGAGCAGGCCGTGAGCGCGTTGTCTCGCGACGGACACGCGGCACCGCACGCGCCGCAGTGGGCCACGGTCGCGCGCGTGTCGGTCTCGCAGCCGTTGGTGGCGTTCGCGTCGCAGTCGCCGAAACCCGCGTTGCATGTCGAAATCGTGCACGCGCCCGCCACGCACGCGGCCGTCGCGCTCGGGGGAGCGCAGACGCGCCCGCACGCGCCGCAGTGACCGACCGTGGATCGCGTGTCGACCTCGCAGCCGTTGGTGGCGTCGCCGTCGCAGTCCGCGAAGCCCGCCGCGCACTCGTAGGCGCAGCGGCCCGCGGCGCAGTTCGCGACGGTGTTGGGTCGCGCCGCGCAGGCCATCCCGCAGCCGCCGCAGTGCGCCGCGCTGGTGAGCGTGTTGGTCTCGCATCCGTTCGTCGCGCTCGTGTCGCAGTCGGCGAAAGGAGCGGCGCAGGTCCCCACGGAGCACGCGCCGTTCATGCACGCGGCCATCGCGTTGGGCACCGCGCACGCGCCGTTGCAGACGCCGCAGTGCGCGGTGTTGCGCTGCGTGTCGACGCACGCGCCCCCGCAGCAGGTCTGCCCCGTGGGACACGCGCTCCCCGCGGTGCAGCCGGGCACGCAGACGCTCCCGACGCAGAGCGTCCCGGGGGCGCAGTGATCGTTGGAAGCGCACTCGACGCAGGCGTGCATCGCGGTGTCGCAGCGGGTCCGCGTGACGCCCGCGTCGCCCGCGACGGAGCACCCGTCGTCGGTGCGACAGCCCGCGACGCAGGTGTTCGACGCGGCGTCGCAGTGCTGCGCGGCGGGGCACGTGTCGGCCACGGCGAGGCACTGCACGCAGCGCCCCGAGGCGGCGTCGCACACGTTGCCAGCGGGGTTGCCCGCGCAGTCGGCGTTCGCGACGCAACGCGCGGGCGTCGTGTCGACGGGAACGTCGGGGGAGACATCGGGCGCGACGTCGAGGGGCGCATCGATCGAAGCGTCGTCGGGCGCGTCGATCGACACGTCGGAGGGCGCGAGCTGATCGGGCGCGACCTCGACCGACGGAACGTCGCGGCTGCCGCCGACGACGCTGGTGCCCGTATCGGAGCACGCGGTGACCAGCGTCGCGCATGTCAGCAGCGCGAACATCGAGCTCGAAGCGATGCGAAGGTCCATGCGGCCGACGATACAGCAGCGCTCCACGCAGCGGATCGGCGGCGAAACGACGGACGATGCTCCCCCGAGCGCGCCCCCGCGGGCGCCTTCACGACGCTGGAGGGTGTCTCGCGCAACCCCTCGCCGGTCATGACGGTTACCGTGGGCGCGCGCTGACCACCTCGAAGCCCCTCTCAAGTGCTGCAATTCAAGCCAATCGAGAGGATGATACCCGCGGCACTCGGGGTGCTTGCGCGAGGTGACATGAGGTCGAGATCGAGGGTCCTGGCGTCGCTCCTGGCGGCGGGTGGAATGATCGGTTGTTACGCCGCGGAGCCTCCCTTCGACGACGGCGGTCCCGACGGCGTCTCGGCGCGGCAGACGAGCGACCTCACCGTGGGCGGCTACCGCTGCGCGACGAGCGGTGAGATCGCGGGTCGCACGGTCCCCTCCGACGGCCTGTACTACCTCACCACCTTCGGCGGAGGCAGCGACACGCAGCGCATGGCCTGCGGCGGCAACGCCGACGCGCGCTGGATGTACATCGCCGACTCCTGGCGCTTCGGCTGCGGCGCGAAGGTGCGCATCACCAACCCCGCGACGGGTCGATGGTGCGTTGCGCAAGTCGCCGACGTCGGTCCCAACCTCTGCGTCGAGCGGGCCGCGGGTCGTCCCGTGATCGACGCGTCCCCCGTCATCGCGCGCGAGCTCTTCGCGTCGTCGAGCGTCGGCTGGTCACAGCGCGTCTCCGTTCGCGCGGTCGTCGTCTCGCGTGACACCGCGCTCGGCTGCGGCTCCTCCACGCCTCCGCCTCGCCCGCCCCCCCCCCCGCCGGCCCCCCCCCGCCCCCCCCCCCCCCCCCCCCCCCCCCCCCCCCCCCCCCCCCCCCCCCCCCCCCCCCCCCCCCCCCCCCCCCCCCCCCCCCCCCCCC
>JBPOHC010000264.1:0-4602 GCA_052035985.1 Myxococcota bacterium | reverse complement strand
GCGGTAGCCGTCGCGCTGGTGCGCTCGCGTCCGATGGCGGTCGTCGCCGCGGCCGTGGTGGCGCTCGTGGCGGGGCGCGTGACGCTGCGTGGCGACGAGGCCGCGATGCTGCGCGGGCCCTTTCTGTTCGCGGGTTCGCGCGATGTGGAGCTCGGTCGGCTGGCGTGGCGACGCGACGACCCCGAGGCCACCGTGGCGCTGCGGCGCGACGACGAGGGCAACGTGCTGTTGCAGATCAACGGCAAGGTCGACGCGACGAGCCTCGGAGACGCGACGACGCAGACGCTCGTGGGCATTCTCCCCGTGGCGATGGCGCGCTCGACGGGCGACGTGCTCGTGGTGGGACTCGGCAGCGGGATGACCGCCGACGCTGCGCGCTCGGTTCCGGGTGTGCGTTCGGTCGAAGTCGCGGAGCTCGTGGGTGCGGTCGTCGATGCTGCGAGGACGGACTTCGCGCGGGCCAATCACCGCGTGCTCGAAGACTCGCGCGTGCGCGTGGTGAGGGCCGACGCGGCGCACTACCTCCGGGGCACATCTCGGACGTACGACGCGATCGTGAGCGAGCCGTCGAACCCGTGGGTCGCTGGCATGAGCGACCTCTTCACGCGCGAGGCCTTCGAAGCGGCGAGAGAGAGGCTGCGGCCGGGGGGCGCGTTCGGGCAGTGGTTTCACGCGTACAGCACGAGCGCCGAGGTGGTGGCGTCGATCGTGGCGACGTTCCGTGAGGTGTTTCCGCGCGCGACGATGGTCGAGATCACGCCGGGGCAGGACTACCTCCTCGTGGGCCTGCGCGACGGATCGTTGGATCTCGACACGTTCCTCCGTCGCGCGGAGGACCCCACGGTGTCGCGGCTCCTGCGCGTCGCGGGCGTGAACGATCAGGCCGCTCTCTTCGCGCGCTTCGTCGCGGGCGTTGGTGGTGTGCGCGCCGTCGCGGGAGACGCTCCGTTGCTCCGCGCGTCGGACCTCTCGCTGGAGTTCCGCGCGCCGTCGCTGCTCTACCGCGACGCGACGGATGATGTGTTCGCGCTCCTCGCGCGCGTCGATGATCTGCCGCTCGCGGGCCTCGTGCGCGACAGCTCGCCGGGGGGCGCTTGGATGCGCCTCCTCGACGAGAGCGAGTCGCGCCGCGAGGCCGTGACCCACACGCGCGCCATGGTGCTCGCGGAGCGGCAGGGAGACCACGCCCGCGCGCTCCGTGAGGGTGAGCTCGCCGTGGGCTTCGATCCCCGTGATCCGACGCCGCGCACGCTCCTCGCGAGGCTCTACCTCACGCGCGCGATGCTCGCGTCGCAGCGCGATCCGGGGAGCGCCGAAGCGGACCTCACCGCGGCCCTCGAGCTCACTCCGCCCGTGGCCGAGCGCTTTCGCGCGCTGGTGAAGCTCGGCGACCTCGCGGCGCGACGGCGCGACGGACGCAGGGCCCTCTCGCGCTACACCGAGGCGCTCTCCGTGGCGCGCGAGACGGGGGAAGAAGCCCCCGAGCTCCACGTGCGCATGGCCGAGACCCTGGCGATGCTCGGCGCGCCCTCGCAGGCCGTCGAGGAGCTCGATCGCGCCATTTCGCAGATGCCATCCGGTGCGCGGCGGAGCGCCCTGGAGACGCTGCGCGCAGGATTGGCGCACTGATCGCCGCATCGCGCGTAGTGACAGGCTCGCGCGTTCTGTGGCAATCAATTCGGCCGTGAACCTCCTCCCTGAACGCAACGCGAGCCGCCCTGGAGACGACCCCATCTTCGCCCTCAACCGCGAGGCCACGCAGCGCCGCGCGACGGGGGAGAAGGTCATCAACGCCACGGTCGGCGCGCTCCTCGAAGACGACGGCACGCTCGCGGTGCTCCCCTCGGTGGTGACCGCGCTGCGCGAGGTGCCCGCGCTCAAGGCCGCGGCCTACGCGCCGATCGCGGGTGCGCCGGAGTTCCTCTCCGCGGTGACGAAGGATCTCCTCGGCGGCACGTCGCTCGCGGACCAGGCCGTGGCCTGCTCGACGCCGGGCGGGACGGGCGCGCTGCGCCACGCGCTGTCGGTGTTCCTCGAGCACAAGCAGTCGATGGTGACGTCGTCGTTCTACTGGGGTCCGTACGCGACGCTGGCCGACGAGCACGAGCGCGGCGTCGTGACGTTCAACAACTTCTCCGAGAGCGGCGGCATCGACCTCGCGGCCTTCGAACGCACGCTCGCCGAGACCGCGGCGAAGCAGGGTCGGCTGCT
The DNA here is from genome assembly GCA_052035985.1 of Myxococcota bacterium. Classification (GTDB taxonomy): domain Bacteria; phylum Myxococcota_A; class Polyangia; order Polyangiales; genus CAISKJ01. The sequence goes on along the minus strand of JBPOHC010000264.1, from coordinate 2,391 downwards.
CGTGTTCCTCAACGACCCCTGCCACAACCCCACGGGCTACTCGATGACCCGCGACGAGTGGACGGCCGTCGCAGGCATCGTGCGCGAGCAATCCGCGAAGGTGCCGACGGCGGTGCTCGCCGACGTGGCCTACCTCGCGTACGCGAAGGATCAGCGCTCGTTCCTCAAGCACCTCGAGCCCCTCACGGAGCGCGCCGCGGTGCTCTTCGCGTGGTCGGGCAGCAAGTCGTTCACGCAGTACGGCCAGCGCATCGGCGCGCTCGTGGCCTGCACCGCCGACGCAGACACCCGCAACGCCATCGGCCGCGCGCTCTCGTGGGCCTGCCGCGGCACGTGGAGCAACTGCAACGCCGCGGGTCAGTACGCCGTCGCGCGATGCCTCACGGACGCGACGCTGCGCGCGCAGGTCGACGCCGAGCGCGCGCGACTCGTGGCGCTCCTCGCGGCCCGCGTCGACGCGTTCAACCGCGCCGCCGAGGGGACGGGGCTGCGCTATCCGCGCTACGACGGAGGCTTCTTCGTCACCGTGTTCGCGCGCGATGTGAAGTCCGCCGCGGAGAAGCTCAAGGCCCGCGGGGTGTTCACCGTTCCGCAGTCGGGCGCGCTGCGCGTGGCGCTGTGTGGCGTCGCGCAGGCCGATGTTCCCGCGCTCGTCGCAGCGCTCGCTGAAGCCGTCGCGTAACAGTCTGTCAGCAGGCACGGTGCCGTGTACTGACGTCGGTACGTGGGTGTACTGACGTCAGTACATGCGCGCGTGTGTGGCGTGCGAGCGAGCGCGTGCGTCGCCGCGGGCGTGTGCGTCAGCGTGCGGCGCGTACGCGCCGCCGCTTGTGGATGTGGGGGAAGTGCTGGGAAGCGGGAGAAGGAGCGGCGATCAGGCCGCGACGGACTCGGTCGCCTCTTCGGCGGTGGCGGCGACGGCGGGCTGCGGGCGGCGCGCTTCGGCGGCGGCGACGGCGGCCATGCGCTCGGTGATCACCGAGTACGAGACGTAGCCGAAGCCCATCACGTAGAGGAGCGCGAAGGGCGCGGCGATGTAGTGGCCCGTGGTGAGCGCGGTGTACACCGACACGATGCTCTCGAGCAGGAGCACCATCTCGATGACGGGGAGGATCGTGCGGGCGCGGTAGCGGCCCGAGCGGGCGCTCTGGCCCTTCTTGGGCGTGCGGACGAACTCGCCGGTCTCGGCCTGGAGGCCCTCCCACACGGCGCGGGTGAGGTACGGAGACATGCCCGCGCCGATGGCGAGGAGCCAGGGGAGGCGGCGGAGGGCGCCGAGGGCGGTGCGGCCCTGCGCGCGCTCAGCGACCATGTAGAAGGTCGCGAGCGAGCCCGTCGAGCCGACCATGAGGGGGATGTCGACGAGGAGCAGCGAGAGCGGGTCGCTCACGGGCATGACGAGGAGCATCGGGAGGAGGAACACCGCGAGCAGCATCATCAGCGGGTACGCGAAGTGCGGCGTCATGTGGAACACCGCCTCGAGGCGGATGTTGCGGTTGAGGTGCTTCGCGCTCCACACCTTCGAGAGGAGCTTGCGCGCGGTCTGCACGGTGCCCTTGGCCCAGCGGAACTGCTGCGCGCGGAACGCCTCCATCTCCTCGGGGAGCTCGGCGGGGGTGACGTGGTCCTCGCGGTAGACGAAGCGCCAGCCCGCGGTCTGCGCGCGGTACGAGAGGTCGAGGTCTTCGGTGAGGGTGTCGTGCTGCCAGCCGCCCGCGTCGCCGATGGCCTCGCGGCGCCAGATGCCGCCCGTGCCCGAGAAGTTGAAGAAGCGACCCGCCGCGAAGCGCGCGCGGTTCTCGACCATGTGGTGGCCGTCGAGCATGAGCGCCTGCACGCGCGTGAGGATCGAGGTCTCGCGGTTGAGGTGACCCCAGCGCGCCTGCACGCAGCCCACCTTCGGGTCCGCGAAGTGGTGCACCACCGTGCGGAGGAACGACGGCTGCGGGAGGAAGTCGGCGTCGAAGACCGCGACGAGCGAGCCCTTGGCGTACTTGAGCCCGTTGTCGAGCGCGCCCGCTTTGTAGCCCGTGCGGTCGGTGCGGTGGATGTACACCGCGTCGATGCCGCGGCGCACGAGGTCGGCGACCTTGGCCTTGGAGCGCTCGCGCGTGTCGTCGGTGCTGTCGTCGAGCACCTGGATCTCGAACCTGTCGCGGGGGTAGTCGATCCGCGCCACGCACTCGAGGAGCCGGTCGAGCACGTCGGGCTCGTTGAAGAGCGGGAGCTGCACCGTCACGTGCGGGAGCTCCGCGTCGGGGAGCTGGCGCGGCGCCGCGGGCGGCAGCTCGGCCCGGTGCTTCCAGAGCATCCACACGAGCTGGCTGCGGTGCAGCCCGTAGAACACCAGGAGGAGGAGCACCGTCAGGTAGGGAGCCGCGATGAGATAGG
>JBPOHC010000547.1:0-32415 GCA_052035985.1 Myxococcota bacterium | reverse complement strand
GCCGATCGCAACAACTGCGGCGCGTGCGGAACCGCCTGCCCCTCGGGTCAGGCGTGCTCTGCGGGCGCGTGCGTGACCTCATGCCCGGCGGGGCAGATGGTGTGCGAGGGCTCGTGCCGCGACCTCCAGACCGACCGCGCCAACTGCGGCGCGTGCGGAACCGCCTGCGCCGACGGACAGATCTGCATGGCAGGCGCGTGTCGCGTGTCGTGCCCCGCGGGCCAGACCGTGTGCTCGAGCGGCGGCAGCGCTGGCGTCTGCGCCGACCTCCAGGCTGACCGCGCCAACTGCGGCGCGTGCGGAACCGCCTGCGCCGCAGGCCAGGTGTGCTCCGGCGGCATGTGCGTCGTGTCCTGCGCCGCGGGGCTCTCGAACTGCACGGGCTCTTGCCGCGACCTCCAGAGCGACCGCGCCAACTGCGGCACGTGCGGAATGGCCTGCCCCTCGGGCCAGGTGTGCTCCGCGGGCGCGTGCGTGACGAGCTGCGCGACGGGCACGACGAGCTGCGGCGGCTCGTGCCGCGACCTCCAGAGCGATCGCGCCAACTGCGGCACCTGCGGAACCGCGTGTGCGGCCGGACAGGTGTGCTCCGGCGGCATGTGCGTGGTCTCGTGCGTGACGGGCCTCACCAACTGCTCGGGCTCGTGCCGCGACCTCCAGAGCGACCGCGCCAACTGCGGCGCGTGCGGGACCGCCTGCGCCGCCGGTCAGGTCTGCTCCGGCGGCATGTGCGTGACGAGCTGCGTGTCGGGCCTCACCGACTGCTCGGGCTCGTGTCGCGACCTCGACAGCGACCGCGCCAACTGCGGCCGCTGCGGCACCGCGTGTGCGGCAGGTCAGGTGTGCTCCGGCGGCACCTGCGTGACGTCCTGCGCGACGGGACAGACCGACTGCGCGGGCTCGTGTCGCGACCTCCAGAGCGACCGCGCCAACTGCGGCGCGTGCGGGACCGCCTGCGCCGCCGGTCAGGTCTGCTCCGCCGGCGCCTGCGTGGTGTCGTGCGCGACGGGCCTCACCAACTGCGGCGGCTCGTGCCGCGACCTCCAGAGCGATCGCAACAACTGCGGCACGTGCGCCGTCGACTGCGCCGCGGGTCAGGTCTGCTCCGCTGGGAGCTGCGTGCTCACGTGCGTCACGGGGCAGACCAACTGCGGCGGCTCGTGCCGCGACCTCCAGACCGACCGCGCGCACTGCGGCGCGTGCGGAACGGCCTGCGCCTCGGGCCAGGTGTGCTCCGGGGCGATGTGCGTGACGAGCTGCGTGACGGGCCTCACCGACTGCGGCGGCTCTTGCCGCGACACCCAGAGCGACCGCGCCAACTGCGGCGCGTGCGGAACAGCCTGCGCCGAAGGCCAGGTGTGCTCCGGCGGCATGTGCGTGGTCTCGTGCGTGACGGGCCTCACCGACTGCTCGGGCTCGTGCCGCGACCTCCAGAGCGATCGCGCCAACTGCGGCACCTGCGGAACCGCGTGTGCGGCCGGGCAGGTGTGCTCGGCGGGCGCGTGCGTCGTGTCGTGCCTCACGGGCCTGACCAACTGCTCGGGCTCGTGCCGCGACCTCGACAGCGACCGCGCCAACTGCGGCACGTGCGGGCGCGCCTGCGCCGCGGGTCAGGTCTGCTCCGCGGGCGCCTGTGTGCTCTCGTGCGCCGCGGGGCTCACCAACTGCACGGGCTCGTGCCGTGACACCGCGACGGACCGCGCCAACTGCGGCTCCTGCGGCCGCGCCTGCGCCTCGGGCGAGGTCTGCGTGAGCGGCTCGTGCACGCTCTCGTGCCCGACGGGCCAGTCGGCCTGCGGCGGCACCTGCGTGAACTTCACCAACGACCGCAACAACTGCGGCTCCTGCGGCCGCGTCTGCTCCGCGGGTCAGGTCTGCTCCGCGGGCGCCTGCGTGGCGACCTGCGGCTCGGGCCAGACCGACTGCGCGGGCACGTGCCGCGACCTCACGAGCGACCGCGGCAACTGCGGCGCCTGCGCGCGCGCGTGCGCCTCGGGTCAGGTCTGCACGGCCAGCGTGTGCACCACGTCGTGCCCGACGGGTCAGGAGTCGTGCGGCGGGTTCTGCGTCTTCACGGCGAGCGACCCCAACAACTGCGGCGGCTGCGGCGTCGTGTGCCCCACGCGCGCCAGCTCGACGCGCGTCTGCGCGGACAGCGCGTGCAACTTCGTGTGCTCCGCGGGCCGCGCCGACTGCGACCTCGCCGCGGCGAACGGCTGCGAGTCGACGCTCGCGTCGGACCCGCTGAACTGCGGCGCGTGCGGCAACGCCTGCGCGACGGGCGTGGTCTGCACCGCGGGCCGCTGCGGCTTCGGCGGCGGCGCCGACCTCAACGTCACGGGCACGCTGACCATCAACAACATCGCGGCCTCGGCCAGCGTCGCGGCGGGCGGCACCACGGTGACCATCTCGAACGTGCGCGGGACCTTCGCGGCGGGGCAGCACGTGGTGCTCCACCAGACGCAGGCCGCGACGGGCCCCGTCGGGCAGTACGAGTACGGCTTCGTCACGGCGGCGACGGCGACCACGGTCACCCTCAGCGCAGGGACGGCCGCGGCCTACGTCACCGACTCGACCCGCCGCGCGCAGATCGTCGTCGTGAACGACGTGGGCGCGCTCAACATCCCTGCGGGCGCGGTGCTCACGGCTCCCGCGTGGGACGGCAACGTCGGCGGCATCCTCGCGATCGACGCCGGCGGAACGGCCACCATCGCGGGCAGCATCAACATGTCGGGCCGCGGCTTCCGCGGGCGTAACCACACGGGCGTGTACCGCTGCGCGCGCGGCTTCCAGGGCGAGGGGCAGCTCACGCTCGGCGGCGTCGACGTGGCGGCCAACGGCTCCGGCGGCGGCGCTGGCGGCGCGGGCCAGGACGACGCGTCTGGCGGCGGCGGCGGCTACGGCCTCGCGGGCGCCGCGGGCGGCAGCGGTGGTTGCGGCACCTGCGCCGAAGCCTGCCCGATCCCCGGCGGCGCGGCGGGCGCCGCGGTGGGCTCCGCGAACCTCGCGACGTCGATCTTCATGGGCGGCGCGGGCGGTGAGGGCGGCTCCGACGAAGACGGCTGCCACGCGGGCGCGGGCGGCAACGGCGGCGGCGTCGTGCTCCTTCGCGCGAGCGCGATCACGGTGACCGGCTCGATCATCTCGTCGGGCACGGTCGGCGCGGGCGGCGACTCGAGCTGCGGCGGCTGCGGCATGGGCGGCGGCGGCGGCGGCGCGGGCGGCGCGGTGCGCCTCGTGTCGCTCACCACGGCGACCATCGGCACCAACCTCATCACCACCCCCGGCGGCGGCGGCGGAGCCGCCACCTGCGGCAGCCGCGTCGGCGGCGCAGGCGCGGTCGGCCGCATCGGCGTCAACGCGACGACCGTCACGGGCACCTCGATGCCCACGCTCGACCGGAGCTGAGCGCGTCGCGCTCCCATCGCGCCTCGCCGTGGAGTCCGCGGCGAGGCGGCGACCTCTCCCTTCGAAACACTCCGTAGATCAGCGCGATTCGATGGAGACCGGGTGACGGTCTTCACCGAGCGTGGCGGTCCATCGCGGACCCCGCACGCTGCGCCCCGCGAGCATCCCAGGCACCCACGCCTCGTACGCCGGGACGAACCGCAGCACGTAGTCTCTCGCGTCGTCGTCGCTGAGCCCCGGCGCGCCCGCGGCGCGTCGGGCGCGCTCGGCGTCGACCCGCCATCGCACGACGTAGTCCGCCTCGCGCATCACGAGCGCCGCCATCGCGTCGCCGAGCGAGTGCCACGCGTCGTAGTCCGCGAGGGCCTCGTTCGCGGGCCTCATCCCGACGTCGGGGAGCGCCTCATTTGAAATGGGTGCAAATCCAAGCATCCACCCGTCGACGAGCACGAGGTCGAAGGGGCCGCGCTCGACGCGCCAACGCGACTCGGGGAGCCGATCGCCGCGTCCGCCGTGGGCCGACTTGTCGTAGACGGGGACCCTGACGCCGCGCCCCTCGTCGTCACGGAGCGCTGCGATCACCGCTGCGCCGAGCGCGACGTCGTGCGTGCCGGGGTACCCGCGGAACTCCATGAAGCGGTTGCCCGCGTGACGCTCCGCGAGCGCCCGCTGCGCGTCGTGGGTGAGGTAGAAATCGTCGATCGAGACCGTGACCGCGCGGAGTCCGACGTCGTCGAGCGTGTCGACCGCGAGGCCCGCGAGCGTGCTCTTGCCCGCGCCTTGGGGACCGCTCAGCAAGGCCACGCGCGCGCGATCTCTTCGCTCCCTCGCGCGCGCTTCGAACCACCGAGACGCGGGGAGGTAGTAGCCGTCGACGCGTCGTTCGGCGTCGGGCGTGTCCGCGAGGCGTCGCAGCAGGTGTTCGCGCATCACGGGCGCGACGTTACCGCGGCGACCGGGGGCGCCGCGACGTTCGGGCTGGTCGCGGGCGGCCGCGGGGCCCTATAGGTCGCCCACCAGACGATGCAACGCGTACTCAAAGACCTCGTAGACCTCCTCGCGCTCGAGCGCGTCGACCGCGACCTCTTCCGCGGACACAGCCAGAACCTCGGCTGGGGCGCGATCTTCGGCGGGCAGGTGCTCGGGCAGAGCCTCTCGGCGGCGGCCCAGACCGTCACCGCGGACCGTCCCGTCCACTCGGCGCACGGGTACTTCATCCGCGCGGGCGAGCTCGATCGTCCCATCGTCTATCAGGTCGACCGGCTCCGAGACGGGCGCAGCTTCTCGACGAGGCGCGTGGTCGCCGTGCAGGAAGGCGAAGCCATCTTCAGCCTCGAGGCCTCGTTTCAGGTCGTCGAGGCGGGCTTCGAACACCACGACGCGATGCCCGCCGTTCCGCCGCCCGAGACGCTGCGCTCGGAGCGAGACATCGCGCTCGCGTTCGCCGACAGGCTCCCCGAGGCCGTGCGCTCGATGGCGACCGCAGAGCGCCCCATCGAGATCCGCCCCGTGGAGCCGCGCAACCCCCTCAAGCCCAAGGCCCAGGCGCCCTCGCGGCGGCTCTGGTATCGGGCCATCGATCGACTCCCCGACGACGACGCGCTCCACCGCTACCTGCTCGCGTACGCGTCGGATTTCTCGTTCCTCGGCACGGCGATGGACCCGCACGGCGTGAGCTGGCTCACGCCCGGGATGCAGGTCGCCAGCCTCGACCACGCGATGTGGTTTCATCGACCGTTCCGCGCCGACGAGTGGCTCCTCTACGACGTCGAGAGCCCGAGCGCGTCAGGGGCGCGCGGCCTCGTGCGCGGGAGGTTCTTCGACCGCGAAGGGCGCCTCGTCGCGAGCACCATCCAAGAGGGACTCATCCGAAATCGCCCCGCGTGAGGGGCGCCGCGGTCAGAACCTGCGCTCCGCTTCGCGTTCGCAGGTACGTCATGCGCGCTCGACAGGGCGGGGATCGCTGACGCCACGAGGGCGAGGAGTGCAGAGGCGTAGGCGCGCATCACGAGCACCGTGTCGACGCAGGGATGTTGGGAGATCACCGAAGTGCCGGTGCGAACACTCGGACGCGAGTCCGTCGGCGCGAGCGTCGTAAAGCGGCTTTCAGCGTGTGACGCGCCCGTCGCGGCGCACACGGTCATCGTGTCGCATCGGGCGCGGGTGCGCGTCATCGTGCGACACCACCTGCGCGCGGACGTAGCCAGCGCGGAGGTCGAGCAGCGGTTGCGGACGCAGCCCGCCGGCGATCACGAGGGCGCAGAGGGCCAGCACGGCGACGCGCTCGCGGGTGCCGAGGTCGTCGACAGGGACGTCGCGCGTGACCCGCCGCGGGCGACCGAGGAAGGTGCGCAGAAAGGCCCTGAGGAGCGCGATGGCGTTGATGGCCGTGGTGACGAGGAGCGCCGTCGCGATGCCGGGATGGAGCGCGAGGACGCCGTGAAACAAGAGGTCTTCGCTCACGAAGGTCATCGTGCCGGGGAAGCCGAGCGAGGCCACCGCGAAGATCACGAAGGCCACGGTCATTCGAGGGCTCTGCGACGCGATGCCGCCGAGCTCGTCGGCGTTGCTCGTCCCCGTGCGCGCGTGGAGGCCGCGCACGAGCACGAGGAGGCCCGCGAGCGAGAGGCTCGACGCGGCGCTCTCGAGGAGCGCTCCGTGGATGCTCTCGCGGTTGAGCGTCGCGAGCCCCATCAGCGCGAAGCCCGAGTGGCTCACGGCGATGAACCCGAGCATGCGCCGGAGGCCGCGCTGCGCGATGGCGAGCGTGGCGCCGTAGAACGCGCTCCACACGGCGAAGGCGATGACCACCGGCCGCGCCACGGCCTCGCCGTGCGGAAAGAGCGGCACCACGACGCGCGCGAAGAGGTAGAGCGGCACGGGCACCGTGGCGATGAGCGTCCCCGTGGCGTAGGGGCCGTGCTCCATCAGCAGCGGGAGCCAGGCGTGAAAGGGCGCGATCGCGAGGCGCATGAAGACCGCCAGCATCACGCAGAGAAAGAGCGGGAGCTGCCACGCGTCGGGGATCCCTCGCGCGATGGCCTCGTGATAGTCGAAGGGCGTGGCGGCGTGCGCGCGATGCCCCACGACCCCCACGGCGACGATCACCGGGAGCAGCGGGAGCGAGCCGCCCCAGAGGAAGACCGACCACGTGCGGCCGAACCAGTCGCGCACCGCGGCCGTCGGGGTCCACGGGATCACCCAGCGCCCCGGGATGAGGCGCATCACCCAGAACACGCCGAGGAGCGCGAGGTCGAGGCTGCACAGGATCCCGAGCGAAGCCGAGAGCGTGCCGAGCATCGCGGCGACGTTGCGCCGATCGAGCGAGGCCCTCGGCGAGCCCAGGATGATCGCCAGCGCGACCGCGTTCGCCGTCGGGAGAAAGAGCGCGCTCAGGCCGTCGACGCCGAGGCGCCAGCGGGCCCCGAGCAGGGGCAGCCTGAACAGGGTCTCTTCGAATTGCATCGCGCCCGACGCGCCGTCGAGGCGCAGCGCGACCCAGGCGGACAGCAGGAACGACGCGCCCGCGAAGACCGACGCGATGCGCCGCGAGTAGCGCTCGTCGCGCCGAAGGAGCAGCGTGATCGACCCGAGCGCGGGCAGCAGCACCATCAGCGAGAGCACGGGGATCACGGCGCCTCCGTGGGCCGCGGCGGGGGCGTCGAGGTGTCTTGCGTGTCGACGGCGCGACCGCGGGCCACGGTGCGCGCGACGGCCTTCACCGTGCGCAGCTCGATCTTGTCGAGCGACGCGCCGAGGCGCAGAAAGGCGCGCCCGAGCCACTGCTCGAACACCACGTCGACGTGAAAGCGGTCGAGCGCGAGTCGGTACCACGCGCGCTCCGTCGAGGGCGCGAGGCGCCCGCCGAGGATCGACAGCGAGGGCAGCGGCTCGTCGCCGTGCGCGGTCATCCTCCAGCGCTGGGCGTGTATGCTCGACGGCGCCAGGAGCATCTGGTAGCCGCGGAGCAGCGCGTGGGTGACGAGGTGCAGCGCCGCGAGGCGGTTGAAGCCGAAGGCCACCTCGACGACCATCACGCCCACCTGGGTCATGGCCGCGTAGGCCAGGCGGCTCTTCGCGTCGGTCTGCGTGCGCGCGATCATCGTGGCGTGCACCGCGGTGACCACGCCGACGCCCACCATCGCTGCGCGCGCCGCGGGGGCGTGCTCGATGAGCGGCTCGGCGCGGAGCAGGAGGTACACCCCCGCGTGCACCGAGAGCGAGGCGTAGAAGAGCGCGCTCGAGGCCGTGGGGCCCTCCATCGCGCGGGGCAGCCAACCGCCCATCGGGAAGAGCGCCGACTTGCCCGCCGCCGCCGTGAGGAAGCACAGCCCCACGAGCGAGCTGTAGAACCCGCCGAGGTGCTGCACCGCGGGCGACGTGCGCAGCTCGGCGAAGAGCGACGTGTTCGTGTGGTGGTGCAGCATCGCGGCGCCGATGAGCAGCCCCACGTCGCAGATGCGATAGACCATCATCACGCGGATGGCCGCGCGCGTGGGCCCCGAGCGCTCGTGGAAGAAGGCCACGAGGAGGATCGACGTGAGGCCGACCATCTCCCACCCCGCGAAGAGCAGGTCGAAGGAGCCCGCGGTGACGAGCAGGAGCATCGCGCCCGCGAAGACCGAGAGCAGGGTGAAGAAGCGAAAGAAGCCCCGCTCGCGGTGGAGGTAGTTCACCGAGAAGCGCCCCACGAGCACGGTGATCGTGCTCACGAGGGTCATCATCGTGGCCGAGAGCCAGTCGGCCAGAAAGTCGAGGCGAAAGCCGTAGTCGTCGATGCGGAACCAGTCACCGAGGTCGACGCGCGTGGCCGCGAAATGGAGCCGCGAGAGCGCGTACACCACGACGACGGAGCAGCCGAGCGAGGTCGTGAGCGCGAGGTTCACGATGCTCGACGCGCTGCGCTCGCTCGTCGCGCGGCCGAGGAGCCACAGCGCCCCGAGGATGAGGAAGGCCGTGAACGGGGCCACGATGGCGCCGCCCACCGCGTAGTCGAGGAGGGTCTCGGGGTCGATCACGTCGCGCCTCCCACGATGGCGGGCGGGAGAAAATCGATCTTCCCCCGGTACCACGAGCGCCAGTCGGGCGTGCGCGGCGTGGCGGGCTCGTCGCCGCCGTCCCACGCTTCGAAACCCCGCGCCGTGAAGCGCCTCATCGCGCCCGTCTCGGGGTCGAGCGACACGAGCTGCACCCACTCGTTCACGACGAGCTCCTTCACCTCGGCCTGTCGCTCGGCGATGGCCAGCAGCCGCTCGGGCGTGGCCTCGACCACGAGCAGGAGCCGCACGGGCTCATGGATCTCGATCATCTGCCGCGGCAGCCCCGTGCGCAGGTCGCTGAGGGCGCCGTCCATCACGCCGAAGAGCCCCACGGGGTTGTGCGGGAGCTTCGTCCCCGCGCCGTAGCGGTCGTTGTCGGTGCACGAGAAGAGGTACTCGAGGTTGATGCCCGCGCCCACGGGCCCGGCCGCCTGGAGGATCCGTTCGAGCACCTTGCCCTCGGGGTCGACCGCGGGGTCGTACGAGATCACGAAGGCCCTCCGGTCGAGAAAGAGCCCCCGCGTGATCGCGCGCCGTCCCACGACGCCCGCCGCGACGGTGACGTGACCGAGCTCGGGCCGCGCCTGTGAGACGTCCGCGGCGCGTCCCTCGACGTGGCGCAGCGCGCGCTCGGGCGACGGGTCGCGCGGCGCCGATTCGAACTTTCGGCAGCGCTCGTGGGCCGACATCCTGCGCGCGTGTTCGAGCGTCTCCGTCGCGCGCGCGAGGTCCCCGCGGTGGCTCTGGGGCACCGCGTCGAGGTCGTAGAGGGCGACGCCGTCGGTGGTCGTGTCGTGCTCGCCGCCGATGAAGCGCGTGCTCTCGGGCACGTCGATCCCTCGCGCGCGGAGGCCCTCTCGCACCGTCGGCTCGTTGGCGAGGCGCGCGAGGATGCGCGCGTTGGGGCCGCCGTGACGCCCGCCGCACGCGCCGCAGTCGTAGGCCGAGCGGTGCGGGTTGTTCACGCTCGTGCCGCCGTGACCGAGAATGACCACGAGCCTCGCGAAGCGCCGCGTGAGGCCGATGTTCTCGAGCGAGTTGCCGACGCGCGACACGGCCTCGGAGACCGTGAATCCCAGGGGTTTTCCGTCGGCCGAGGGGGCGCCGTCGGCGCGGAGCGCGGTCTGCGTCGTGCGCGGCGCGGGGAGCGCGAGGCGACCGCTCCCGATGCGGAGCCGCGCTTCGAGGCGCGGCGCGAAGGTCTTGAGCGCCCACGGGATCGCGGTGACGAGCCCGAAGAGCGGCGTGATGAGCGACCCCCGCACGAGGGAGCGCGACGACTCGTCGAAGCGGTGGAGGAAGCGCGCGAGGCCCTTGAGGCGCGACCGCCGCGTGGCGGCGACCTCGACCTGATCGGGCAGGGGGCGCTCCTCGACGCGGTTCGCGGGCGTGACGATCACGGGGCAGAGCGGCGCCTCGTCGCGATCATCGAGGCCGCGGTAGTCCATCGGGACGCCGAAGAAGCCCGCGTTGCCGTAGGTCTCGGCCGCGGGCTCGCACGCCTCGATGTGCCGCCGAAACGCCTCCTCGCGGTCGTCGAAGCACACCACGAGCTGGAGCGACGCGGCGGCCACGGAGCGCTCGGCCTCGGGGCGCTTGAGGTTGTCTGCGATGCCCCGCAGCACGCGCTGTCGGTATCGACGCTCGTAGGCTTCGTGAAAGATCCGTCGGCGCATGAGGCCAGTGAACGCGTCGGCGCGGGCGAGCACGGCGGCGCGCTCCGCGGGCGTCATGGCGACGACGTCGCCCGCGGTGAGCCCCGCGGCCTGCGCGATCTGAAAGAGCCTCCACGGCGAGTCGTGCGGCGCGCCCGCGTCGTGCGCGGCGAAGGGCACCTGCGCGATGTGTCGCTCGAGGCCGTCGAGGGAGCCGACGAACAGCAGCCGCCGCCGCGCGACGTCGCGCCACGCGAAGACGTCGTACACGAGGCGCATCGCGAGAAAGTCGAGGAGCGACGCGGGCGGCGCGCCGGGGCGACGATCCGCGGGGCGCCGCTCGAGGCGATGGATCATGCCCGCCCAGCCGGGCAGCTCGAGCGCGACCTGAGTGAGAAACCGTTGCCACTCGCTGCGCGGCACCCTGAGCTCGCCGAGGACGTCGAGGATCACGCGCTCGGGCGTCTCTCTCGCGCGCAGGAAGTCTTCGAGGCCCGCGAGCCACGGCGGCTCTGGCGCGAAGGGCGAGAGCGCGAGCATGCGCCACGCGTGAAAGAGCCCCTTCGAGCGCTCGGGCATGGCCCAGTCCGCGACGCCCTCGTCGAGGTACGCGGCGACGTAGCGGATGATGAGCGGGTGCGCGAGCTCCGCGGGGTCCTCGGCCGTCGCGTCCTTGATGAGGTCGCGGTAGAACGAGTGGCGCGGCCTGCGGCGCGGAGGCCGGGCCTCTCCGGCGACGGGCTGACACGCGGCCCAGAGCGCGCCGATCGCGACGGCCTCGGGCACCGCGCGCAGCGACCGTCGGAGCGAGGCGAGGTCGCGCTCCTCGAGCGACGCGTGGAGCGAGCCGCGGAGCTGCGCCTCGACGTCGGCGAGCGTCTTCGCGCGCTCGCAGAGCCGCGAGAGATGCTCCGTCGACCGCGCGAGGAAGCGAGCTCTCACCTCGCGCTTCACGTCGGGGCGGAACTTCCGCAGCGCGCCGCGCTCATCGACGAGCCAGCGCCAGCGCGACGCGGGCTCGTCGGTGACCTCGTGCTCGAGCAGAAGCAGGTCGAGCGCGTCGGCGTCGAGGGGACCGAGCTCGCTCGGGCCGTCGGGGCGAGGGTTCTCCGCGAGCGCAGCGCGGAGGTCTGCGACGGTGATGCGCCCCTCCGCGAGGAGCTCGCGGTAGCGCTTCTCCGAGAGGTACGGCTCGGTGCCGAACTGCTCGCTCGCGGCGGCGAGCGCCTCGTGGAAGTGCAGGTGCTGAAAGGCGTGGAGGGTGTTGTGGTGGATGAAGACGTCGATGGGCCCCTGGTCGGGGAGCAGGTGCGCGAGGTGCTCGATCGCGCGTCGGAGCGCGTCCGCGGGCGTCTCGTCGTAGGGGTCGGTCGCGTCGTGGCTGGAGTGGTTTGTCGTCATCGTCGGGGGTGAGAGGTACCGGTTCTGCGCGTGACGGGAGGTAACGCCCAACACCGCGCAGGAAAAGCAGAATCCGGACCGCGACGGCGCGATTCCGGAATCCAACGCTTGGATACGCGACGATTGGCCCAGGATGGGCCGCTCGCGGCGGCGGGTGGTGCGCGGCGCCCCGACACGGGTGCGTCGCGAGGGCTACGCCGGAGCGTCAGGGTTGCGCGCGCTCAGCGCGTGAGGGCGCGCTCGACGAGGGCGACGCGGTCCTGTCCCCAGAAGAGCGAGCGCCCGTCGACGACCCACGTGGGGACGCCGAAGACGCCCGCGTCGAGCGCGCGCTGCGTGGCCTCGACGAGGCGCTGCTTGATGTCGTTCGAAGCGATGCGATCGAGGGCGTCGCGCGCGTCGTCGCCGAGCAGGTCCGCGAGCACGGCGTCGTCGGAGATGTCGCGATCCTCGGCCCAGTACGCGCGGAACACGCGCTCGCGAAAGCCGTCGCGCGCAGCGTCGGGGAGCGCGAGCCACGCGCGCAGCGCCTTCACCGTGCTCATCGGAAACCGCGACGGAAAGCGGAACGGCGCGTCGAGGTGCCGCGCCCATCGCTCGAGGTCGAGGCCCGTGTGCCGCTGCTTCGCCTCGGAGTACGTCGCGAGCGGGACGTTGGCCTGACCGAGCGCCTTGAACACCGCGCCGAGGAGCAGCGGCCTCCACACGAGCGTCGCGCCCGTGCGCCGCGCGAGCGCCTCGGCCTGCACGCTCCCGAGGTACGCGTAGGGAGAGGCGAAATCCCAGTACACCTCGAGCGTGCGGCCCGTCGGAGCGGCGACGAGATCACCCTGCTGCGAAGGGAGATCGAAGAGCTCCGTGCGGTCTTGACCCCAGTAGAGGTCGACGCCGTCGACGAGGTACGCGGGCGCCCCGAACACGCCGAGCGCGACGGCCTCGTCGGTGCGCGTTCGGAGCTCGGTCTTGATCCCCTCGTCGCCGATGCGCGCGAGCACCGCGTCGGCGTCGTGGCCCGCGGCGGTGAGCACGTCGCGCATCACGGCGGCCTCGGCGATGGGGCGATTCTCGACCCAGTACGCGCGAAAGAAGCTGTGAATCACCCGCGGATCACAGCCCGTCGCGAGCGTCGCGCGAAGCGCCTCCACGGAGCGGAACGGATGCCCCGACGGCATCTGAAGCGCGACGCCGAAGCGCTCGGCCTGGCGGGCGAGGTCGTTGGCGTTGTGCGCGGCCTTGGGCGGAGAGAGCGTTTCGAAGAGCCGCTGCGGCGTCGCGTTGGCCTTGAAGACGCCGCCGAGGAGCATGGGCTTCCACGCGAGCGCGCGGCCCGTTCGAAGCGCGATGGCCTCGACCTGGGTGCTCCCGAGGTACGCGTACGGGCAGGTGTAGTCGAACCAGAAGTCGATGGAGGGGGAGGGCACGGCGCGCGGAGGATATCTCCCCTCGCGCGCCGCGGGCGATCACATCGTGACGCAGGCGGTGCCGTTGAAGCAGCGGCCCGCGGGGCACACGCAGGTCATCACGGTGCGGCTCGACGCCGGCGCGCAGCCGCACGCGCCGACGCCGCAGGTGTTGGGGAAGTCGCTCGCCGACGCGCAGCACAGCGACGACGACACGGTGCCCCCGCTCGCGGCGCAGCTCGCGGCGACTCCGCCGTCGCTCGCGGCGTCCTGCGCGGCGTCGGCGGCCGAGTCAGCAGCGGTGTCTGCGGGCGCATCTGCGGGCGCATCTGCGGGCGCATCGGCGGGCGCATCGGCGGCGGTGTCGGTCGCGATGTCGGTGACCGCGTCGCGACCCACGTCGGCCGCGGCGTCGTTGTCCGCGTCGGGCGCGGTGTCGCTGCTGACGTCGTTGCCGGTGTCGCCGCTGGTGTCGGGCGCGGCGTCGCTCCCGACGTCGACGGTCGCGTCGGAGACCGCGGGCGCCGGGTCGGAGCAGCCGTTCGCGAACGCTGCCACGCCGAGCATCAGAAGCGCCGAAGAGAGGAGACGAGTACGCATCACGGAAGGACCTCCTGAAAGAATGACCCGCGGAGTTAAGGAGCGCGGGCGAAGCTTGGACTACCACGCGCGACGTCGGACGCCACCGCGTTGTAGGCGCGCGACAGCGTTGTCAGAGTGCCTCCGCCGCGGCGCGGCTCCCTCGCGCGCGTGTCGCAATCCGCGCGAGGGGGCTGTAGTGTCCCGCGCCTCGAATGCGCCGCAGAACCACTCGTCGATGCCTCGCGCTCGCGCTCTCTCTCTGCGCGTCGACCGCTTCGGCGCAGCCCGTCGAACCGCTCGCGATTCCGACCGAGGCGCGCGCCGGGGATGCGCCCGAGACACCGGGCACGGGCGCGAGCGCGATGGCCGTGCACGGCTTCTTTCACGGCTTTCCATCGAGCCTCGCCGACGCGCGCGACCTGCTCGAAGGGAGGTCCGTCGCGCCCGCGTTCGAGGCGTGGTGCGGCGAGGTCCCCTACGTCGACTTCACGAACGGCACGGTGCTCGACAGCTTCGGTCGCAAGGCCCCCACGGCGCTCTGCCTGCCGTACTTCGACCCCGCGCGGCAGGTCGCGCCGCACAGCTGCGAGCCCCTGCGCGGACTGCCCCAGGGCGACTACTACCAGGGCGGCGGCCTCGTGATGCGCATCGAGGGATCGCTCGCGATCCGCGAGGCGGGGGTCTACACCCTCGCGTGGGGACACGACGACGGCGTCGCGTTTCGCTTCGGCGAGACCGTCGTCTACGAGTTCAACGACCCCACCGGGTCCCGCGTGGATCGACGCGCCGTGACCCTCCCCGCGCCGGGGCGCTACCCCTTCACGCTCGAGTGGTACGACACCATCGGCGGCGCCCTCATCGACTGGTACATCGCGCGCGGAGACGCCTCTCAGGGCGGCTTCGACGGTCGCTTCGCGCTCGTCTCGCGGAGCGACCTCTACCCTTCGAACACGGCGCCCTGCACCGCGCGCTGCGAGCGCTGTGAGGGAGCGACGCCCGTCTGCGATCGATCCGCGAGGCGCTGCGTCGCATGCGCCGTCGACGCGCACTGCCCTCCGTGCGAGGCGTGTCGCGCGCATCGGTGCGTGCCCGTCGGCGACGCGCCCGGCGCCGACGCGGGGCCGGCGTGCGCGCCCGACGCCGGAGCCGTGATCCCAGACGCCGCGATCGACGACGCCCCGGTGGGAGACGGCGCGCGCGCGCTCACGCCAGGCCCCGGGGCGACGGGCTGCGCTTGCGGCGCGGGAGCCTTGCGGCCGTGGGGGGCCGGTGCGACCCTCACGCTCGTCGCGATCGTGATGGCCGCGCGCCGTAGGAGACCGAGATGAACGGTGTGGGAGACGACGCCGCGCGCACCTTTGCAGATTCGTGCATGCTCCCTGGCGCGGGGGTGACGCTCGACTTCTTCGCCGCGATCGTCGACCACGTCGCGCACCCGATCTTCGTCAAGGACCGCGAGTTTCGCTTCGTCCTCCTCAACCGCGCGATCGAGGAGATGCTCGGCATCCCGCGCGCGAAGATGCTCGGTCGCACCGATCACGACTTCTTCCCTCGCTCCGAGGCCGACTACTTTCGCGAGCGCGACGTCGAGGTCGTGAACCGCGGCGTGACCGTCTACATCGAAGAGGAGCCGCTCACCGATCACGGCGGCGCGCGCCACACCCTCGCGACCACCAAGGTCCCCATGCGCGACGCGCGCGGCGAGGTCACGCACATCGTCGGGATCATCCACGACAAGACGGCGCTCAAGCGCGCCGAGGCCGCGCTGCGCGAGGCCAACGAGGCCCTCGAGCGCCGCGTGCTCGAGCGCACCCGCGCGCTCGAGACGGCGCAGTCCGAGCTCATGCGACGCGAGCGGCTCACCGTCGTCGGGCAGCTCGCGGGCGCCATCGCGCATCAGATTCGAAACCCCCTCGGGTCGATCAAGAACGCCGCGTACCTCCTCAAGCTCTCGTCGGGCCCGTCGCCCGATCGCGACGTCACGCAGTCGCTCGCGGTCATCCACGACGAGGTGCGCCGCGCCAACCAGATCATCACCGACCTGCTCGACTACGCGCGCATCGGCCCCGCGACGCTCCGCGACGTCTCCCTCGGATACGTCGTCGAGCAGAGCCTCGGCGGCGTGCAGATGCCTGGCGCCGTGCGGGTCTCGGTGACCGTGAGCGACGACGCCCGCGTGCGCGCCGACGCCGACCAGCTCCAGATGGCGCTCTACAACCTCATCCGCGGCGCCGTCGAGTCGATGCCCGACGGCGGCGACCTGACGCTCGCCGCCGAGCGGGTCGGTCCGTGGTGGCAGGTCGAGATCCGAGACACGGGGCCGGGGCTGCCCGACGAGGTGCGCGATCAGCTGCGCGATCCGCTCGCGACGCAGAGCCGACGCGTCGCGCTGGGGCTGCACCTCATGACCGGACGCGCGCTCGTCGAGAACCAGGGCGGGGAGTTCGAAGTCGACTCGGGGGTCGACCGCGGCACGCGCTTCACCCTGCGCGTCGCGGCCTCGCAGTGACGCGCTCGAGGTGAGCCTCGCGCCGGGGTCAGCGCTCGGGCGCGCCGCCGGCGACCCAGGCCGAGAAGATCTGGATCGACGGGGTGTCGAGCGTGAGGTCGGGGGGCATGCGGCGCGAGACCACCACGTCGGCGATCACCGGAGACATGTCCGCGAGGCGCTGATAGCCGCGGAGGTCGCGCGCGATGTTGGTCGAGTGGCAGCGGGCGCAGGCGCTGTTGTAGAGCGCGAGGATGTCGCCCTGATACGTCGGCACGCGGCCGAGCGGAGAGAGGTAGCGGAACGTCCGCGAGACGCGGAGCTCGGGGGCGCCGGTGTAGCTCACCACGGCCTCGACGGTGTGCGTCCCGAACTCGAGCATCGGGAACGAGCGGTAGAGCGCTGCGCCGCCGTCGCCCCAGCGGAAGGGCGGCGTGAGCACGCGCTCGATGCGCGTCCCGTCGAGCGAGAACGACACCTCGCTCACCGCCGCGGGCGTCGGCGGATCGACCTGGAGCGCGAGCCTGGGCTCGGTCACCACGGCGCCGTCGGCGAAGCCCGTCACCATCGGCGCCGCCTCCGCGACGAGCCTCCGCGCGCGCGTCCCGTCGACGAGCAGCGCCACGTCGCCGCGGGCGCCGTCGACCGCGACGCGCGTCGACGTCGAGAAGAGCCCGCGCGCGAGCACCTCGACGCGCTCGCCGTCGAAGCGCGCCACGACGCTGTCCGCGCCGCCAGGCCACACCATCCAGAGCCACCGTGACGCCGTCACGAGCGCCGACGGCCCTCGCGTCGCGCCGGGGATGCGCACGCGCTCCACCGCCCCCGCCGCGGTCACCCGCAGGAGGTCCGTCGCCCTCGCGATGTACCGCGCGCCGCCGAGCGCAGCGATCGCGCGCACGTCGTCGAGCTCGAGGCCCACCACGGGGTCAGACCACAGCACGTCGACCGCCGCCTCTCGCACCGACACACGGAGCTTGTGGAGCGACCCGTCGGCGCGCAGCACCCACGCCTCGCGCATCGCGCCCGATGACGGACCTTCGAGCATCGCCACAGCGTCGGTGATGGGCGCGCCCGCGCGGTCGAGACGCAGCCACCGCGCGCCGAGCGTGGTGTAGAGGCCCGCCCCGGTGGCCCACAGCGACTCGCCGCTCCACCGCGTCACGGCCCGCGCGTTCGCGAGGAGCGGAGGCAGCGCCGCGCGTCGATAGGTGCCCTCCCTCACGACGATCGCGCCGTCAGGGACGAGCGCCGTGGGCTCCCCCGCGCTGAGCTCGGTGAGCGCGTTCGCGGGAGACTCGCGCATCCCGGCGACGTCGCCCGCGAGGCGTTCGAGCTCAATCGCGGCGCCGTATGCGTCGATGGTGAAGAAGCGCCCATCGGCGCTCACGACGTAACCGCGCCCGCCTGCGGTCACCCACGGCAGCGCCGGGCGGACGCCCATCGGCAGCTCCACCGCCGCGAAGCTCGCGGGGCTGCGCTCGCTGAGGGGCGCGTCGACGTTGCGAGGCTCCAACACGAAGCGCACGTCGGCCGTCGCGTCGACGGCGGCCTCTGGCGCTGCGTCGCTCGCGTCTTCCCGCGCGGTCGCGTCGTAGGGGAGGGGCTTCATGCCCGCCCCGTAGCAGCCCGCGAGGAGCGCGACAGAGAGGGCCGCGAGGGTGGGCGCGGAGCGCGCGCGGAGGTCGTCGTTCATCGTTCGATGTGCCATCGGTAGACCGCTCCGGTCTCGGCGCCGCGGTGCGCCGAGAAGGGGGCGCCCACGGCGAGCCACGCGCCGGTCGTATCACGCGAGGTCGACACCGACGCGCCGAAGAGCGACTGCTCCGCCACGTCGCCCACGGCCATGAGCCACGGCGATGCGGCGAAGGAGTTCGGGTCGTTCGATGCGCGCCACGCGAGCACCGCGCCCGCGAAGTCTCCCTGCGCCGCGTTGTCGGGCGCGCCCACCACGAGGTCCGCCGCGCCGTCGCCGTCGAGGTCTGCGACCGCGAGCGCCGCGCCGAAGCGCACGCTCGTCGCGTTGTCGACGGGGACGACCATCCGGTCGGGCGAGGGGAGCGTGCGGACGCCGACGACGTTGTACCCGGCTCCGTCGGAGTAGAAGCGCTCGGCGAGCCCTTCAGCACACGCGTGCTCGGGGCACAGCCCGTTGAGGTACGCGCCCGAGATGATCTCGACGGCTGGACCCACGCGGTCCTCCCACGAGAGCGAGGTGTCGCGCATCACAAGGTCGGGCACGCGGTCGCCGTTGAGGTCACCGCCGCCGGCGATCACGAGTCCCATGCCCGTCGCCGCGCCAGGGAGGTCGGTCCAGTCGAGAGGTCTCATCGCAGCAGGGCGTGGGGTGCCTCCGGGCGGGTCATTGTTCATAAGCGGACGATCATCGGGGACGACGAGAATTTCGTGCGGGCTCGAGTGTCCTCGCCTGCACGCGGTGCCGAAGCCGTACTGCACCGAGACGCCTGCCTTGCCGCTCCCCGAGATGGAGACCGCTGTGTCGGCGCAGCCGTCGTCGTCGAGGTCGCCGAGGCCCGCGACCGCGACGCCGAACACGATGTTGTCGCCACGAGAGGCCCAGTACGGTGAGGTCGACGGGTCGGCGCACACGACGGTGATCCGCCCCGCGGCGTCGGCGCGACGGCCGAGAACGACCTCGGCGCCGTTGCCATCGGTCGCGGTGCTGCGACCCACGAGGAGGTCGCTGATCCCGTCGCCGTTGACGTCGCCCGCGTTGGCGACTGTGAAGCCGAAGCCCTTGCGACGAACGGCCGCCCCTGTCGCCACCGACTCCCTCGCGATGGCCTGAAAGCCCTCACGAAACGTTCCGTCGGAGCCCTGGAGGTACACGCGCACGACGCCGCGTCCGCTGACCGACGCGGTCGCCACGGTCGTGCCCGTGGTACCCGCGCGATACCAGCAGGGGTCCGCGGCCGTGTTCGCGAGGTTGGGCGTCACGCGGGTGATCATGTCGGTGCCGCCCGCGGTCTCAGCGGGGTCACCGACGGCCACGTCGGCGCGGCCGTCGCCGTCGAAGTCGAGCACGGCCACGGAGGCGCCGAGCTGCGCGTTCGTGCGATCGACCCAGAAGCGCTGCGCCGCAGGGAGCGACGCGCCGATGAGGTCGACGCCGCCCGTGCGACCGCGGAACCCCGCGGGGCGGGCGGGCGTAGTGCCCACCATCGGCGCGATGGGCGAGTGCGCACCGGGAGAGCCCGTCACGAAGTCTCCCGCGGTCGACCCGCGCAGCGCGCCGAGGGCCACCGAGGTGCCCGTTCGATCGGCCGCGGGGAGCACCGGGACGTCGAACCACGTCGCCGCGGTCCAGCGATCGGTGAACGAGCGCGGGGCGCCCTGCGGAGCCCAGCGCACGGCGCCGCCGAACACCGCGGTGGGCGTGCTTCGGAACGACGAGATCACCGCCAGCGCAGGCGCCATCCCCGCTGCCGCGCGACCGATCGCGACGCGCTGCCCGAGGGTTTCGGTGCCGCTCATCTCGCCGCGCAGGGTCGCCGCCGCGGTGAGCGTCCCGGCGCCCATGAGCGCGCTCGCTTCGAACGCGTGGAGCACCCCGTCGAAGCCGATGTTGGCGCCGCCGACGAGGTAGTCGAGGTCGCCGTCGCCGTCGAGGTCGCCGACCGCGCCCGAGCGTCCGACGTTGTCGTTGGCGTTCGAACCGGCGAAGCGCGCCGTCGCGATCGAGGTCGTGAGCACGCGCATCATCCCCGCCACGGGGCGCGCGCCGAGGGAGCCCGGACGCAGCACGAAGAAGCCGCCCGCGTTGGCCGTGGAGGTGCCCGCGGGGTTCTGCCCGAAGGTGGGAACGCGCACCACGAGGACCTTGTTCGTGGCGCTCACGGGCACCACGTCGAGGCCGAAGCCGAAGCGCGGGTTGTTGGTGCGCATCGCGGCGTCGAGGTGCACCGTCCACGACGGGGTCTCTTCGAAGATCCCGCGCGAGGTGCCGCGGTAGATGATCACGCTGCCGAAGTTCGGGGCGCCGGCGCCGGGCACGCCGAGCACGAGGTCGCGCAGACCGTCGTTGTCCATGTCGACGATCGCGAGGCCGCTCCCCGCGGCGCTGCCCGCGCGGCACTGCGGCGCGCCGTCGACGTCATCGAGTCGGTCTCGGACGTCGAGCACCTGCCACGGGAGCGTCTGAAAGAGCCCGCGCACGCCCGCCATGCCGCGGTACACGTACACGCGACCCGCGCGGCCGCACGCGGCGTTGAAGGCGTTGGCCCCGTTGGGCGCCGTCACGACGAGGTCGCGCGCCCCGTCGTTGTCGAGGTCTTCGAGCGCCATCGAGGTGCCGAAGGCGTCGCCGTTGTTCTCTCCGACGAAGGTGCGCTCCGGCGTGGTGACGATGCCCGACGTAGAGCCGAGAAAGAACTGCACGCTGCCGCGCCCGTCGCGCCCGAGGTCCTGGTTGGGCGACGCGACGACGAGGTCATCGATGCGATCGCCGTCGGCGTCGAGCACCGTGAGGTTCGCGCCGAAGAGGTCGTTGTCGCGCACGCCGTTGATGACCGCGTCGGGCGTCGCGCGGAGCCGTCCGTCGGGCTGGCCGTGATAGACCACGACGCCGCCGGTCTCGTTGCCGTTCTCGCTTCGGTTGCCCTGGCCGAGCACCATGTCGGCGCGGCCGTCGTTGTTCACGTCGCCCACGGCGACGTCGCCCGAGTAGGCCACGGGGCCGCGGGGCACGGGCGGCGGCGCGAGCTCCTCGCCGACGATCACGCGCACCGTCGTACGCTCGTTGGTGAAGCGGTCGGTGGCCGACACGGTGGCGGAGCCGACGCGCGCCGACGCGGCGTCGAAGAGCACCTCGCCCGCGGTCCCGGCGATCACGCCGCCCGCGGTTCCGCCCGTGATCGAGGCGTTGACGTAGCGAGAGCCGCCGCGCCAGTCGAGCCGCACGCGGCGACCGCGGGGCACGAGCACCATGCTCGCGGAGGGCGCGAAGGTGGTCCCCGTGGCGACCGTCACGGTGGCCTGCACCTCGTCGCCGCTGCCTACGTCCGAGGCGCGGAGGCGGTAGATCCCGGGCACCGTCCCCGAGTTGAAGACGCCCATCGCGTCGAGCGAGCCGTCGCCCATGCGCGCGCCGTCGACGGGGCGCTGGAGCACCTCCCACCGCACCGCGCCGAGCGCGCCCGAGACCATGAACCGCAGCGTGCGAGAGGGCGCCACGCGCACCTCGGTGGGCTCGAGCACGAAGGGCCCGACCACCTCGACGCGCGCCCTCGCGGTGACGCTGCACATCATGTCGTTGGCGATCACTTCGAAGGTCGCCGCGCGCGGCCCCGCGAGGAGCCCGCCGCCCGGCGTGAGCGTCGCGCCGCCCGTCACCGCCCCGGGGCTGAGCGTGAAGAGCGCGCCGCGGCTCGAGCCGCCCGTCGTTCGGAAGTACGCGCCGCGACCCGTCGCGATGCGCACCATCGCGGGCGTGATCGAGACGGGGGCGCACTCCGGCGGCGGCACGCCCGCGTCGGGCGTCGGCGCGTCGACGGGAGGGGGCGCGTCCATCGGCGCCACATCGGGCGCCACATCGGGCGCCACGTCGGGCGCCACGTCGGGGGTGACGGTCGCGTCGACGGGGGGAGCATCGCGCGCGGGGATGTCGGTGGCGGCGTCAGGCGTGGGCGCGGGGGCGCCGCAACCAACGGCGGCGACGAGCGCCGCGGTGAGGGCGAGCGGGCGATGGGACGGGCGCATGGTTCAGGTGCGGAGGAGGGCGCTGATCGGGTCGACGCGGGTGATGTACGGGTCGAGCCCGGCCGACGCGAGGAGCGTCGCCGCGATGTGCTCGGGCAGGATCGCCTGACCCGCGTCGGACACGCGGTTCTCCCTGAAATCCCAGCGCATCGGGGCCATGCCGAGGTTGCTCGAGGCGCCGACGACGGTGTTGCCTCGGATGCCCGCGCCGACGAGGAGGCACGAGCCGCAGATGTGGTGATCGCGCCCGCCGAAGTTGTTGTACATCGGCGTGCGGGTGAACTCCGAGAAGGCCAGCACGGTGGTGTGGTCGAGGAAGTTCCCCCCCTCGCGGTGCGGCGTGTTTCGAAGGTCGTCGAGCATCGCGGTGAGCGCGCGGACGCCCTGGTAGAGCAGCGGCGCGTGGCCCTGGTTGCCGACGAAGTGCGTGTCGGTGCTCACGCCGATCATGAGGCTCGCGACCTGCGTCATGCCGCTCTTGATCGCCGCCGCGGCCGCGGCCGCGCGCGCCCCCGGAGCGTTGACGTCGCCGAGCGCGAAGCCGTACTGCGTGCGGACGGCGGCGGCCGCTTCGCTCGCGTCGGTGACGAAGCCGAAGTTCGACGCGAGGCGCTCGCGCACGATCTGGTCGGCCTGAGAGCGCGCGGCGCGCATCGAGGTGTAGAGCCCGCGGCGGTCGGCGACCTCCGTGGCGCAGGGACCGACGCGCTGACCGTAGTCCGCGAGGGCGCTCTCGACGACGTCGCGCTCTTGGAACGACGACGGCGCGAGGAGGAGCATCAGGTCGTTGATGCTGTCGACGCGGATCGCGTTGGCGCTGCCGGGCTGGCGGTCGTTGTAGCTCTCGATGCGGAGCGAGAGGTTCGGGATGGGGCGCCGCGGGGCCATCTGGCCGACGATCTCGGTCGAGACGTTGGTGCCGCGCGCGTTGTTGCCCGCGGGGAACTTGCCCGTGAGGAAGTACCTGTACCCGACCTCGTGGCCGACGGTGTTCATGCTGATGCCGCGCACGATGGCGGTGCGATCGGCGAAGTCGGTGAGCTTGACCGCGTCGGCGACCTTCGCGGCGGCGGGGCCGTAGACGATCGGCGACGACGGGTCGCGCGCTCGCACGAGCTGCGACGAGAAGCCCGAGAACCCGTCGAGGTCGTTGTAGCGGGTCTCGATCTGAAAGCGCGCGCGCTCCGAGTCGGGGAAGTCCACCGGGTCGCGCGGGTCGAGGAACAGGAGCTGATCCCAGCCGCCCGGGAAGTAGCAGAAGATGAACGCGCGGCCCGACGGAGGCGGGAGGTCTCCGTAGGCGAGCTGGTTGAATCCGAAGGAGCCCACCGCCGCGCTGCCGATCGCAGCCGCGGTGGACCCGAGCGCCTGTCGGCGCGTGAGGCGGAAGCGGGGGGTGTCGTCGTGCTTGCTCATGACGCTCCGTCTCTTCGCAGATCAGTAGGTGAGAAACTGTGGATCGGTGACCAGCGCGACACACACCGCGCGCCACCCGTCGACGGGCGTCGCCGCGGGGAGCACGGGCGTCGTGCTCGCGGGCGCCGTCGACGCGAGGCGGAACAGCTCCACGAGGTCGGTCACCGTCTGGCTCGACGGCGCGACCTCGCGCGACCAGAAGCGCATCACGAGGTACGCGAGGTTGTCCCTCACCGCGTTCTCGTGGCCCGAGAGCGCGTCGCTCTCCGACACGCCTCGCAGCAGGATCCGCTGCGCGGGGGCGCGCGCGACGTCGAGCGTGACCCCGTCGCGGCATGCCTTGCGGGCCGCGTCGCCGACGAGCTTCGAGAACACCGCGCCGGGCTCGATGCTCTCGCTCGTGAAGTTGTTGAAGTCGGGCTGACCGAGCGTGAGCGACAGGAGCGACAGCATGTCGGCGTTGGGCTCGTCGTAGTAGCCCGACGCGTAGTCGGCCGAGAGGATGCGACGCGGCTGCTGCCACGTCACGCCCACGGCGCTGAGGAGCGACGCGCGGAGCTGTCGCACGTTGAGGCGACGCTGCGCGCGGCCGATGCCGTCGTTCATCGTCGGGTCGCTGAGGGGCGTCGACGGGGTCGTCGAGGGCGGCGCGGTGCCCGGCTCCACGGGCGTCGAGGAGCCCGTGGTGACGCGGTCTTGCGGCGTCGGCGTGACCGGCGTCGGGCGCGGCGTGGGCGTGGGCGCAGGCGTCGGCGGAGGCTCCGCGGGCGGCGGGGCCTGCGGGCAGCCGAGGAGGGCGAGCGCGAGGGCGATGGCGATGTGCGGGCGCATCAGTCGATCCTCCGGTACGCGGGCGCCGTGACGATCGCGCGGACGAGCGCGCGGTAGTTGTGCTGCGAGGCTTCGAACTGGCGCAGGAGCTCGGGGAGCACGCGGCGGGTCTCGTCTTCGTTCATCGGTCGGCCCACGAGGCGACGCCACAGGGTCGTCGTCGTGCACGACTGGAACTCGCCGTTCGAGAGGGCCTGCGCGACGAGCGCCGAGGGCCCTTCCTCCATGCGGTTCATCTCGTCGGGCGAGCGGTAGAGCGCGCTGAAGAGCGTGCCCGCGTAGCGTGACCCGTCGCCGTCGGTGACCGAGGTCACGTAGAAGCTCCGGCACCGCGCGGTGCAGAACTGCCCGGTGTTGGCGCACTGCGCGCAGTTCGGATCAAACGCGGGGAAGGTCGAGGGGTTGAGGTAGGTCGACGAGCGCTCGGCCCAGCGACCCCAGTACGCGGCGAGGGGCTCCATCGACGAGTGGCAGTGCTGGCAGCCGCAGCGGTGCGCGAGGTTGGGCTCGCGGTTGCACGCGTCCTCGGGCGGGGGCAGGCCGCCCGACGGGGGCTCGAAGGGCCGGCACAGCAGCGCCGTGCGGAAGCGGTTGATGCGCGACCTCCACGTGGGGAAGCGCCCGAGGAACGCGGCCGTCGTGAGCACGCCCGAGTGCTCGGGGCCTCGCACGTACTCGTGCCAGGTCTCGTCGGCGTAGTCGACGCGAGGGAGCATCGAGGCCTCCGCGGGCGGCGTCACCGAGAGGCCCGTCATGCGCGTCGTCTGCTCGCGGAAGAGCGTCGAGAGCGGACCCGTGATGAACGACCGCCGCGTGGTGTAGGCGTTGTAGTAGTCCTCGTCGCGCGAGACGACGGAGGCCACGATGCGAAGCGGCTCCTCGTTGAGCGCCTCTCGAATGCGGCGCTCCGTGGCCGTGGGGAGGGTGCTGAGGCGACCCTGCGACGGCGAGCAGTACACCCCGTTGGGGCCGCAGCCGCACGACGCGTCGATGCGCGCCGCGGGGTTGCAGATCGCGCCCGTGTACACGCTGTTCGAGCGCTCCTGGGCCTCGTAGGCGCAGACCTTCACCCAGTGCCCATCGGACCAGTACGGACGCACCATGCGGTAGCCCTCGCGGCGCACGCGGAGGGCGATCTCGGGGGTGTTCCCGGTGACGGTGTTGTCGCAGGTGTTGACCACCTCGGTGTACCCCGTCGGGCAGCTCGCGGCGGGGTGGTCGCCCGTGATCGTGCGGCCGGCCTCGACCCTCTCCTTGGGGCGATAGTCCGCCGCGACGAAGGCGCCGCCGGTGCCGCTGCCGGTGAGGGCGCGGCAGTAGCTCGGGCAGTGCGTCCAGTCGTCGTAGGGCAGCGGGACGTCGTCGCGGTCGTAGTAGTAACGGCGCGCGCGCGAACGCGGCGAGAGGTAGTAGGGCCTCCCGTCGACGTCGCGGAGCCACGTCGTGTCGCTCGCGGGTACGCGCGGCGGCGGGTACTCGAGCGCGTCGTCGCAGCCCGTCGAGCCGCTGCCGCCGCGGAGCGATCGGTCGCCGAGGCCGAGGCCGTTGGTGTACGCGGCGCCGAGGCGGCGAGACTTCTCCACGCACGCGGGGTCCGTGGCGTCGTATGCGCCGCGACGGGCGACGCAGCACGCGGGGTGCGTGGGGTTCGAAGCCACGCAGCACGACGACGCCGTGAGCGCGCCGTTGCCCGTCGTCGGGCACGTCGCCTCGTTGGTGCGCGCGTCGAGGACGTCGAGGTTCACCTCGGGGTTGGTCCCGCCGCGCGTGAGCCGCAGGCCGCCCATCGAGATGAGGTACCCGTCGAGGTTCGGCCAGAGGAGGTCCGCGTGCCAGTGCGACACCTGCTCGAGGAAGGTCTCGCTGCGCAGCATCGCGTCGATCATCGCGGGCGTGACCTGACGCGCGGCGCGCACGGCCGCGAGCTCCTCCATCGTGGGCGGAGCGCCCCGGAGGTCGAGCGAGAGCTGGCGGTAGAGCCTCGTCGGCTCGGCCTCGGCCGGGGCGCAGTTGGAGCCCGACGCCTGCGCGGCCTGCGCGGCGTCTTCGGGGGGCGAGCCCACGCACGCCGCGGTCGCCGCGCACGCGAGCGCGACGAGCAGCGCGCGGCCGCCTCCTGTCTTCATCGAGCGTCGTCCCAGAGTCATCGGGTCGCCCTCACGGTGTGTGTGAATCCCATCGGTGCACTGCCTGACAGACGCTAAGGAACCGCGGTGCGAGTTGTCGGGGCCACGATCACGCCACGATCGACGCGCACGCGCCCGGCGCACACGATGACCCCGTAGTGGTTGAGGTCCTCGCTGGCGGGGCCGCGCACGACGGCGCCGTTGTTGTCGAAGCGCGACCCGTGACACGAGCAGTTCGACGCCCCGTCGGTCTCGACCGTCACCGTGCACGACTGGTGCGTGCAGAGCGCCGAGAACGCGTAGATCCCGCGCGCGTCACGCCCCACGATGATCCCCATCGCGCGGATGAGCGACCAGGTGCTCACGTTGAACATGGTCACCGCGCCGACGTCGTTGCCGCGCGTGCACGGGTCGACGTCGACGGCCACGTCGCGCACGTCGGCGCCCGCGTCGCTCGGGCGATCGATCGCCGCGTCGCTTGCGTCACTCGCATCGCTCGCGTCGGTCACGTCGCGCATACCCGCGTCGGGGTCCGGCGGCGCCACGCGAACCTCGTCGGCCACGCGCGTCGCGGGATCGACGCAGACGCGTCCGCCGAGGAGCCTCACCGCGAGATGTCGGAGCGGCGCGGTCGCCGGTCCGCCGAGCACGCGCCCCGCGCCGTCGAAGCGAGAGTTGTGGCAGACGCAGGTCGAGACGCCCATCGCGTCGGGCTCGTCGATGAGGCAGCGCTCGTGCGTGCAGAGCGCCGTGTACGCGTAGAAGCCCATCGCGTCGCGGGCCACGATGGCCCTCGCGCCCGCGTTGAGGCGCCACGTTCCAACGGCGATTTCGCGGATGGAGCCGACGTCGACGCCGCCGCCGGGCGGCCTCCACCCTTGCGACTCGGGCCCCGCGATGCCTCCGTCGAGCTCGATGAACGGAGACTCCGGCACGTCCTCGCCCGGCGTCCCGCTGTCTTCGACGACGGGGTCTCCTACGATGGTCCGCGGCGTGACGAACGACGTCGCGTCACCCGAGCACGCGGCGACCGCGGCCGAGCTGCTCAAGACGAGCAGGTGGCGGCGTTCAACTACGACTTCCGATCGGCTCATCAGCTCCTTCGAGAGCCGTCGCGATCACCAGCGGTCGGCGCGGCGCGGCGCAAAACCTTCGGCGTCACAACGATCTGTGCGTCACTCTATCGAGGATGGACGTCGCGAATCCAGACATTCGAGGTCCGTCGCGGAAGAAAATCCGCCCTCGCGCTGATGGTCACCGCGCTGACCGATCAGGGGAGTGCCCGGTCTCGACCCTCCCTTCCCCGTACTCTCCACGAAATCGCTGTATTTCATGCGCTTCGAAGCTGTTCAATGCGGGCACGGGGCTTGTAGAGTGAAGCTCCTTTGGAGGTCTCGGAAGATGGAGTCACACACGCGTCACAACGGTTGGAGGCTCCTGGGCTTGACGGCGGCCGTGATCGCTGTTCTCGCGCCTGCCTGCATGGGGGCGGAGCCTGACTCCGACGATCCCTACGAGAGCTACGCGGTCGAGGCGCTCACCTCGGCGTGCACGGCGTCGGCGATCCGCGCGGGGACGCCCGCGGCGCGCAGGCCCATCATCGAGCGCGCGCTCAACTGGGTTTCGAACGGGGTGCAGTACAGCCAGACGCCGCAGTCGCGCTGGGGCGGCTATCGCACCGACTGCTCGGGCCTCGTCTCGATGGCGTGGGGGCTCCCTCCGCCCGGCAACACCACGCACTCCTTCGCGGGGGGACCGTGGGACAACGGCCGCTCGCAGCGCATCCAGTGGAGCGAGCTCGAGCCCGGCGACGCGCTCAACAACCCGCAGCACCACATCATGCTGTTCGCGGGCTGGCTCGACGAGAACCACACGCGCTTCTGCACCATCGAGGAGTACAACTGGGGCCGCCCCGCCTCGATCATCCACCACACGATCCACGACTCGTCGCACGGTCAGCCCTTCCGCTCGGTGTACATCCCGTGCCGGTCGTCGAACGCGCCGCCCTCGTCGAGCACGCCCCCCGGCGGCGGGAGCTCCTCGGGCGCCGCGTGCTACTCGCACACGCTGTCGCGCGAGATGCCCGCGATGTCGTGCGTCGAGAGCCGCTTCGACCGCACCTGGTACCAGTGCGTCAACGGCCTCTGGCGCCCCGGCCGCGGAGCCTACGGTGCGTGCGCGTCTTCGAACGGCCTCACCTCCTCGGGCAACTCGACCTGCAACAGCGCCACGCTCGGACGCGTCGTCACCGAGGGCACCTGCGTCGAGAGCCGCTCCGACAGCCGCTGGTATCAGTGCACCGACTCGGGCTGGGTCTACGACCCCTCGATCCAGAGCGCGCGCCGCGGCCCCATCGGCGCGTGCGCCTCGTACAACCCCCTCCGCTGACCCATCGCATCGCGCCGCGCCTTCGCGCCGTGATACTCGTCGGGCGCGGCGATGAACGACACGCTCACCCCTGAAGAGGCCGCGGCGATCACGGCCGACACCCTCCGACTCAACGACCGCTACGTCCGCGAAGTCGTCGAGGGCTTCAACGTGTGCCCCTTCGCGCGCGGCGGCCGCGTGGCCGGTCGCACCGACCGCGTCGTGATGCTCCAGACGGACCTCGACGTCGCCCCCTCGCTCGCCGAGATGGACCGCTACGAGCGCGGCAGCGACTCGATCGAGATCGTGCAGATGATCTATCCGCGCGTCACCGCGGGCCCCGTGGAGTTCGACGAGTTCGTCGCGCGGGTGCGCGCCGCGAGGGCCGCGGCGGGGCCGAGGCCGCCCTTCGCGCTGGCGTGCTTTCACCCTGATTTCAAGGCCAACCTGACGAACGCCGACACGCTGGTGGTGTTCTTTCGCAAGGCGCCGCACCCGATGATCCAGCTCGTGCGGCTCGCGGTGCTCGACGCGATCAATGCCGACACTGCCGAGCTCTGCCCGACGCCCGAGCTCATCGCGCTCCTGCTCCGCGGAGAGGCGCTGCCCATTCCGCCGTCGATGGCCGTGCGCATCTCGCGCGACAACTACGAGCGCGTGAAGCGCGAGGGCGTCGAGCGCTTCGAAGCGATCTTCGCGTCGATCGCAGAAGACCGCGCGCGCTCACCCTCACGGTGACGATCCGGTCGCGACGTTGACGGTTCGGCGGGCGGTGTCGCATACACCGTGACGCCCATGGAAGAAGCCCGCGAGAAGCTCTCCGCCGAGCTCGAAGCCGCCGCCCTCCGCGCCCTCGGTCGCGAGTGGGAGCACTGCAACTGGACCTACTTTCGCAGCGTGCTGCGCAAGCCCACCTTCGGGCTCGTCGACACGCGCTCGCAGATGGCGCGCTGGGTGCGAACCGCGCGGCACATCGAGTTCGCGCGCGCCACGCTGCTCGATCACCCGTGGGGCGTCGTCGTCGAGGTTCTGAAACACGAAATGGCGCACCAGTACGTCGACGAGGTGCTCGGGCGACACGACGAGTCGGCGCACGGACCCGCGTTTCGAAAGGTCTGCGACGACCGCGGCTTCGACGCGCGCGCAGCGGGAATCCCGACCGCCGCGGGTGCGAGGGGCGCTGAAGAGACCGCGGTGCTCGAGCGCATCCGAAAGCTCCTCGCGCTCGCGGAGAGCCCCGACGAGCACGAGGCGCAGGCCGCGATGAACGCCGCGCAGCGGCTGATGCTCAAGTACAACCTCGACGCGGTGACGAAGCGCGTGCCGGGGAGCTACGGCTACCGCCACCTCGGCGTTCCGTCGGGCAGGGTCGACGAGTCGCAGCGCATGCTCGCGGTGATCTTGAGCGAGCACTTCTTCGTCGAGACGATCTGG
This sequence comes from Myxococcota bacterium, assembly GCA_052035985.1. Taxonomy (GTDB): domain Bacteria; phylum Myxococcota_A; class Polyangia; order Polyangiales; genus CAISKJ01. The sequence continues at coordinate 2,550 of JBPOHC010000547.1, read as the reverse complement.
GTTCCCGTGTGGCGCGTGCGCGACGGGCGCGCGGGCAGCGTGCTCGAGGTCTGCGGCTCCACCGAGAACCTCGAAATGGCCGAGTACGTTCACTCGTTCCTGCACCACACCGCGGAGGCCCTCTGGACGCTCCACAAGCGGCGCCACCGCGTCGACGGAGACCGCGACCGAAGGGCGTATCGCGCGGGCGTGATGTCGGGCTTCTTCGAGAAGCTCAACGCCGAGCGCGCGAACAACAAGGAGAAGGGCCTCGTGTGGGTCGGCGACCCCGCGCTCGAAGGCTTCTACCGCGGACGTCATCCGCGCATTCGAATGACCCGTCGCGCAGGCAGCGCAGGCTCCGACGCGCACGCCCACGGACGCGAGGCGGGCAAGAACATCGTGCTGCGCAAGGGCGTGAACGGTGGCCCGTCGGGCGGCGGCGGTCTCCTCGGACCAGGCGGCGGGCGCTAGGTCCCACACCGCGCCGCTCTGGTGTAGAACCGTCGCCACGATGAGGGACGTAGAGAGCATTCCGCCGAAGCCGAGCCGCGCAGCGGCCGTGATGGGACGCCTCGCAGAGGCTCGCCGCACGCTCCTGAGCGGCTTCGATCGCGGCGTCGATCGCGTGCTCGGTGAAGACCTCCTGAAGCGCCTCGGCAGCGTGTCGGTGGGCGACAGCGAGAGCGGCGTCGACCCCTTCGGCTTCGATCCGCAGGTGGCGCGCTACGCGATGGTGGTGGCGCGCGCGCTCTACCGCGACTGGTTCCGTGCGGAGGTTCACGGCATCGAGAACGTGCCCGAAGGAAGGGTGCTGCTCGTGTCGAACCACTCGGGGCAGATCCCGCTCGACGGGCTCGCGATCGGCTGCGCGCTGCTGCTCGAACGCGACCCCCCGAGGTACGTGCGCAGCATGGTCGAGAAGTGGAGCGCGACGCTCCCCTTCGTCTCGACCTTCTTCACGCGCATGGGGCAGATCGTGGGCGTGCCCGAGAACTGTCAGCGACTCCTGGAGCGCGAGGAGGCGATCCTCGTGTTCCCCGAGGGGTCGAAGGGGATCTCGAAGCCTTTCTCGCAGCGCTACAAGCTCTCGGACTTCGGCCTCGGCTTCATGCGCCTCGCGCTCGCGACAGGAACGCCCATCGTCCCCGTGGCGGTGGTCGGCGCCGAGGAGCAGTACATCTCGGTCGCGAACCTCACGCGCCTCGCGAAGCTCACGGGCGCGCCCGCGTTTCCGGTGATCCCGCAGCTCCTCCTGCCGGGGGGATTCCTGCCGATGCCGGTGAAGTATCACATCTGGTTCGGCGAGCCGATCAGGGCCACGGGCGACCCCGACGACGACGACGCCGTGATCGAGGAGAAGGTCTGGCAGGTCCGCGCCACGGTGCAGAGCATGGTGAACCGCGGGCTCAAAGATCGGCGCGGCATCTTCCGTTGATGCGCGGCGCGGATCTTCGGTAGTCTCCGCGGCACCGCGTGATGACCTCGACGACCGCCCTCTCTCGTGTGCCGCTGGCGATGTTCGCTGCGATGGCGGCGCTCTCGCCCGCGGGCTGCGTGCGCTCTCGCCGCGAGGTGATGCTGATCCTCTCGACGAACATCGGCTGCCCCACGATCGACCGCGTGACGGTGCGCCTCTCGCGCGGCGCGGGGAGCACCAACTACACGTGGCAGCGCACCTTCGCGCTCGCGGGCGACGCGTGCTCGACGACGAGCAACGCGGGGCTCCCGACGATCCCGCTCTCGACGGCGACGGAGTACAAGCTCGGGATCGTCGACGAGCGGCGGACCGACGAGCGTCTTCGCATCGAGGTCGAGGCGCTGGGGCAGGTGGGCGTGCGCGCGGTGGCCGAGACCGACTTCGTCGACGACAAGGTCTACGCGGTGCCGATGGACCTCTCGTCACAGTGCGCGGGCCCCGAGGTGTGCGCGTCGGGCTTCACGTGCAGGGTGGTTCCAGGCACGGCGCAGGCGGGCTGCGGGAGCGTGTACCGCCGCCCGGGGACGCTCGGTACCTTCGCCATGGCCAGCTCGGTGGTCTCAGACGACGAAGTGACCGCGCCGTGAGGCAGCGGCGCGCCGCGAGGGTAGGGGAGCGCTCGGCGGAGTTGACGGTCTGACAAACGAAGTTGACGTTCTGACAAGCGGGTTTGACGGTCTGACAAGTCGGAGCACGGGGGTGCGCTGCGGCGAGTAGGGAGAGCGCTCCGGGACGATGGCGGGAGCGCGCTCGCGACGAGGGGGAGCGCGCTCGCGATACGCGCTACGTCCAGGCGCGGGTGGCGCGGAGCGCGGCGAGGCGGGCGTCGAGCTCCGCGGCGTTGGCGTTGTCGAGCGAGGCGCGTCGCTCGTCGTCGAGGGCGATGCCCGCTGCTTCGCAGTAGGCCACCACGGCGATGCGCAGGCCCTCTTCGCGCCCTTTCTCGATGCCTTTCTCGATGCCTTTCTTGATGCCCTTCTTCATGGCCCTTGCCTCGACCTTCTCGGTCCAGGCTCGGTGCGCTGCGCGGGTCTCGGCGACGAACTGCTTGCCATCCATGCGTCTCTGCTCCGTGCGTGCGCGAATGCGTC
>JBPOHC010001006.1:0-2156 GCA_052035985.1 Myxococcota bacterium | reverse complement strand
CGAGCGGTCGAAGCGCTCGTGGCCTTCGCCCGCGTGGTGGTCGTAGCTCCGCTGCGCGCGGGCGCGGAGGTCTCGCTCGGCGCGGAGGAACACCAGCTCGCGGTGCTTCTCGTCGTGGAAGGAGAGCTCGTTGTGGCCGCCGCCCCCGGGCACCGACTGGGTCCGTACGCCGCTCGTCGCGTGGGGCGCTTCGAGGTCGAAGGGAAAGCGCTGCTCGGCGCTGTAAAGACTCCCGGTCACCACGGGGCGATCGGGGTCGCCGCCGAGGAACGACACGAGCACCTCGGTCCCCACGCGCGGGATGAACTGCGCGCCGAAGCCCGCGCCCGACCACGCCTGGCTCACGCGCAGCCAGCACGTGTTGCTCCCGTCCCTCGGCGCCTCGCGGTTCCAATGGAACTCCACGCGCACGCGGCCGAGCGCGTCGACGTAGACCTCCTGCCCCGGCGGGCCCACCACGACGGCGGTCTCGAGCGTCTGCACGGTCGCCCGCTGCGGCCTCGGCGGGCGCGCCATCACGTCGGCGGGCGCGCTCCGCACGCGGTTGCGATAGAGCCGCTCGACGCGCTCCTCGTGGGTGAGCTTGTCTCCGTGCTGCGCCGCGCGGCCCTCGTGCTCGACGGCCAGCACGACCCGCGGCGCTTGAAACAGCGCGAGGGGATGGCCCTCGACGGCGAAGGTGCGGCCCGGCGTCATGCGCGCGCAGTCGCCCTCCGACTCGTCGACGCGCGCGTCGGCCCTGAGCTGTTCGAGGCGCGTGACGCTCGACGCGCGCGACGCGTCGCTCTCTTCGAACGCGTCTTCGTGGACATAGTGTGACATCGCGTCTTCGTGGGGCGCGAGGGCTTCGACGCAGGCCGCCGTCGAGGCCGAGAGGTCGAGCGAGGGCCGCAGCGAGTCGTAGCCCTTGAGCGACACCGACGAGGGGCGCAGCGTCGCGCGGCAGTCGATGCGCCAGAGAGACTCGGCGCGCGTCGACATCCCCGCGGCGCGACCGAAGGCCACGTGGGGGTGCTCCACGCGCTCGTCGACGACCTCATCGGGGGCGGGAGGCAGCGGGCGATAGCCGCCCACGGCGTCGAAGAAGACCACGCGCTCGGCGGGCGGCGACGCGCTCTCTTCGACCTGGAGCGGCTGTTCGATCGCGTACGCGACGCCCGCCTCGGCGAGCAGCCGCGCGATGAACTGGTAGTCGGTCTCCTGGTACTGCACGCAGTACGCGCGCGGCGGGAGCTTTCGGAGCAGCCTCCACGCGTGATCGATGGAGCCTCGCGCGAGCACCGCGCTGATCACCTGATCGATGGCGCAGTCTTGAAAGACGCGCGTGGTCATCCGCTGCGTGGTCGTCCAGAGCCGCGGGACGATGCGGAACCACCACGTCTCGTCGCGCCCGTCGAGGCGCACCTCGCTCACGATCCCGTGCACCTGCCGCACGACCCCGCGGGCGCCCGCGATGGTGAGCGTGGCGGCCTCTCCGAGCGCGCGCGTCACCACCTCGCCCGCGAGCAGCGGGTCGACGCGAGCGTTCACTTCGAACTCGTAGAGCGTCGAGAGCGCCTCGCGCCCATGCCACGCGACGACCTCGCACGCGTCGCCGCGGATCGACCCCGCGTTCAGGAGGAAGAGCGTCCCCTCGTTGTGCACAGCCATGCCTCGCGCCCCGCGGAGACTACACAAATCACCCTTCCAAAATCAGCCTCGCTTCGAGCTCGACTCGCTGAAATTGGCCGCGTCATCCCTGCGGCGCGCTCGGCGCTTCGAGGCGCGCCGCTCGACACGCTCTCGGGCCCGTCGGTATCCTCCGCGGCCCTCATGAAAGACACCGAGTGCCTCGTGGTCGGAGCTGGCGCCGCGGGCCTCACCGCGGCCTTCGAACTGAAGAAGCGCGGCGTCGACGTGCACGTGCTCGAGGCGCGCGACCGCGTCGGCGGCAGGACCTGGAGCGGCGTGCTCGAAGGCGCCGAGGTCGACTGGGGCGGCGAGTGGATCGGCAACGGCCAGCCCCGTGTCTACAAGCTCATCAAGGAGCTCGGGCTCAAGACCTTCGCCACCTACGACCGCGGCGACAAGGTGCTCGAGGTGCGGGGCAAGACCTCGACCTACAAGGGCACGATCCCGTGGCTGGCGCCGGGGAAGCTCCGCCAGATCCAGGCGGG
>JBPOHC010000017.1:0-2162 GCA_052035985.1 Myxococcota bacterium | reverse complement strand
GTCACACCGTCGCACCGAAGGGGAGCTTCAGCTTCGCCTGCAACGCCGACCGGAACCGTCCCGAGAGCAGGAAGCGCGTGAAGTCCTGCGCCTCGAGCAGGACGATGTCTCCCTTCTCGTCGGCCTTCTCCATGGCGTCTGTCGTGAAGCCCGCCACGGACACGTACGCGAAGCGGTCGCAGTCCCCCGAATTGTCGTAGTCCTTCTCGATCGCGGCCCAGTCAACGGGGTGTTTGAGGTGCTTCACCTGAACGCGCCACAGCTCCGTTCCGAGTTCGCCACGATCGAAGCGAGCCTCGAAGTCGATCACGGCCATGCTGCCTCCGATGTGCTCCTCTTCGACTCGCGCCCCCTGCTCGCGAAAGTAGTCTGCAGCAAGACGCTCCCAGTCCGACGCGTCCAGGAGCTTCGTGCGGGCGAGCACGAGGTCTCGCAACGTCTGGTAGCTCGCGAGAATCTGAGGATCGGGCGCGACCCAGGGCCCGACCGGGTTGCCGAGAAACAGTTGCTCCACGGTCGCCGCCTGACCGCGCAGCTCCCAGAAGCTCATGCGAGGACCGAGGACCGCCCCCTTCAGCGCGCCGTAGAAGTCGACGATCGCGATGGGAGCCGTCGCGAGCTTCACCTCGCGGTAGAGCCACACGTCGATGTTGACCGTCGGCTCGAAATCTCTGCGCTTCAGTTCGGAGGTGACCTTCGCGACCTGAACGCGCTTTTGCGGCGGGTCGTAGTAGATGACGTAGTCGCCGATCGAGCACTCGCGCGCGAACCGCCAGAGCTGCCCGACCGCGCTGCCGAGCGCCCGCGCGTCGTTGCCGTAGGACTTCTTCAGCGCGTCGCGGAGTTGATCGCGCTTCCCTCCGGAGAGCATCGCGACGTCGAGATTACCCCACCCCACACCGACGATGCCGTGCTTCTCGCAGAACGGAACGCATCGGCCGCCGCTCCCCAACTTGATCGCCCACGCCCTCGCCATCGTCTTCCTCCTCCGGCGCCGCGCGACCGTCTGCGACCGCGCCTCAGCGCGCGCGACGGTACGCCGACGAGCGTGCCTTCGTCGACGCGATCGCGTCTCTGGCGTTCGGCCTTCGCGTGCGGTAGTCGCAGCCCATGCCGGGCCCCGCACACGAGACCCTCGTCGCGCTCCTCGCGCAACGCCCCGACCTGCTCGACCAGGTGCTGCGAACCCTCGGACATCGCGGTCTGCCCGCGGACGTCAAGGCCGCAGACTCAACGCTCCGCGTCGCGAACCCGCTCGAGGTGAGACCTGACCTCGTGCTCGTGGGCGACGGGGAGCGCGGCCCGTGGGTGGTCGTCGAGGTCCAGCTCGCGCGCGACGATGACAAGCAACGGCGCTGGCTCGCCGCGGCGGGCGTGTTGCTCGATGCGCGCGGCGCGATGGGCGACGTGATCGTGCTCACGCACGACGCGAGCGTCGCGACGTGGGCGGGACAGATCGCGCAGGCGACCGGCCCCGCGGGCACGCGACTCGCGCTGGCGCCCGTGGTGGTGCGTCTGACACTCGCGGAGGTCGAGCGCCTCCTGGCGACGAAGACGCCCGAGCTCGCGGTGCTCGCCGCGTGGGCGGTGCACGACCAGCGAGGCCGCGAGGCGCAAGAGGTCGTGCGCGCAGTCGTCGAGGTGATCGAGTCAGCGCCCGACGCGCAGTTGCGTGAGGCGCTTGTCCAGGCGATGATTTCAATGCTCGGCGACCCGCTGGTCGCCGTCGTCCGGGAGATGCTGATGAACCCGATCGTGACCCCTCCGAGCCCCGCATACCTCGCGCTTCGACGCGAGATCGAAGCCGTCGGCGAGGCGCGAGGTGTGGCGCGCGGGGAAGCCAACGCGCTGCTGGTCGTGCTCGCGTCACGCGGGCTCGAGGTGAGCGACGCCACGCGCGAGCGAGTCGCAGCCTGCCGAGACGCGTCTCAGCTTCGCCGCTGGATCGCCAGCGCCGCGCGCGCGACATCGCTGGATGATGTGTTCGGCGAGCGGAACGACGCGAAGTAGACCGCGGACCACCTCGACCACGCCCGGGGCCAATTCGCGACAGCGGCAGATGAGCGATGCTGCCCTCGAAAGGAAGCGCACCCGCGGGCGCGCAGGATGAAGAGGGACGTCCGTCCGCAAGAGCATCTTGCGCCGCGACCCTGTATCGAGCC
>JBPOHC010000748.1:0-6164 GCA_052035985.1 Myxococcota bacterium | reverse complement strand
GCCTCCGCCGCCCGCGCCCGTCGCAGCGCCCGAACCTCCGCCCCCTGCGCCCGTCGCAGCGCCTGCGCCGGTCGCAGCGCCTGCGCCTGCCGCCGCTGCGCCCGAGGCTGCTCCCGCGGCGCCGCGGCCGTCGTCGCGTCCTGCGCGTCCTCGCGCGCCGGCCCGGCCCCGTGGTCCTGCGGGCGCGGGCTTCGTGACCGACAACCCCTACTGATCTCCCGTCGCCTCGCTCGCGCCCGTCGCGCTCGCCTCCCGCCGCCCTCAACATGGCGCGCCGCGGGAAGACCGCAGGATCTTGTCAAACCCGCCCCGACCGGGCACACCACCGTTTCGCGAGAACTCATGGCAACACGGAATGCGATCGGGGCCCTGCTCATCGGCGCCTCCCTGGCGATGATCCCTTCGGCGGCGATGGCGCAGAGCCCGTCCGAGGCGCGCGTCGCGTTCCAGGAGGGGGTTCAGCATTTCGGCGCGCGGCGCTTCGCGGAGGCGCTGGTCTCGTTTCAGCGCGCGTACCGCGTCCGCCCTCACCCGTCGGTGATGGTGAACATCGCGAACTGCTACCTCGAGCTCGAGCAGCCCCTCGAAGCGATTTCGTGGTTCGAGCGCTACCTCCGCGACGCGACGGGGGTCACCCCCGAGCAGCGCGCGCAGATCGAGCGAACCGTGGCCGAAGCGCGCCAGAGGCTCGCGTCGCTCAACGTCCTCGCGGTCCCCGCGGGCGCGGAGATCTACATCGACGGCACCTCCATCGGCGTCGCGCCGCTGCGAGGGCCGCGAGAGGTCGCCGCGGGGCCGCACGTCCTCGAAGCCCGCGCGCCGAACGGCGGATCGGCGCAGTTTCAGGCGCGCGTCGAGCCCGGTCGCTCGCTCACCATCACGCTCAACACCGTCACGCACGAGGGCTACATCGGCAGCGCGCCCCCCGGCGCCAACGACGCCGCGATGGCCGCGCTCGCGCCGAACGCCACGCGCCCCGTCACGCCACCGGTGGTCACTCCGCCCGTCGTCACGCCTCCGGTCGTGACGCCTCCGGTCGTGACCCCGCCCGTCGTCATTCCGCCGGTGGTCGCGCCTCCGCCGCACGACGGCGGCGGTGATGAGGTCGTCACGCAACGCCGCGGAGGATTCGTTCCGGCGATCGTCGCGGGGGCCAGCGTGGCGGCCGTCGGCTTCGGCGTCGCGATCGGCGTGACGGCCTACAACAACCGCTGGATCGACGAGTACAACACGCTCGCGTCGAGCTTCGAGTACTACCGCACGAGAGACGCCGCGCGCGCCGCGGAGTACCAGGCCCAGGGGCGCGAGCACCTCCGCGTGATCGAAGAGAACCAGACCATCGCGACCGTGTCCGCGGTCGTAGGCGGAATCGGCGCCGCCTTCACGCTGGGCGCGCTGCTCTTCTGGCCTCGCGAGACGATCCACGTTCGACGCGGCGCCACGCTCCACCTCGCGCCCTCGCTCAACGGGATCTCGCTCGGCGGAACGTTCTGAACAGCCCTTCGGCGGGCCGCTACGCGCGCCTTCGCTCGACCTCGATCGACGCGGCCGACTGCCGCTGGGGCACGCCCGGCTTCGTCACCCTCACCCTCACCGCACGCGCGCCGAAGCGCTCGATGAGCCGCGCCGCGAGCACGTCGGCCACCGTCTCGATGAGGTTGAAGTGCTGCTCCGCGAGGAGCGCGGCGACGTCCTTCGCCACGGCCGCGTAGTCGATCGTCCGCTGGAGCGAGTCGCTCGGGGCCGCGAGGCTCGCGTCGACCTCGAAGGTGATGTCGAACGTGAGCGTCTGGAGCCGCCGCCGCTCGCGCGGGTACACGCCGATGCGCGCGGGCAGCGTGAGGCCCTTGAGCGACAGCCGATCCGCGCGAGCCGCCTGCACCGCGGGCCGCGCGAGCCCGCCCACGACGGCCTTCGCCGCGATCGCGCCGTGTCCCATCGCCGTCGCGATGGTGGGCGCCTCGGGGCAGCACACGTCGCCCACCGCGAACACGCCCTCTCGCGACGTGCGCTGGAGCCGGTCGACGCGCACGTAGCCGCGCTCGTCGGTCGCGACGCCGAAGCCCTCGCTCGCGGGCGACGGACCCACACACACGAACACCACATCGGCCGCGATCACCGAGCGTCCTTCGCGCGAGCGCAGCGCGACCGACTCGACGCGCTCCCCGCCTTCGAGGGCCTCCACGATCGTCGACGGCAGCACGCGCACGCGCGCGTCGCGAAGCACGGGGTCGCGCAACGCGGGCCTCGCGGAGAAGCGGTCGCCGCGGTGCACCAGCGTCACCTCCGCGGCGTGGGGCGCGAGCAGCGCCGCGTGTTCGAACGCGTCGTCGCCGCCGCCGACGATCACCGCGCGACGCCCGGCGTAGACGCTCGGGTCGGCGCCGACGTTGTGAAGCACCGAGCGGCCCGCGAACTCGCGCTCACCGCGGACGCCGAGCAGGCGACGACGCACGCCCGTGGCGATCACGACGGCTTCAGGTGAGAGCGGCGCAGCGCGGTCCGAGCGCACTGTGAGGGCGCGCGCGTCGAGCTCGGCCCGATGTCCCACGCGCACGTCGACGCCCGCCGCGATGACCTGCGCGCGGAGCGTCTCTGCGAGCGCCTCGCCCGACACGCGGAGGTGGCCCGGGACGTTCTCCATCGGGAGCGGGATGTCGCGGAGCTGCCCTCCGCTCCGGTCGCGCGCTTCGAAGAGCACCACGCGGAGCCCGAGCACCGCGCCCCACAGCGCGGTCGAGAGGCCCGCGACGCCGGCGCCGATCACCACGAGCTGCGCGCCGTCAGACATGGCGCATCAACGCGTGAGGAGGAACACCACGCCGCCGATCACGACGAGCGAGGCCGCCGCGATGGCGGCGTACATCGGCGCCTTCGACGGCTTCACGACGGGGAACTCGTCGGGGTCGCCGTACGCCTCCTGCGCGGGGGGCGGCGGGGCGAGGGGAGCGGGGTCGGCGGGCTCGTTGCGGGCCTGCGGGTGCGCGCCGCTCGTCGGGCGGTTTGCCTTGTCCGCGGTCGTGTCGAGCGTTGGCGGGGCCTTCGATCCGGGGAGCTGCTTGAGGAGCTCCGCGCTCGGCGTCACGGCCCACTCGGCGTGTGACCCCTTGAGCCCCAGCGCGTGCCCGAGCGCGTCGGCGAGGTCTCCGACCGACTGGTACCGATCCGCGGGCTTCTTACGGAAGCCCTTCATGATCACGTCATCGATGCGCGCGGGGAGCGCGTCGTTGACGAAGGTCGGCGGCTCGGGGTCGTCGCTCAGGATGCGAAAGAGAATCTGCGGCCCGTTGGAGCCCTTGAAGGGCACGCGGCCCACGAGGGCCTCGTAGAGGATCGCGTTGACGGCCCACACGTCGGCGCGGTGGTCGAGGTCGGGGTCGCCCTGCGCCTGCTCCGGGGCCATGTAGTAGGGCGAGCCGATGGTGGTGCCGAGCACGGTGAGCTTGTGCCCGCGGTCCTGGCCCCGGGTGAACTTCACCGACCCGAAATCGAGGAGCTTCACCCGCACGTCGTCGCCGTCGCGCACGACGAAGACGTTGTCGGGCTTCATGTCGCGGTGCACGAGGCCCGCCGTGTGGGCCGGCGCGAGCGCGAGCGCGATCTGAGAGAGCACGCGGATCATCGTCGCGAGCGAGAGCGTCTTCTCGCGCTGGAGGAGCTCACGGAGCTCCTCGCCGTCGAGGTACTCCATCGCGAGGTACCACGTCCGCGACGCGCGGCCGGGGACGCCGGGCACCGACGCGAAGTCGATCACGTCGACGATGTAGTCGTGGGCGAGCCGCCGCGAGGTCTCGGCCTCGCGGCGAAATCGCTCGATGTTCACCTGATCCTCCGCCACCTGGGGGTGGAGGATCTTCACCGCGACCCTGCGGTCGTCGCCGACGAGGCGGGCCTCGTAGACGCGGCCCATCGAGCCCTCGGCGATGACGCGACGGATTTCGAAGCGGTCGGCGAGCGTGTGCCCGACGATGGGGTCCTCGGGGTCCTTCGCGACGGGGACCTCCGAGATGGGCTTGAGCGCGACGCCGTCAGCCGGGCAGAACGCCGAGACCTCGGCGGGGAACGTTCTCTGGCATTGCGGGCAGGCGTTCAGCATCGCACCCGTCGCGTCGGTTCAGCGCGCCAGCGCGGAGCGCGGCACGAGCAGGATCCGGTTGCAGTTCGGGCACTGGTAGACCTGATCCGCGCGGAGGATCTGGTTGTAGAGCTGCGGGCGCAGGGTGACATGACAGCCGCGGCACACGCCCCCGGTGCACTCCGACACGCCGCTGCCGCGGCGCGAGAAGGCCATGTTGTACTTGCGCAGGATGTCCGCCTGGATGCGCGACGCGATGGCCTTGCGCTCGTCATCCATCGCCCGCTTGCGGCCGCGGAGCTCCTCGCTGCGGCCCTTGGCGACGGCCTCCTCGTCGGCGAGGTGCCGCGCGAGCTCGGCGAAATCGCCCTCGTGCCGCGCGATGCTCGCCTGCACCTCGACGACCACCTGAGAGAGCCGCTCGGCCTCCGCCGTGCGCTCCTCCTTCTCGCGCTTGAGCACGTCGAGCTCGCGCGTCGTCGCCTCCATCTCGCGGTTGTTGCGCGCGATCTCCTGCCGCTTCTTCGAGCGAAGGGATTTCTCCGCGATCGCCTCGAGCTCGGCCTGATGACCCTGGCGCATCTTCTCGGCCTCGGCGAGCTGCGTGCGCTCCCGGTCGAGAAGCTCGCGGATCTTGTCGACGTTCGAGCGGAGCTCCGAGAGCTGCGAGTCGACCTCGCCGAGCTCTACGTCGATCTGGCGAAAGGCCAGGTCGGTCCGAGACAGTTCCTCCAACGCTTCGAGTTGTTCGCGCACCCTAAGGGTCCTCCACGCCGGACGCCGCGGATTTCGATGATCGATAGGCCCATCGGGGATTGAACCCGAAACCTCCCGATTATAAGTCGGGTGCTCTCACCAGTTGAGCTATGGGCCCGTGTGCCGACGCGCCGGGAGGGAGACAATAACTCCCGCCGCAGCCGACACGCAACGCCGCGTTCCGTCCACGCCGCACCGACCATATCGCGCGCGCTCGTGTAAAGGGAAATCGCGCAGAAATTGGCGGTCGCCGAGCGCGTTCGCCTAGTGTCGGCCTCGTGCGCGACGACGACGTTCTCCTCGATGGATACCTGGCCCACCTCCGAGTCGAAAGGGGCCTCGCTCAGCGGAGCGTAGAAGCCTATGCGGGTGATCTTCTTCGCTTCGCGGTCTTCGTCCGGCAGGACCTCACGAAGCCCTTCGCTGCCATCGACGCGGGCGACGTCGCCGCGTGGCTCGTCTCGCTCTCTCGCGCAGGAATCTCCGCGCGAGCCCAGGCTCGCAAGCTCTCAGCGCTGAGAGGTTTCTACAAGTTCCTCCTCGCCGAGCGGCACGTCACCGCCGACCCGACGGCCCTGGTCACCGGGCCGCGCCTGCCGCGCAAGCTCCCGCAGGTGCTCACCTTCCCCGAGGTGGAGCTCCTCCTCGCGGCGCCCGACGCGACGACGCCGCGCGGCTGTCGCGACGTCTCGATGCTCCAGCTCCTCTACGCCTCGGGGCTGCGCGTGAGCGAGCTCGTGGGGCTCAAGCTCACCGACATCGACCTCGATCAGTGCGTGGTGTCTGCCCTCGGCAAGGGCGACAAGCGGCGCATGGTGCCCTTCGGCGAGGTCGCCCGCGACGCGCTCGTGAGGTACCTCCGCGACGTGCGCCAGCGCTGGGCCGTCCGCGGCGAGAGCGTGCATCTCTTCCTCACCGAGCGCGGCTCCGGAATGACCCGCCAGGGCTTCTGGAAGCTCCTCGGCCGCTACGCCCGCTGCGCGGGCATCACCAAGCCCATCTCGCCGCACAAGCTCCGGCACTCCTTCGCCACGCACCTGCTCGAGCGCGGCGCCGACCTGCGCGCCGTGCAGACCATGCTCGGCCACGCCGACATCGCCACGACGCAGGTCTACACCCACGTCACCGCGGAGCACCTGCGCCAGTCGCACGCGCGCTTCCACCCCCGCGGTTGACCCCGCGAGCGACGCGGTGACACCCTCGCGCGAACGATGACCTCCGAAGCCGCGCTGATCGACGAGGCATGGCAGGTCTCGCTGCCCGAGTTCGAGGGACCCCTCGACCTCCTGCTTCACCTCATCCAGAAGCACGAGCTCGACATCTTCGACATCCC
>JBPOHC010001012.1:0-6869 GCA_052035985.1 Myxococcota bacterium | reverse complement strand
GCCGACGCGTGAACGTCGCGCAAGCACTCGCGCAACCGAAGGACGCTGGACAAGTCACGCGGGAAGGGTGCGACGGCCTGCGGGAACTGATGTATCCCTCTCGCGGGCGTCGGCCGAGAAGGGGATTGGGGTAGCACCGATGCGCACACCAGTATCGACGCACGCTTCGAGGGCCACGGCGCGCGCTCTTCTCGCGCTCGCGACGCTCCTCGGCGGATGCAGCGCGGAGCCCGACGTTGGCGGCGAGAACAGCAGAGACTCAGCGGCAGGCGATGCAGACGCGACCTACGACGACGTGGCGCTCGATGCGGCCCCCGACGCGCCCATCGACGCGTCCATCGACGCGGTGATGCGGCGGGACGACGCCGCGCGAGACTCCTCGCGCGACGCGCGCGATGCCGACGCGACCGCTGACGCAGACGTCGCGGACGCGCCGCGTGACGCGCTTGCGGACGACGCCCTCGCGGATGGGCGCACCGTGACGACGCTGCGCGACGACTTTTGCTGGACCTACGAGCTCTCTCGCCAATGCGCCGACGAGAACACCCTCGTGATGTGCGCGTCGTCGTCGTCGTCTGGCTCGATGACCCGGATCCCATGCGAGCCCGGTGAGCGTTGCGTGATGCGAGGCACCGAGGGGGCGTGCGTCCCCGCGGGCGCGTGCGCGCACGGCAGCAGCCGGTGTGCAGACGGCGGCGCCATCGAGCGATGCGAAGCAGGCGCGTGGCGCTCGGCGCCCTGTGAGGGAGCCTGCCTGGGCGGTCCGCTCGGCGCAGCGTGCGTCCCTGCGGGGCCGACGCGAGTGCTTCACGGGGAGGTGCGCTACACGCGAAAGCCGCCCGCCGACGATCGCCTCTCGTGGCTCGCACCCGTCGAGCGTCCCGCGCGGGGCTTCGCGGTGCACGCGCGACGCGGAGACCTTGTTGTGGGGCGAGCGGTCACCGACGATGTGGGTCGCTTCGAAATGAGCGTCCCCGAGTCACGGCTCGACGGCGATCAGCTCGAGGTCATCGCTGCGACCGGCGAGGCGGGGCACATCGAGTTCGCCGCAGGCGATCCGGGCCTCAGCGCGGGCTTGTACCGCCCCGATGGCGCAAGGAGTACGGGCGCGATCTGGTCGTGGCGCTGGCCGTTGCCCGACGACGGCGCCATCGTGACGATCTCGCTCGAAGACTCGCCTGGCGCGGCCCTCTTCGACGACGTGCGCGCGGGGATCGCCCGCGTTCGCTCGCACCTCACCGATCCGCCGCAGCTCGACCTGATCGCGTGGGTGCGGCGCGGCGTCGAATGGACCTGCGGGTCGTGCTTCGGCGACCTCTTCCACACGCGCGTCGCGGGGCAGCGCTTCGCCTCGCAGCTCTGGATTCGCGGCAACAGCGACGAGGTCTTCTGGTCCGACGCGGTCTCGCTCCACGAGCTCGGCCACTGGGTGATGGCCGCGTGGGGCACGCTCCCTCGCGAGGGCGGCGCGCACTACCTCGGCTATCCCACCATGCCCGGACAGGCGTGGAGTGAGGGCTGGGCCACCTGGACGAGCTGCGACATCCGCGACGACTCGCGGCTCTACTCGGTCTCGAGGGGCACGTTCTTCTGGGCCGACATCGCGCGGCGCGCGAGCACGTCGACGCGCCCGTGGGAGCGCCCGAACCCGGCCGCTGACCCGCTGCAGCCGCTCGACGAGAACGAGGTCAGCGCGACGCTCTGGGCCCTCTCGCACGCTTCCGGCGACGACGCGCCCGGCTCTGCGGGCGTGTACCGCGCGCTCGTCACCCCGCGCATGAACGCGTCGCCCTGGGCGCGCTGTTACACGCGCCACCTCTGGTACGACCCGTCACTCTACGACGCATGTTCGACGGGCGAGTCGACGCCGCACCTCGCAGACTTCCTCGACGCGCTCCGCTGCTCGGGCGTCGGCGAGGACACCGTGCACGCCGCGAACGATCGCTACCCCTACGCCGCCAGCACGCCGATCTGCGAGGCAGGCGCGGGCGCGGCGTGCACCTTCTCAGGCGCGTGCTTCGAGCCCGAGGCGCCCTTCGTCGCCGAGTGGATCGAACGCAGCTCGACGACTTCCCCCCTTCGCTACGTGACCGCGCGCATCACACGCGCGCCCGGCCTCGACACGCCGATCACCGTGACGCTGGAGTTCCCCCAGGGCGCGTCGTTGCTGGTCGGGCCTGCGGCGTGGGTGGTCGCGCCCGGCGCTTCGCGCGACGTCGACCTCGTGCTCGCCACGCCTGAGGGCGTCGCGGGCGAGGTCACGCTGCGTGCCGAGTCTGACGCTGGATGGATGCGCGCGAGGGCGGTCATTCCGCTGCGCCACGAGAGCGAGAGCGCGCCGATCACGACAGCGCCCACCGCACCGAGCCCGACGTGGGTGCCTTGACCGCGAGTGTGGTTGACGTCGCTTCGGCCGGGTGTATCGCACCCAAATCCCTGTACACCAGTCAGCGCTACGCAGCTTCCGTGAGGCGGGCGGCGTCGAAGTCCGCGCGCACCTCGTCGCGACGCGCGGCCCGAGCTACCGCGAGCGCCCCGACACGCGACAAAGACGCGGCGCCGCACGTACGCTCGCTCCCATGAACCACGACCACGCCGATCTCAGCGATCACCTACGCAACGCAGAGGAGGAGCGAGAGCGCATCGCCCGCCACATTGAGCGCGCGGAGCGCGCCGCCCACACGCGTGACCTCCGCGGACTCACGTCGCTCCAGCAGATCGTTCGTGCGCTTCTGCTCGAAGAGCTCGCGCGCTATCGGTCCGACGGTCGCTTTCCGCAGAACCGCGACTTCGCAGCGCGCACGCCCTACTTCGTCGACGCCGACGGAACCCGATGCGCCGTCGCGCATCTGCTCGACGTCGGCGGCGAGGCTACGCTCGTCGATCGAATCGCCCGCGAGCGAAACAACGCCCTCGTGGCGGACCTCGCAGACGAGCCGCGCCTGCTCGCGTGGCTCGCGGCCGCCGGGCTCACCGTCGAAGAAGCCGCGCTCATTCAACCGGGGTACTGCTCGCCGCTCTGGACGACGGTCTGTGGCGACGGGCTCGAGTATCAACCTCCCTACGCAGTGCCTGCCTCGGGGGTGCTTCGTGCCGTGGTGATCGAAGCAAACCTCGAGAGGCCGAGCGCGAGGGTCGACGAGATCCACGGCACGGCGCCGGGCGTCGCGGTGGGTGACGTGCTCCCCGTAGGAGCACTCGCGCCGTACGACACGCAGTCGATCGTGGGCATGACGCTCTTGCTCCCGGTCTCGCCCGGCGATGGCGGCGTGGTGGTTCCCTCGGGATACGGGGGGCGCTTCCCCGGCGTCGCGCTGGCGTCGAACGGAACCTACACCCCGCACGTCAACGGTGTGGCCGTGCCCACGCTCTCGCGCGCCCAGTTCGAGCGTGCCGTCATGTCGTCGACCTGCCGCGACCTCGTGCGCGGGTACGACCCCGCGTGGAGCGAATCGACCTGTCCGCCAGAGGGGTGCTCCTGTGGTGCGGCACCAGGGTCACGAACCGATGCGCCTTCCACGTTGGGTGTGCTCCTCGCGCTGGTGTCGGCGATCGTAGCGCGTCGAACCTCGCGCGTCTCGCCACGCGCCGGGGCGTGATGACGTGCGGCCTCGACGCCAGCGCGGTGCGCTTCGAGGTGAGCGAGGTGCCGTGCGAGTGCTGGGACACGCTGCGTACGATGAACCCGATCGAGCGGGTCAACACGGAGTTCAAGCGCCGCACGAAGTCGATGGACCACGCAGGCGTCGACACCCACGCGTGATGCTCGCCTTCGCAGCGCTGCGTGTGGAGTTCGAGGGACCAAAGACCCCGTGACGGCCCCGAACCTCGCCCACCTCGAGTGGGCGCAGACGGCGCTCAAGACTCCCCTCGCGGAGGGGGTCCCCCGAATCCGCTGGGGTGCCGCGGCGAGCGCGAGGTTCGTTACCGTGACTCGAAGGCGCCGAGGTCGACGCGCACGCCGACCACGCGCGCTGCGTCGGTGAGGTCGCGGGGGAGCGGCTCCGCGCGATCTCCGTCGCCGTCGAGGTCCCAGGTGTCGGTTGGCAGCAGTGCGTTCGATCCGGCGTCGATGCAGGGTGATCCCGGCGCCAGGGCCATCACGTCGTCGCTCGTCCCGAGCACTCCGTCGGTGCCGCTCTGGCGTTCGAAGGGGCTCGCGGTGAGAGCGAGGTTCCCTTCGCCGACGAAGGCGCCCGGCACTGCGCTCCACTGCAGCGTCGCCCCCGCCGGGAGTGCGAACGATGAGACGCCGTCGGTCCACAGCGCGCTGTTGGCGATGGAGAGCGTCGAAGCCCCGAGCACGATCGGGTTCGCAGGCGCCGTGTTGCCGAAGAACGTGCTGTTCACGACGACGACGCGGCCGACCTCGAACGCGGCCGCGCCGCCTGACGCGCTCGCGGTGTTGCCCGTGAACTGCGCGTTGGTGACTCGCATCAAGGGCACGGCCGTCGTCGAGGTCACGGAGGTCGCGACGGCGCCGCCGCGCAGCGCGGAGTTGGCGTCGAAGCGGTCGCTCGTGAGGTCGACCACCGGCGTCGTCGCGCCGCTCGTCGGGAGCACCGCCGCGATCGCGCCGCCCGTCGCCGAGGCGCGGTTCGACGCGAAGATCGAGCGCGCCACACGCAGGGTGGAGTTGAGCGAGTAGATCGCTCCGCCGTCGAGGGAGGCCGTGTTCCGCACGAAGCGGGAGTCGGTGATCTCCGCGGAGGCCGTGGTGAGAAAGATCGCGCCCCCATCGCCCAGTGACGTGTTGTCGGTGAATGTCGAGCCCCGGATGATCACCGTGCCGCCAGCGTCGATGGGCGAGGTATTCCGCGCGGCCGCGTGGCGTTGCACCGTCGAGCGCAGCACCGAGAGCGTCGCGCTCACCGAGTGGATCGCCGGCGCGAAGGGCGCCTCGTTCGCGTCGAAGGTGCACCCGTCGATCGTCGCGTTCGCCGACGCGCCGAAGAGCCACAGCGCGCCGCCGCTGCCGCCCACGCTCGACCTGTCGGCGCGGTTGCGTCGGAACGTGCAGCCCGTGAATGACACCCTCGCGTTCACCGCGCCGACGGCGCCCTCGTTGAGCTCGAGCACCTGCCCACGGTTGTCGGCGAAGACGCAGCGGTCGAAGCTCGCGGTGCCCCGCTCGATGTATGCGGCGCCCTGAAAGCCCGAGATCGTGGTGTTGGTGACGTTGAGCGTGGAGTCCGTCGAGCGCAGGGCGCGTCCGGGGCTGACCACCGTGTTCGAGGGCGCGAGGGTGCTGTCGACGAGGTCGAGGCGGCCGCCGCCCGCGACGAGAAAGCTCTCGTACCCCGTGTTGCGCACGCTCACGCGCCGCAGCGTCGCCGAGCCGCCTTGCACGAGGAGCATCCCCGCGCTGCCGGGCCCGTCGACGAAGGTCGTGTCCTCGATGAGCGCCGTGCGGCCCGAGACGTACACCGCGCCGCGCGGTCCCGAGTTTCCCGTGATGGAGCAGCCGACGATGTGGGGCGCCCCGGCGACCGCGGCGATGGCCGACCCGGCGGCGTCGGCGGCGCCGATGCCGTTGCCCCCGCGAACGGTGAATCCGTCAAGCAGCGCGGTGTTGTCGACATCCGCCGCGTTCACGACGCGGTAGGCGTTGTCGCTGATCGAGCCCGTCGCCGCGTCGTCGCCGCGCAGGTCTCCGCTGAGCACGGTGATGTTGCGCGCCGGGTCGCGCTGCGAGCGCAGCCGCTCAGTTCCCGCAAAGCCACCGTAGATCGAGAGCCCGTTGCGCAGCGTGAAACTCTGTGTGCGCGAGGCGCCAGGCACGTAGGTGCCCGCGGCGACCCAGATTTCTTCCCCCGGTGACGCGGCCGCGATGGCGGCTTGCAAGGTGTCGTACGCGAGACGCCAGCAGCTTCCATCGCCGCCCGGGGCCGCGCGGCGATCGACGAGCAAGATGCCCGGATAGTCGTCGACGCAGGTGTGCCCGTCCCCCGAGTAGCCGCATCGACAGACGCACAAGTAGCTCATGGGCGTGTCGGTGCAGGTCGCGTGAACGTCGCACATCGCGGCGCCGGTCACGCACTCGTTGACAGGGGGCGTCGAGACGTCGCCCTCGGTGAGATCGAGGGCCGCGTCGGCGGGCGTGTCGCTCGTGGCATCCGCCGCGGCGGCGACATCCACAGGAACGTCGACGGATGTGTCGACCGACGCGTCGAACATCGACGTCACGTCGACTGGCGGCGTCACGTCGATCGGTGGCGTCACATCGACTGGCGGCGTCACGTCGACTGGCGGCGTCACGTCGACCGGCAGCGTCACGTCGACCGGCAGCGTCACGTCGACCGGCGGCGTCACGTCGACCGGCAGCGTCACGTCGATAGGCAGCGTCACGTCGACCGGCGGCGTCACGTCGACCGACGGCGTCACGTCAACCGGCGGTGTCACGTCGACCGGCGGCGTCACATCGATCGGCGGCACCACGTCGACTGAAACCGCATCGCGCTCGTCGACCACGTCCACAAGCGCGTCTCGCGCCAGGACATCGAGCGGCTCGCGGTCTGCGGACGTGTCCCCCGTCACCCCCGCATCGCCCACCTCGCTCGACGGCGTGTCGACCGGCGATGAGCCGTCGTCGGCCAGGTGACCCGACAAGGGCTCCGCGCTGCACGCCGCGAGCAAACAAACCACCAGGAACCCTTCGCGTCTGCTCCCCACTCTCACTCGCGCCTCCTCGAACAAGGAGCCACTCGACCAGTAAGCGTGTCAAGCGAGTGCGAGGCGCCGTCGTGATGACTTCGGCGCCCTCCTCGATGTCGCGTCGCGCCTCCTCGTCGCTCGGCCTCTCCGCGCTCACGCACCTCGCGCGACCGAGAGAAGGGAAGCGCACGCGCGTAGACCGCGCGCCGCGCATC
>JBPOHC010000269.1:0-1558 GCA_052035985.1 Myxococcota bacterium | reverse complement strand
GATGGAGTTCTGCCATCGCTTCATCGACTTCTCGGACGTGGTGACGCTCACGGGGCAGCCATCGTTTCCCGTGCTCGTGTCCGACCTCAAGGTTGATCGGTGGTACTTCGACCGCTTCGCGGCGTGGTCCGGAAGGGTGCGCGATGCCTACGCAGCGATTCGAGGCTAGGAGCGTTCTGGACGCGGCTCGCGAGCGCATCGCGCAGGTCTTCGACCTCCACGCGTGCGGCGCCATCACGCGCATCATCGTGAGCGTGTCGGGCGGCAAAGATTCGACGGTGCTCGCACACCTCGCACTCATGGAGGCGCGTCTGCGCGGCGTACGCATTGGCGTGTACTTCCTCGACGAAGAGGTGGTCTACGAGAGCACGGTGAAGCAGGTTCAGTACATCATGGACCTCGTTCCCGAATGCACCATCCCGATGTGGCTACAGGTGCCGTTCGCGCTCACCAACGCGACGTCGCTGACGGAGGGGCAACTCATCGCGTGGGAGCCGGGGAAGCATGACCTGTGGATGCGCCCCAAGCGCGACGAGGCGATCAAGGCGCGCCCGTGGGATGCGGCGACGGAGACCGTGCGCGACCGGAACAAGGGCCTCGGGTTCTACGACGTCATCGAGAACTTCGAGCGCACGTTTACGGGTGCGGCTTTCCTCGTGGGGTTGCGCGGAGCAGAGTCTCCGAACCGCTGGCGCGCGGTCTCGAAGAACCCCGTCACGGTCGGCGGCGAGCGCATCTTCTGGGGCACGCCGAAGGGCGCGAACGTCGCGCTCTACCCACTCTACGACTGGAACTTCCACGACGTGTGGAAGTACCTCCACGACGAGGGCGTGCGCTACTCGCGCATCTACGACCTCCAGTTCAAGAAGGGCTATCCGATCAGCGAGACGCGCGTCTCATCGCTGATCCACGAGAAGAGTTTCAAGGCCCTCGTCGACCTGCCCGAGTTCGAGCCCAGGACCTACGCGCGCCTCCAGAAGCGGATCAAGGGCATCGCGCTCGCGCAGGAGACGGCGAAGGCCGCGACGCTCTTCCGCGCGCGCAAACTCCCGCAGAACTTCCGCTCGTGGATCACCTACCGCGACTTCCTCCTCGCGACGTACCCCGACACGACGAAGCGGACGATCTTTGAGCGGCGTTTCGCAGCGCACCTCACGAACGAGTTCGTCGCCCGCCAGCAGGTGCGGCAGCTCGTGCTCGGCGACTACGAGAACAACCTCCCGGTCGAGAACCGGGACGACCCGCGCGAGGCTCTCGTGCGGTACTACGAAGAGGTGATGTGATGGCGCGCACGAAGAAGAAGACCGGCGCAGAGGCGTCGTCGATGGTCTCGACGGAGCGTCAGGCGTCGCTCCCCGACGCACCGTGCGATGTGGTGGTCGCCGCTACCTCGACGCCCTCGACGTGGCGCGAGAAGCGAGGCCGTGTCGACCCCGCGTGTCTGCGTGTGATCGTGGTGCCCCGCGCAGAGGTCGAGGCGAACAACTACAACCCCAACAGCGTCGCGCCCGACAAGTTGGAACTCCTCGCGCAGAGCGTGGCCGACAACGGGTTCTGC
>JBPOHC010000837.1:0-13451 GCA_052035985.1 Myxococcota bacterium | reverse complement strand
ATTTCACCATGCCCACGCCGATCACGTTCACGCGTCGAGTCATCGTCGTACTCCTTGTCGTCGTCTCACATCACGCGAGCTGGTTGAGGATGCCGAGGTGGTGGGCGAGGCGCACGTCGCCGTCGACGCGCAGGTCGCCCCGCTGGAAGAGCTTCTGCGCCGAGGCCGCGCCCGACGCGAGGGCCGCGAGGGTGTCGTCGCTCAGCACGAAGAAGGCGCGCGCGTCGGCGGCCTTCCCCTCCGTCACGGAGGTGCCGTCGACCACCCACGCGCGGTCGAGGCCCGTCACGGTGAACTGCACCTTGCCCCCGAGCTCCGCGGCGAGCGAGGGCGTGGCGGCGAGGCGCGCGGCGAGGGCCTTGAAGAGGTCGGGCGCCTTCGCGGCCTTGGCCGGGGCGGCGGCGGGCGCTGCTGCGGGCGCGGCGGCGGGCTTGCGGTCGGCCATCGCGGCGGCCACGGCGGCCTTGTCGATCTTCGTGAGGAAGTCGAGCTTCTGCGAGGCCATGAGGTCGCCGGAGATCTTGAGCTTGCCCGAGGAGAAGAGCTTCATCGGGTTGGCCTTGCCCGTGGCCATCGCCATGAAGTCCGCGTCGGTGAGCTCGAGCGTGCACTCGGACTTCGCGGTCTCGCCCACTGCGACGTTGTTGGACTTGAGGTCGAGCGTCCACACGCTGTCGGGCGCCGAGAGCCTGAACTGAAAGACCTTGCCGATCTTCGAGGCCACGTCGGCGTTCTTCGCGAGGTACTTGCGGATGCCGCCGAAGATGTCGCCCGTCGTGGGCGTCGCAGGCGCGCTCGCACCCGCAGCCGCGGGCTTCGGCGCGGCCCTGGGCTTCTTCACGGGGATGGTCTTGAAGAGCTCGGCGGCGCCGCCCGTGAGCACGACCTTGTCGCGCTCCTTCACGCGCGTGCGGAACGACACGCGGTCGCCCTCGCGCCAGAGCTCGGTGATGAGCGTCTCGCCGGGGAACACGGGCTCGGCGAAGCGCGCGCGCACCGACTTGATGTAGCGGGGGTCGCCGTTCGCAAACGCTTTGACGACGTGACGGCCCGCGAAGCCGTAGGTGCAGAGACCGTGCAGAATAGGCTTCTGGAAGCCGAAATTCGTCGCGAAGCTCGGGTCCGCGTGGAGCGGGTTCACGTCGCCCGAGAGGCGGTAGAGGAGCGCCTGATCCTCCGAGGTCTTCTCTTCGATGGTGACGTCGGGCGCGCGGTCGGGCGCGACGTTGGGATCACCCGAGGGACCGCGGTCGCCGCCCCATCCGCCCGCGCCGCGGACGAAGGTGCTGATCTCGTTGATGGCGAGGAGGTCGCCGTCCTCGTCGTTGGTGCGGATCTCCATCACGACGACGGCGCCCTTGCCCTTGTCGTAGATGGCCTTCACCTTCGCGCGGCTCGTGAGCTTCTGCTTCGGGGGCAGCGGCCGCACGACCTCGGTGTACTGCTCGCCGTGGAGGATGCGGTCGAGGCCGTACGAGAGCCCCGGGGCCTGCTTGCCCTCCATCGCCATCTTCATGATGAGCCCGACGCTCATCGCGGCGGTCATCGTGGGGAGCGTGTGGAAGCCGTCGTTGCTCATCTCGTAGACGAGGCTGAGCTCCTTCGCGTCGAGGGGGTCGCGACCGGCGCCGACGCCGAGCGCGTAGAGCGACACGTCGCGCTCGGTGTACTCGCTCTTCGCGTCGGGAGACTCCCATCCGAGCGCGAGGTCGACGTCGATGAACTGGTTGCCGCCCTTCGACGGACCCGCCTCGACGTTGTTGATGATGGGCTGCATCGACTCGTTGATCGACGCGGGGTGCGTGGCCTTCGCGAAGCTCGTGACCTCACTCCACGAATCGCGCACCGACTCGGGGGTGATGACGCGGCCGAGGCGCCAGGTGCGTCCTTCGGCGCGCTCCCAGCGGAGCTTCGCCATGAAGCCGCCGCCGATCTCGTAGAGGCCGCCCGTGTCGGTGTTCGACTCGTGGCAGAGCCAGGCCACGAGGGGCGAGACGTACTCGGGCTTGAGGGCGTCGAGGAGCTCCTTCGGGAGCACGGTCTCGGTCATGCGCGATCCCGCGATGGGCGCGATGGTGTTCACGAGCACGTTGGCCTTCTTGCCTTCGAGCGCGAGCGTGTTCGAGAAGCCCACGAGGCCGAGCTTGGCCATGGCGTAGTTGGCCTGCCCGAAGTTGCCGTAGATGCCCGCGGCCGAGGCCGTGAAGAGCACGCGGCCGTACTTCTGCTCGCGCATGTGGGGCCACGCGGCGGCGGTCACGCGGTGCGCGCCGAGCACGTGAACGCGGTAGATGAGGTCCCAGTCGTCGGCGCTCATCTTCGCGTACGAGACGTCGCGGAGGATGCCCGCGTTGTTGATCACCACGTCGATGCGCCCGAACGCGTCGAGCGCGCACTGGACGATCTTCGCCCCGTCCTCGACGGAGTCGTAGTTGGCCACCGCCTCGCCGCCCGCGGCGCGGATCTCTTCGACCACCTTGTCGGCCGCGGCGCTCGACCGACCGCCGCCGGTGTGCGCGCCGCCGAGGTCGTTCACGACGACCTTCGCGCCGCGGCTCCCGAGCAGCAGCGCGTGAGAGCGGCCGAGGCCGTTGCCGGCCCCCGTGACGATCGCGACCTTCCCATCGAAGCGGAGCTCGTTCGACATATGCGTCCCTCGAAACCTCTTTGTGATGGCGGTAGATTCCCGAAGACTGAATGGCGATTCAGTTTTCGGGCGGGGCGGATCGTAGGGGACTCGCGGGCGGTTGCAAAGGCCCCAGCGCTCCGATCTCCGCGGGCTCCGCGCGGCGCGGCGAAACCCGTGTCGACGGCGCTTGAAATGGTGAAGCCCCCGTCGGTACCGTGGCGAAGATGAACCCACCCGGCGCCTCCGTCCCGCTCCGCCGCGCGCTCTGTGCAGTCGCATTCGCCGCGTCGCTCTTGCACCTCGACGCGTGCTCCGCCCCCGCCGCGGGCAGCAACAAGACCCCGTCGGTCGCGAACGCCACGGGCGGCCCCGCGGCCCAGTGGACCCGCCGCCGCCTCGGCTACGGCGCGCTCACCTACCAGATGCCCGCGGACCCGCAGGTGTCGCGCATCGCGCACGAGCCCGACGACATCGATCAGGCGCAGCTCACGGCGGGCAACGGCGGGATCGTGTTCGAGGTCGAGAGCTTTCCTCACGACGCGCCGACGCTCTCCGACGCGGCGCGGCTGCTCTCGGGCGCCACGACGACCTTTCTCCAGCGCATCGGCGCCGTGGTGCAGACGCGCCAGTCGATCCAGGTCGACGGCTATCCGGGCGAGGACCTCCAGTGTGACTTTCCGAGCTCGGGCACCTCGGCGCGGGTGCGCATCGTCGTGGGCCGCACGCAGGCGTACACCGCGCTCGCCTCGGTGCCCATGATGTGGCGCGAGGCCCTGCGCAACGACGTCAACCGCTTCGTCTCGTCGCTCCAGCTCGACCCCGGCGACGCGCCCGACGGCGACGGCGACGGCGCCCTCGCGGCGAACGTCCGCTACGTCGAGCCCGTGGGGGCCTACTTCGCGCTGCGCATGCCCGGCGCTCCGCGGCGCGAGCAGTCGAACTTCGCCACGGCGACGGGGCCGCGGCCGATGGTGATGTACACCGTCGAGGCGCCGGGCGGCGCCGAGCGCTGGCAGGTGCGCGTGACCTCGTTCGAAAGCCGCCCCGACGGCGCGACCTGGGGCCGCGCGATCTCGGAGCTCACCACCGCGGGGTGGGTCGTTCGCGAAGACCGCGCAGTGAGCGTGCAGGGCTACTCGGGCCGCGCGTATGTGCTCGCCTCGGCCGACGGACACGCGTCGTTGTCCGTGCGCCTCTTCGCCACCGAGTCGCGGATCTATGACGTCCGCGTGCTGCTCCCCGTCGAGCGCGTCGCGGAGCGCAGAGAGCAGATCAGCGCGTACTTCGACTCCCTGAGGATCCTGTGACCATGCGAACCCTCGCGAGCCTCTTCGCCTTCGCGCTGCTCGCCGCGCCCGCCGTCGCCGTCGCGCAGCCCGCGCGCCCTCCAGCCCAGGGACGCGCCGTCGGTCCTCGACGCGCGCCGCCTCGCGCGCCCGCCGCCGCGACGACGCCCGCGGCCACGCCCGCGGCCACGCCCGAGGCGCCGCCTCCGAGGGCGCCCACCGACGCGATCGAACCCGAGGGCTTCGCGCTGCGCCCCATCGACCGGGCCACCGTGCGCCTCATCGCGATCCAGGGGATCGGCGGACGGGTGCTGCGCGCGCGCTCGGGGACCAACCGCCTCGTGGCCGCCGTCGACGCTTCGCACGGCAGCGGCGTGGTGGTGCACCGCGACGGGATCGTGCTCACGGCGCGTCACGTCGTGCAGGGGGTCGACGCGCTCGCGGTGGTGTTCCCCGGGCAGCGGACGGCGGTGCCCGCGACGGTGGTGTACTCCGACCCCGATCACGACGTGGCCTTCGTGCGCATCCAGACGACGCGTCCGCTCACGTCGGTGGTGCCTCTGCCCGAGACCGCGCCGACGCTCTCATCAGGGCAGCGCGTGTCGATCACGGGCTACCCCCTCGACCCTCGCGAGCGCTACCCCGCGGCCGCGACGGGAGACCTCGCGCGCGTCAACAACGACGGTCGCATCCAGCTCTCGATCGCGGCGAACCCGGGCAACAGCGGCGGTCCCGTGGTCGACAGCGAAGGCCACCTCATCGGCGTGGTGAGCGAGCGAGGGAGCCCGCAGGAGGGCGTCGAGGGCGTGACCCTCGTGGAGCCCATCCGCGACGCGGTCGAGGCGTGGCGCCGTGACGGTCGCACGCTCGCGTCGCCCACGTTCAGCCCCGAAGACGCGCGCCTCGCGCAGAGCATGTTCGACCTGTTGCGCCTCGACCCCGACCGCGACGAGCACGACCCCGCGTCGACGGAGCGTGTGCTCGCGCTCTCGACGGCGGCGCTCATCCCCGAGGCCGCGTGCGTCGTCGCCGCGCAGGCGTGGAACGAGGCCATCTTCGCCCTCGAGCGCAACCACGCGGTCGACATCGCGGCGCTCCCCGCCGATCGCAGACCCGAGGTCGAGGCCCTCGTGCGCGAGGCCCGCACGCTCCATCACGGCGCGCTCACCGCGGCGCCGTACCTCCGCGCGCACTACGACTTCTCGCACCTGCTCGAGCGCATCGACGGGGCCGTGGTGGCGCCCGAGCTCGCGCCGCGTCGCGAGGGGCAGCCGTAGGGACGAAAACCCTTTCGCTGTCTCGCTGGCTCGAATCCCGGGCGCTCGCTCCAGGGCGCCCCCCAACGTTCACCGAAGGCTCCTCATGAACATCGACGTCTCGTATGGGATCAACCGTCGACTCGCTGGCGTCGGGTTCGACGAGGCGCGCGCGCGGATCACCGAGGCCCTCAAGGCCGAGGGCTTCGGCGTGCTCACCGAGATCGACATGAAGGCCACGCTCAAGAAGAAGCTCGACGTCGACATCGACGCGTACGTCATCCTCGGCGCGTGCAACCCGACGCTCGCCCACAAGGCCCTCACGATCGACGCCGGCGTGGGGCTGCTCCTGCCCTGCAACGTCGTCGTGTCGCAGAGCGGCGCTGACGCGACGATCTCGGCGGTCAACCCCCGCGCGATGTTCTCAGTGGTCGAGGATGGCGCCGCGCTGGCCCCCGTCGTCGACGAGGTCGAGCAGCGCCTCCGGCGCGCCATCGCAGCGGCCTGAGCGTCGAGCGAGGTCAGACGATGGTCACCGCCCCGCGTACGCGTTAGGTTCCGCCCCCCGATGGAAGACACCCTGATCGAGCGCGCCCGCGCGGGCGACGCCAACGCGATGGAGGCCCTCATCACCGAGGTCACGCCCTCTGTCGAACGCTTCGCGAGGCGCCTCTGCCCCGGCTCCGACGTCGACGACGTCTTGCAAGAGACGCTCATCTCGCTCGTGTCGAACCTCGGCCGCTTCGAAGGCCGCTCAGCGCTGCGGAGCTGGGTCTTCGCGATCACCCGCAGCGCGTGCTCGCGCCAGCACCGGGGGCTCAAGAACCGCCCCCACGACGGCGACGACGCCGTGGCCGAGATGGCCGACGCCGCGCCCGACCCCGAGCAGCGCGTCGCCGACGACGAGCTCACGCGCTCGCTCACCGCGGCCCTCGACTCGCTCTCGCCCGAGCACCGCGAGGTGATCCTCCTGAGAGACATGGAGGGCCTCACCGCGCCCGAGGCCGCCGCCTCGATCGGGCTCACCGTCGACGCGCTCAAGAGCAGGCTGCACCGCGCCCGCGCCGCGCTCCGTGACGCGCTCCGCCCGACGCTCGAAGGCTCGGCGCCGCCGCCCTCGGTGCGCTGCCCCGACGTGATCGCGCTCTGGTCGAAGCGCCTCGAAGGCGACCTCGCCCCCGACGACTGCGCCGCGATGGAGAAGCACATGGAGGGCTGCGTCTCGTGCGGCTCCGCGTGCGAGGCCCTCAAGCGGACGCTGTGGGCGTGTCAGAGCACGCGCGCGCCGAAGGTCACGCCCGAGATGCGCGCGCAGATCAAGCGCGCGATGGAGGCGTGGCGCGCGTCGACCACGTGAGCGATCAGATGTCCGCGGGCGGCGCGTCCTGATCGAGCGTCACGGGCACCGTCGCGATGCGTCGCCCGTCGTCGAGCGTGCCTGTGAGCCGCCCGCCGCGCGCGTTGAGACGAAACGCGGCCCAGAGGTCGTCGACGTACTCGCCGTTGCCCAGGTCGATCTCTTCGAGGCGCTCGGTGCACCACACGCGACGCAGGCACGCGGAGCCTCCGCGCGGTGAACGTTCGACGGTGACGAGCCGCGGTTGCGCGAACGCGGGGCCGTCCATCTGAGGTCCGATCTGGATCGAGAAGGGAGGGATCTCGTCGCGTTCGGCGGCGGTTCCGAAGAGCACGAGCCTCGTCGCGATCACCTCATCGCCGCACACCGCGGGCGTGTCCGAGAAGGTCCACTCGCCGAAGGGCGTGGTCGCGCCGTCGAGCGCGCGGAAGGTGAGCGCTTCGGGCGTCGCGCGCTCGGCGGTGACGAGGCCCCAGCGGTCGCCATCTTGTCCGAGGCCGATGATGTCGCGCACATCAGCCGAGTCGACCGCGCAGCGTTGATCGCTCACCGCGCCGTCGGGAGAGAGCCGCGCCGCGCACGCGACGGACTTCGCGGTCCTGGTGTTGAAGCGCCGCGGGTGCCACGGGTCGAGCTGCGTGTGCGCGAGGAGCACGACGCCTCCGTCGGGCAGCGAGACGCTGTTGAGGTACGCGTCGCGCGGGAACGGCAACGAGACACGCCTCACGCCCGCGGCCGAGAACCAGTAGTGCGCCATCGCCATCGGGTAGTCGGACTCGGTGCGCAGGTCGATCGCGCAGAGGAGACCCGCACGCGTGACCGCGACGACCTTCCACGGTGCCTCTACGGGGATCTCGCGGGGCGCGGTGGTCGAGATGCGCAAGTTGAAGGCTCCGCGCTCGTCTTCGCCGCGCCACGAGAGCGTCACGGGATGACCCGGCGAGGGGTTGTCCGGGCGCGCGATGCTCACCACCGCGGGCACCATCTCGTTCGACGCGAAGCCCCTCCCGCGAGGGGTTCCGAAGGGCGCGGGGGCGCCGCGAGGGAGCGCGAGATCCTGCGAGCCGTAGCGGTCTTCTCGCATCGGGAGGTGCGCGACGAAGCCCGGGCCCTGCCACCCATCGGGCTCGTCTGCGCGTTGCGCGCAGCGTCGTCTCTGCGGCGCGGCGACGCGGTCGTAGCCGCGCGCGAAGAGGTTGGTAGAGATCGGCATCGGCGACAGGAGCGCCTCGTGCTCGTTGGCGCGCTGCGCGGGCGTGAGCGCGTCGTGCTCGTCGATGCGGCGGCGGCCATCGCTCGTGTCGACGAAGAGCCCTTCGGCGGTGCCCGCCACGTCGACGGGGAGCGCTCCGCCGAGGTCGACCTCACGCCAGGTGCGCCCTCCGTCGCGCGTGGTCTTCAGCGCCTCGTACCCGACGATGACCGCGCCGCGCGTGAGGCTCGTCCACGCGACCGCGACCGCGCCCGCGACATCGAGCGTGTGCAGGGACGCACCGTCAGACCAGACTACCTCACGCTCCGCGGTCTTGAACGCGACGCGACCGACGCTCTCGAAGACCTCGAAGGTCGGGGTGTCGCGCTGCATCAGCATGAGCCCGCCGCGCTGATTCTCGAAGCCGGGGACCTGCGGCCGCGGCGGCGGCGGGCGTCGCGCGCAGCCGAGCGCGCGCAGCGGTCGCAGCTTCCCCGTGAAGGTCGCGCTGGCGTAGACGTCGCCGCTGTCGGTCACGAAGATCCAACCGCGCGCGGCCCTCATCGCGTGCGCGATGCGCTGCGAGGGGACGTCGTCGGCCGCCGTGAACGCATCGCCGCGGAGGTCGAGGCGCAGCGGCCCTGCGAGGGCGTGCTGCACGGGGCCCTCTTCGTCGACGACCTGGGGCTGTCCGCGCAGCTCTTCGGGGATGGGCGGAAGCGCGGCGATGCGCCTGCGCTCGGCGTCTCCCGCCGCGGTGGTCGCGCGCGCCACGATGGGACCCACGCCGCGCGTGAAGGGACGGCTTACGTCCACGCATCCCACGAGCGCAACGAGCGAGAGGAGCGCGCGGTTCTTCACGGTGACACCTCCTCGCGGCGAAGGTCGTGGATGTCTCGGATGCGCGCGCTGATCGTCGAGACGACCTCGTAGAGCAGCAGCGACGAGAGGGCGATCGCGAGCAGCGAGGCCGCGTCGAACCAGAGGCTCCGCACGAGCGCGCGCGTGGTCACTACCTCGAAGCGCGTGAAGCTCACCGCGACGGAGCCCGCCTGACCGAGCGCCCACAGCGCCCACGCCCTCGCGATCGGCGGCGAGGGAACGCGCTGCGCGTCGAGCAACGGTTCGGCGGCGTTGTCGCGGTAGTGACCCGACGCGTCGCTCGCTGCGCGCGGCGTGCTCCGCGTCGCGTGCGTCGCGACGAGCGCGCGGTCGAGGCCCGCGAGCGCCCGCCACGAGAGGATGGGCTGCACCACGGGGAGCGCGTAGCTCCACGCGGCGCGCGAGGCGGTCATCGTGAGCCCCTGCGCGCCGAGCGCGGTGGCTGACTCGTAGGCGGCGCGCGTCCATCGCGCGAGAAACAAGAGGCCCGCGAGCGAGAGGAGGAGCACGAGGTGCCCTGAGACGAAGGCCGCGATGTCGGCGACGTAGACCGCGCGTTGGTCCACGAGCGGGAGCGGACGACCCTTCACCGCGCGCATCTGGAAGCCCGCCGCGGCGATGGCGGCGAGCGCGCTGAGGTGCAACGCGACGGCCCAGACCGCGACCGCGCGCGTTCGCCGCGGAACCTCTTCGAACTGCGAGGCGAGTGGAGCGCTCACCCGCGCGAGGCTACCGCGGAGTCTGTGTGAGGGTCACTCGCAGCGGGGGGCGGGATCGGGGCAGGCGTTGTTGGCGTCGGGCTGCGGAGACTGGTGGCAGCCGCCGCCGAACTGCGAGAAGTCGTTGCCGAGCTCCGAGGCGTTGAAGTTCATGGGGGTCCCCGCCCACTTGCGCCCGATGGCGACGCCGTTGGGCAGACCGGCCGCGAAGGAGAGGTGGTCGACGCTGCCCGCGTTGGGGGCCGCTTCGAACATCACGAAGGGGTCGTCGCTCGAGGTGCCCTCCCAGTCGCAGAGCTGGCCGTTCCAGCTCTGGCCCGCGTTGCGGAGGGTGACGTAGCGGAGGCGCGTCGCGCTGCGGTTGAAGCGCGGGCCGAGGTAGATGCCGCGCCACTGCGCGGGCGACTCGTCGGTGCCCGCGGGGCGCAGCGTGATGCGGGTGGCCTCGGCGTTGCCGTCGAGCACGAGGCCGCCCTCGGCGTCGTAGCCGACGCTGATGCCCGCGCCGCGTCCGAAGCGGATCATCACGCCGGGAGAGACCGTGAGCACCGGGCCCGTGGGGCCGTCGACGCGGAGGTCTTGATCGTCGGCGAGGTGGTAGGGGACGCCGAGGTTCTTCCACACCGCGCTCTGACGGATGGTGTTCTGGTCGTTGCCCGCGTTCGCCTCGGAGATGAACACCTCGTCGGCCGCGTTGCCCGTGTAGACGCCCGACGGAACGCTCGCCACCGAGGGCGCGCGCTGCACATACACGGAGCCCGTCGACGCGGAGTTGCCCGCCACGGCGCCAGTCACGGTGAGGTCCGACGAGTCGCGCGAGAAGGTGCCGCTCTCGAAGAGCCCGACGCCGAAGGCGCGGCACTGTCGGGCCGTGACGTGGTCGACGTGAAGCTCCGACGCGAGCACCGCGAGGCATGCGGAACGGCCGTTCCAGTCGGCGCCGCCGTGCTCGAGGATGACGTTCGAAAGCCGCGACGTACGCCGCGCGTTGGCGCTGAACCACAGAGATTGCCAGTCGCCCGCCTGCGGCTGGGGATTGTCGGACCCGAAGCGGATCGGGTGGGCGGGATCGCCCGTCGCGATGAGCCCGGCGCCGTCTTGCACCTCGAGGCCGTTGCCGTGGCCGACGAGCACCACCGCGCAGGGGGCGAGGGTCACCGTCGCGCCGTTCTGCACGGCCGCGCCGTCAGGGAGGCGGTGCGGTGAGCCTTCGAGGGTCCAGGTCTCGTCGCGGGTGATGTCGTGGTTGTGGATCGTCCCCGGGAGGAGGGCCGTGTTCGCCATCGTGGCGGGGCACCCCGTTGCGACCGAAGGCGCGGGCGTTCGCACGCTGCTCGGCGGACCCGAGGGAGAGCCCGTCTCGTCGTTGCCGCCGTTGCTGTTGTTGCCGTTGTTCGCGGGCTGCGTCGTCGAGGTGTCGTTCGACGATCCGCCGGTGAGTCCGCGGATCACGGCGATCACCTTCTGGCACCCCATCGAGGTGCTGAGGGCCGCGGCGAGGGTCAGGTACGCGATCGGATGTCGAGCCATGACAGAACCACCACATTCTGCGCACGGAGCGATGCGTCCCGAGCGCCGGACGCGACGCTACACCCCGAGGCGCACACTCGCGAAGGGGGAACGAGGCTCCGTCGTGGGGGCGGGCGCACGCTTCTGACTCTCACGGAAGGCAACGTTCGACGCTGTGGCGCAACGATCGTGACGCCTCGGACCCTGCGAAACACCGACAGCGCGGTGACCAGGGATGGTCACGAAGTGCCCAGGTGCGTCGCGCGAAAGCATCGTGTTACGAGCGGAGATCACGATGAGAACGCGCTTCGTCTCCCTCGCGCTTGCGACGCTCGCCGCGTGCTCATCGACCGTGGTCGACGCGCCACCCGACGCGCCGCCCGAGGACGTCGCTGCGATCGACGCGCAGACCTTCGACGCCGGGGGTGACGTGATCGTCGTCGACGATTCCTTCGACGCCGCGAGCGATGCTGTCGACGCCGCGAGCGATGCTGTCGACGCTTCGATCGACGCGGCGGCAGACATCGCGATCGACGCGGTGGCAGACATCGCGATCGATGCGTCCCTCGACGCGTCCGCGGATGTCGCTGCGATCGACGCACGCGCGGATGTCGCTGCGCTCGACGCACGCGCCGACGCGACCCTCGACGCACGCGCGGATGTGCTCCTCGACGCGCCCCTCGACGTTCGCGCCGATGTCATCAGCGACGCGGGCGATGCGAGCGTCGACGTCCCAGGCCCCACGCTCCCCGCGTTCTGCGCCGCGTATCCGCCGCGGGCCGCGACGGGAACGTGGCAGTCGACGCGCGTCCGCTACGACGCCACCGGGCGCCTCGCGTACACCGCAGACGCGCAGGGCAACCGCATCCCCGATTTCAGCTTCGCGGGATACCACCAGGGAGAGCGCGAGATCCCTCGCGTCGCCGAGGTCGAGCGTGTTTCTCCCGGCGCGGGAGACGACACCGCGCGCATCCAGGCTGCGCTCGATCGCGTCGCTGCGAGGCCGCTCTCCGCCGACGGACTCCGCGGCGCCGTCGCGCTCGCGCCGGGCCTCTACGAGATCGCCGGGACGCTCTACGTCCGCGCGAGCGGCGTGGTGCTGCGCGGCGCAGGATCGGGCGCAGACCCCGCGACGAGCACCATCCTCCGCGCGCCGGGTGATACGCCGCACCAGCGCGACGTGATCGTGCTCGGGCCTGGCGACGTGAACCTCCGCCGGCTGCTCGTCGCGCCGAGCCACAACGTGACCACCGCGCGCGTCGTGGTGAACCAGACCGCGATCGACCTCGACGACGCGACGGGGCTCTCGGCGGGCGACGCGGTGATGCTCACGCGCCCCTCGACGAGCGCATGGATCGCGGCCCTCGGCGGCGGCGGCGGCTCCAGTCCGTGGAACCCCGGCGAGGTCGACACGGCGTACCTCCGTCACATCACGGCGATCAGCGGACGGCGCGTGACGCTCGACGTCCCCGTGTACGACACGCTAGATCGCACGGTGTCGCAGAGCGTCGTCGCACGCGTCGACATGCGGCGCGTGGCGAGGGAGGTGGGCGTCGAGTCGTTGCGTGTCGACATCCAGACGGCGGGTGGAGCCGACGAGAACCACGCGCTCAACGCGGTGAGCGTGAGCGGAACGCGCGACGCGTGGGTGCGCGACGTGACGGCGTTGCACTTCGTGTACGCCGCGGTGGCCGTCGAGCAGTCGCAGCGGGTCACCGTCGAGCGCTGTCAGGGACTCGATCCGGTCGCGATGATCACGGGCGGACGGATGTACAACTTCGCCGCCGACGACCAGGCGCAGCAGGTGCTCTTCGTCGACTGCGCGGCGACCAACGGGCGTCACCATTTCGTTTCGAACGGCACGTCGTCGGTCTCGGACGTGGTGTTTCTGCGCGGTCGATCGACGGGCGCGCACGCGTCGATGGAGGGCCACCGACGATGGACGCAGGCGCTCCTCTACGACTCGATCGTCGAGCGCGCGCCGAACACCGCCACGGTGGTGGGGCTCTACAACCGCGGCGATTACGGCACGTTCCACGGGTGGGCCGCGGTTCACTCGGTGCTGTGGCGACAGGACACGGGCGGCGGAACGGCCATCGTGCAGCGCCCTCCGCTCGGTCAGAACTACGCGATCGGCGTGACCGGAACGGTGACGGGCAACGGTCCCTTCGCGGGCCCCGCGGGCTTCATCGAGACGATGCGCGGAACGCTCACCCCCGCGTCGCTCTACGAGGCGCAGCTCTGCGATCGGCTGCGTCGATGACCGGCCGCGCACCCCTCCCACGGAGACGCTCGATGAACGCTCGCCGCGCCATGCTCGTTCTCGCGCTCCTCTGGGGCTGCTCCGACGACGCGGTGACTCCGCCCGCTGCGCTCGACGTCGCGGCCATCGACGCGACGTCCGCTGAAGACGTGGCTCGCGTCGATGACGTCGCACGCGTCGAAGACGTCGCACGCATCGAGGACGTGGCGCGCATCGAAGACGTCACGCGCATCGAAGACATCACCTCCGCCGTCGACGTGTCTCCGCTCGACGCGGTCGTCGCCGATGTCTCCCTCGACGCGCCTTTGCTCGATGCGTCTCGCGACGTGAGCATCGACGTCACGCGCGACGCGAGCGT
>JBPOHC010000251.1:0-2860 GCA_052035985.1 Myxococcota bacterium | reverse complement strand
GCACGCCCGGGTTCGAGTCGACGGATCGCCCTGACGACAGCGTCCAGACGGCGCCTCTCCGCGGGCGGTAACACCACCCCGCGGACGAGACGCCCTCGCTCCGCACGAGCCCAACGCCGCGCGCTGCCCCGGGTGCGTGGCAGGAGCGCGCGCACGAGGTCATCCGAGCCGCCGCTCCCGTCCCACGTCGGCGGCAGATGGAGGCGAACGCCCCGCGCGCGGACCTCTCGCTCGACGTCGTCGAGCCCGACGCGCAGCACCTCCGCGATCCTCTCGGAGAGCGACAGTGCCCTCCACAGCGCGACCCCGGGTGCGCGCTCGCTGTCGCGGGCCCAGGCGAGGATGCGGTCGGAGACGGGCACGCACACGCCTCCGCAGCGATCATCGACTCGCCGACGACGTCGGACTCGATCTGCGATCGTGCGGGCGCGTGCGGGTGACATCGTGTGGCGCGAGTCTCGGCCTGTGGTGCCGCTCGATCAAAAAGATCGCACATGCCAATCGCTCGCCCCGGTCCGCGATCGCGCTGCTTCGTCTGAAACGGCTAGAATCCAGACAGATCGAGCGGCATCGAACATTCTACCCTGGGCTTCCAGGCCACTCGCGTGTGGATCGCCCGCGTTCATCTGGAATTCCAGTCGGTTGAACGAGGCACACCGTAGCGCCGCGCGGGTGGTGCCTCGAGGCGTGACCGATTCTGCGACGTCAAGGCGAGGGTCGAGATCACCTCCATCAATCGGGCTGACCGCGCCGCCAACCTTCCCGTCGCGCGTCGCATGGCCCGTGGCGGCGAACGTGGGAGTTGCGCCGACATCGTTGCAGCGGCGCCAGGGAGTCGGCCTGATCGCGTCGCCGATGGACGGCACCGTGGTCTCAGCCCACGGGTGCTCGTGTGCCCTCGCGAGGACGCCGCAACTCCGCTCCCCGAATCGCCTACGTTCGACAATAACGGCATCGGGATACCGGATTTCGAGTCGATGTATTTTCACTCGGAAGCGGCTGAGACGTGCCGGTGTATTTGTCCGAGGAGCTGCTTGATGCATTTGCTGGCAGCCGACCGGAAGTGCATCCGCCGCCCGCTGCATCACTTCGATGATGTCCCTGCAAACACTGTAATTCGATCGAAATCCGTAGTCTCTTCGGGGCTTCGTCATCGGCCCGATCGACTGAGTTCGAAGCGCCCGAACAGATGCACCGACAGAAAATACCTCAGCACGTCTCTCACGGCGCGACCGCCTCGGCGCCCCGTGCCTGACGCGGCCGCTGGACGGCCACAGGAGCTGCGCGACATCCGGCAAATCGACCCTCGACTCCGGCGAGGGCTTGCCGATCACATGCGGGTGATTTTGCGAGCGGCCGCCGCACCGGACGAGGTGACGCACGAGGACTCGTGGGCTTGAGAACTTGTACCGTACCTCCGACATCTCATTGACAGCGTGAGATGCCTGCGGACCGCGTCATGCCGGTGGGGCGAATCGCGGGGGCACGCACGATCGCCATCCTCGCTCCCTTCGCATCGAGACGATCGTTACTCCTGGACTTCGGATGGTTCGGGTCGCCGAGCAGCACCACCGACAGCACGCAGTTCCGCGAAAAGCAGCGGGATCGTCCGCACTCGCTGCCGCGTCCGGTGCTCGCGATGCTCGCTGGAGTGCGACTACTCGGCGAGTACGATTCGCGAGCGCATCGACTGTTCGCTACCGAACGATATCGTCTCGATCCTGCTCGCGACGGGAACCAGCGTCCGCACGAGATAGTTTGACTACGAACGATTTCGTTCGCAGCAGTACGACCACCCGCCAACGACTCTGGCGAGGCACGCAGGCACTTGCGAACGCCGCCGACGCGTCCGACGGATGGGTCTCCGCTACCCAGCCACGCCGCCCGCCGCGAGCGTCGTCGTGCACCTCGATGGGGTCGCCGTGGAGACCCCTCCGGCGGTCGCAGGGACCGGCGATGGGGTAGGCAGTTGATCGCACGCCTGCACCGTGACCCCGCGTTGGTCGGCTCGCCTGAGCCTCGTTCTCTTTCGACGACCACGGAGGGCGGCGGCCGCCTGTCGCGCGCTGATCTCCGGCGCCATCGCGACCACCGCTCGGGAGATGCCTTCAGTCCTCGCGAGCGGGGTCACCTTCGCCCGGCATCGGGGCCGACGTCGTAACCTCTGCGCGCTTCGTGGGCCTCCCTCGCTTGCGCTTCACCAGCGGCGGCGCGGGGTCGAAAAGGTCTCTCACATCCACCCCGAAACCCGCGGCCAGACGCGCGAGCGTCACGGCCGTGATGTTCGAGCGCGCGGCCTCGACGACGCGAAACACTGTCGGATCGAGTTCGGCGCATCGAAACGCGGCTTCCTCCTGCGTCCAGCCCCGCGCCTCGCGCAGGCGCCGCACGTTCGACGCCACGCGCTCGACCACCGCCCGATACCCCTCGCCATAGAGTTGGACGCGGCTGTCGGCACGCTTCTTCACAAACGCCGCGTGGCACCCTTGAGCCTTGCTTAAAATGTTTCTAGCGCCATATAAGTTGCCCTGTTCGCCGCCCCTCGCGGCGACGAGGAGGACCGCATGATCGGGTCGAAAGTACTTCTGGGGGTGCTCGCAGGGGTCGCCGCGTGTGGCACACAGCCTTCCGGCAATGGGTCGATGCCCGG
Organism: Myxococcota bacterium; assembly: GCA_052035985.1. Taxonomy (GTDB): domain Bacteria; phylum Myxococcota_A; class Polyangia; order Polyangiales; genus CAISKJ01. The sequence continues at coordinate 210 of JBPOHC010000251.1, read as the reverse complement.
TCTCGGTGGGGTGTACGTGTGCGATCACGGGGATCCGCCGACGCCCTGCGAAGAGTTGGATCTTCCGGGTACCCAGGTCGATATCGCCTCCGCGGCCTGCGAGGCTGGCGGAGGTACGTGGCACCTCGGCCTCTGTCTCTCGGGAGCGAGCGTAGGTCGCTGCACGCGCACGCGCGCAGGAGGCGGCACGCAGGCGTCGGTCTACTACGA
>JBPOHC010000772.1:0-3337 GCA_052035985.1 Myxococcota bacterium | reverse complement strand
ACCGCCCACGGCGCCACGAGGTTCACGTCGAGCGTCGCGCGGAAGCGCTCCACGGTGGTGCCCTTCTCGTTCCATTCGAGGGCGACGCCGGCGTTGTTCACGAGCACGTCGAGCTTGCCGAACTTCGACCCGACCCACGCCACGGCGTGCGCGATGTCGTCGGCGCTGGTGACCTCGAGCTTGAGCGCGTGCGCGGTGCCTCCGCCCGCCGTGATCGCGTCGACGACGGCCTTGCCGCCGGCCTGGTCACGCGCGGCGACGATCACCGTGTACCCCTGACGCCCGAGCTGCGACGCGATCTCCTTGCCGAGACCCTTGTTGGCGCCGGTGACGAGCACGACCTTGCCGTTGTTGCTGATCGACATGCGAAAACTCCTGTGGATGACACGACGCCGCGAGACCCTCGCGCGGCGATCGAGCGCACACTCATGCGCACCGCCGCTCGCGCTGACAAGGCCCTCCGCGACGTTTGTCTTCTCGCGGGCAGAGGGACCCGACGCCGCGCTCAGTCCGCAGGCACGCAGCGCGTCTTCGCCCACGCCCGCAGCGCCTCGATACGCTCCGCGGCGGTGACCGAGAGGGGTCGCGTGCGCTTCGCCTCGTCGAGCACGTCGGCGGTGGTGAGCTCGCGCTTCTCGGCGAACGCGCGGTAGAGCCCCGAGACCACGGCCTGCTCGATCTCGGCGCCCGAGAAGCCCTCACACGCCGTCGCGATGGCGGCGAGGTCGAAGCCCGCGGGGTCGCGCTTGCGTCGCTTGAGGTGGATCGACGCGATCTGCGCGCGCGCTTCGGCGTCGGGCAGGTCGACGAAGAAGATCTCGTCGAAGCGCCCCTTGCGCATGAGCTCCGGCGGGAGCGCCGAGATGTCGTTCGCGGTGCCCACCACGAACACGGGCTCGCGGTGGTCTTGCAGCCACGTGAGGAGCGCGCCGAACATCCGCGACGACACGCCGCCGTCGTTGCCGCCCTGCGCGCCGAAGGCCTTCTCGATCTCGTCGATCCAGAGCACGCAGGGGGCCATCGCGGTCGCGACCGAGAGCGCCTGACGGAGCTGCCGCTCGGTCTCGCCGATGTACTTGTCGTAGAGCGCGCCCACGTCGAGGCGCAGGAGCGGCAGCGACCAGAGCTGCGCGGTGGCCCTCGCGGCGAGGCTCTTTCCGCAGCCCTGCACGCCGAGGAGGAGGAGTCCCCGCGGGGCGTCGAGGCCGAAGGCGCGGGCCTCGGGGGCGAGCGCGCTCTTTCGAAGCGTGAGCCAGCGCGAGAGGTTCTCCATGCCGCCGACGGGCGCGCCTTCGTCGGTGCCGATGAACTCCACGACGCCCGTCTCTTGAAGCCGCTCGCGCTTCTCTCGCACGACCTTGTCGAGGTCTTCGCGCGTGAGGCGGTCATCATCGAGGAGGCAGCGCGAGACGAGCCGACGCGCTTCGAGGCGCGTGAGCCCGCGGAGGTGATCGACGAAGCGGGCGGCGTCTTCGTCGCTCACGTCGACGGTGATGGGGCGGACCTTTCGAAGGGCTTCGAGCGACTCGGCCACGAGCGCGCGGAGCTCGTCTGCGCCCGGCAATCCGAGCTCGCACGGCACGGTCACGGGCGCGAGCTCGGTGGGCAACTCGAAGCCCTCGGGGTCGATGAGAAACACCGTCGCGAGGCGCCCCGCGGACTCCTCCGCGACCTGACGCAGCAGCCTCGCGGCGATGGCGTCTTGCAGGAACCTCCCCGCGCCGAGGAGGACGGTGAGCGCCGTGGGTTTCTCGGCGCGGAGGTGGTTGAGCGCGCCCACCACGGCGCCCGTGCGATCGATGGGTTTGCGACCGGGAGGGTCGAGCGAGGTCATCCCGTCGGCGACGTTCCACGCGAGGAGCGGGAGGCCGAGGGCGCGCGCGACGCGGCGGATCACGTCGAGCGCGAAGGCTTCATCGGCGGTCTCGATGCGGACGACGGGGTGGCGGGTTCGCACGAGCAGGGTGACGTCTTCGACCACGTCGCGCGTCGTGCGAGGAGGCGGCGCGTTGCTCATCGGGCGCGGAGGGTAACACCACCTCCGGCGCGCGATCGTCGCTACTGCGTGATGCCGGTGGTGGAGAGCGAGCCCGAGATGGTGCAGAGCCCGGCGCCCTGGTTGAGCGGCAGGGAGACGCCGTTGAACGTGACGTTCATGCGGCCCGCGGCGACGTCGTAGTCGGTCACGGTGATGGTCCCGCCGACGCCGGAGCCCGTGTTGATGAAGGTGGTTCCGCCGACGCTGACCTGGATGTTCTGCTGGCAGCGACGGCCGATGGTGCACACGTTCACGGTCTGCCCCGGGGTCACGGTTCCGAGCTTCACGAACACGCGGTGCAGCGTCGCGCCCTGGAGCACGATCACGTTCACGCCGCCGCCGCCCGTGTTCACGCGCTGGAGCCCGTGCGCGAGGTCGAGCGCGGCGCACCCTCCGCCGAGCACGAGCGAGTGCGCGATGGGACCCGTGGGGGCCATCACTGGCGCGGTCGTGGGCGCGGCCACCGGGGCCATCACCGCGGGCGTGGGCGCGGGCGGGGGCCTCGGCGGCGCGGTGAGCTCTGCGATGACGGAGATGATCACGCCGATGGGGGTGACGATTCCGCCTGTGTAGAAGAGCTTTCGCGCGAAGCCCGCGGTCGACGAGAGGAGCTCGTCGCGCGACTTGTTGAGGATCAGCAGCGAGGTCCAGTTGGGCGAGCCGATGGAGCCGTCTTCCTGAAGCTTGCCGTTGATGAAGAGCGGCCCCTTGGGCTCGAGGAACTCCTCGGTCACGAAGAAGTTCGCCGTCACGGGCACGTCGATCATGCGCCCGAGGGGGTTGCGCACCTGGACGTTCGGCGGGATCGAGAACGTGGGGGTCACCTCGAGGGGCTTCTGCGTCATCGAGGCGATGAGTCCGCGGCTGAACTTCTTCCGTTCGAAGGGCTTCTGCGAGCAGAACTCGCCGCCGCGCTTCGCGTCGATCGAGACCACCGCGTGCCCGCTGCCGTCGTTCACCGCGAAGGGAACGGCCTGCGCGTCTTCGACGACGGTGTACTTGTTCTCGACGCCGTCGGCGGCCCACTCGGCCTCGAGCTTCATCTTGAAGTACACGCAGGGCGCGCCGCTCACGGTCGACGTCAGCACCTGCTGCGTCTGGATCTGCCCCTGCGTCGAGATCGCGCCCTTGGGGCTCGCGAGCGCGCGGCCCTGCGTCGCGACCTGACCTGTCTGCACGTGCGGCGTGTCGCCGAGTCGACCCGCGCGGAGCTTCTGCACGAGGCTCCCGAGGAGGGCCATCACGCCCACCACGATCAAGATCAATCCGAGTGCTGCCATTCTCCTCTTCGCTTTCGCA
>JBPOHC010000686.1:0-1999 GCA_052035985.1 Myxococcota bacterium | reverse complement strand
GCACGCCCGGGTTCGAGTCGACGGATCGCCCTGACGACAGCGTCCAGACGGCGCCTCTCCGCGGGCGGTAACACCACCCCGCGGACGAGACGCCCTCGCTCCGCACGAGCCCAACGCCGCGCGCTGCTCCGAACGCGTGGCGTGAGTGCGCGCACGAGGTCACACGAGCCGCCGCTCCCGTCCCACGTCGGCGGCAGATGGAGGCGAACGCCCCGCGCGCGGACCTCTCGATCGACGTCGTCGAGCCCGACGCGCAGCACTTCCGCGATCCTCTCGGAGAGCGACAGTACCCTCCACAGCGCGACCCCAGGTGCGCGCTCGCTGTCGAGGGTCCAGGCGAGGATGCGGTCGGAGACGGGGACGCACACGCCTCCGCTGCGACCATCGACTCGTCGACGACGTCGGACTCGATCTGCGATCGTGCGGGCGCGTGGGGGTGACATCGAGTGACGCGAGTCTCGGCCGGTGGTGCCGCTCGATCAAAAAGATCGTGTTGAGGCTCCCCCACCCTCCGCCCCTCAGGTGGTCACCTGGTTCTGAAGTGCCTCGAATACAAGCATCTCGATGGCATGCGACCATTTTTGCCCTGGGCTTCCAGGACTGCTCGGGGTGAAACCTACGCATTCGTCTGGAATTCCAGCGAGACGGGCGAGTGCCGACCGTACGCCGTGCGGGTTGCACTTCGAGGTGTGACCGATCCCGCCGCGTCGAGGCGGCGGGTCGCGATCATCCCCTTCAAGCGATCCGATCGCGTCCCCGACCTTCTTGTCAGGCACCACTGGCCCGCGACGGCGAACGCAGCAGCGCCTGACTCGTCACAGCGGCGCCTGAGAGTCGGCCTGATCGCGTCGCCGATGGACGGCACCGTGGTCTCAGCCCACGGGTGCTCGTGTGCCCTCGCGAGGACGCCGCAACTCCGCTCCCCGAATCGACTACGTTCGACAATAACGGCATCGGGATACCGGATTTCGAGTCGATGTATTTCCGCTCGGAAGCGGCTGAGACGTGCCGGTGTATTTGTCCCAGGAGCAGCTTGATGCATTTGCTGGCAGGCGACCGGAAGTGCATCCGCAGCCCGCCGCATCACTGCGATGATGTCCCTGTAAACAAGGTGATTCGATCGAAATCCGTAGCCTCCTCGGGGCTTCGTCATCGGCCCGATCGAGTGAGTTCGAAGCGCCCGAACAGATGCACCGACAGAAAATACCTCAGCACGTCTCGCCCGGGCGGAACCGCCCCGGCGCCCCATGCCTGGCGCGGCGGCAGGACGGCTACGGGGCTTCTCGACATCCGGCCGCTCGCCCCGCAAGCCCGACGTGGGCTCGCCGATCACGTGCGGGTGATGTTGCGGGCGGCGGCCGCATCGACGAGGTGACGCACGAGGACCTCGCCGCGAGATTCTGGTCCTGACCTACGCGCCCATTCGCGTCGTGATGAACTCCGCGAAGCGCCGCACGAAGGCCTTCTGCCCTTCGGTCTCCGGCGCATTCGGGCCACGCGCACGAGCGACGTCGGCGAGCGCTTCCGCCGGACTCATGCCGCTCGCGACCAACACGCAACCCCCGATCGTCCCGGCGCGACCGAGCCCTCCCATGCAGTGCGCGATCGCGTTGTCGCCGCGCGCCGCACTCGCGCGGATCAGATCGACGGTCGTGCGCACCTGCTCCATGTCGTGGGGCACGCCAGCGTCCCGGATTGGCAGGCGGTGCACGACCAGCCCTCTCGCTCGCGCGTCGTCGACGAGCGTCGGGATCTCGAGCTGCACGAGCTCGTGATCTTCGAGCAGGGACACGAGCGTCTTGACGCTGAATGCGCTGACGAGGCGATCGAGGTCCATCGCCAGATCGCGTTCCCACCGACCATTCTCGAACGTGCTTCGGCCGTGCTTGCCGGGCGCGAAGGTCAGTCCCACGCGACCGGGCGTCGCGATCGTCAGCCAGTCGACGCGGATCGGATGCGTGATCGATGTTCTCGTGGGCATGAGCGCTTGTACCGCACC
>JBPOHC010000738.1:0-5009 GCA_052035985.1 Myxococcota bacterium | reverse complement strand
GCTCGCCGGTGACCGTCTCGTTGCCGCGACGGCCCGTCGAGACCAGCGTCGCGAAGACGGGACGCGAGCCCTCATACGCGACGAGCACCTGACGCGCGCGGTCGACGTCGACCCAGCGCTCCTGCTCCGAGAGGTCCGTCGGCGCGGCGATGGGGTTCGGACGGAGACGCGATGACGACGGGATCCAGCCCGCGTCGAGGCGCGCCCATCCGCGACCGTGGACGCTCTGCTCCTCGCGCACGTGCACGCCGTCACGGCGCGTGAGGGTCACGGGCGGCGCCGTGCTGCGACCGCGCGCGGCCTCTTCGAGCGAGGGCCACGCGCGCACGTCGGCGCGGAGAAAGGCCACGGAGCCCAGGTCTTCGCCGGGCTCGAAGAAGATGCCCGCGCGCTCGCTCGGGTGCGCCCACGAGAGGTCACGCAGCGCGACCCAGCGGCCGCCCGCGGTGCGGACGTAGGTCCCCTCGTCGACGTGCTCCGTGCCGGTGACGGCGACGGACATGCCGCGCTCGAGCTCCTCGGCCCAGTTGTCGTCGCGCACGTCGTCGAGGCGGCGGTAGGTGCGAACCCCCGCGCGCGTCGCGTAGGCGTACTGATAGGGGACGACCTGACCGTCGGGCACCACAGGGAGCACCGCGGACTGCGGCGCTTCGCGTGAGAAGGCGATGCCTCCGTCGCTGCACACCCACGCGTCGGCGCCCACGCGCACCCAGTACCCGCGGCAGCCCATGCCCTGCGTGGCTTCGAACGCGGGGAGCAGGGCGTTGCGCGCGGCGGTTCCACGGCGCGGCGCCTCGCCGTTGGGGCGGACGCGGATCACCTCGCCCTCTCGCTCGATGCGGACCGAGCGCATCCCGCGGGGGACAGCCGTTCCGTCGCGGAGGTCGTCGGCGCGCTGCGGGTCGACGCCGAGCGTCGTCGCTGCGACCGAAGGAACGCTCTGCGACGCGTTTCCGTAGATGAAGCGACGCGGAGGCACCTGCGCGGTCGCGACATGCGACGCGCAGAGCATCCCCGCGAGAAGGCAAGACATCGAGGTTCGGTGTTGGGCTCTCATGCGCCTCGCCGTGCCTTAGCAGCGAGCTTCGTCAGAGGGCCACTTTCCGACCGAACCTTCGATGTTCGAAATAGAAAAGCGGCAGCACCATTGGCGTGGGGGGGGGGGAACGCCGGCGCCGCCGCTGAAAGGGACTATGCCCAAGCGGTCCTCGCGACGCAAGTGTTCGTTCGCGTGTGCGATCACTTTCGTCCCCCTGCGAGGGGTCGTGGTTGCGGATCGAACGCCGCGCCGGAATTCACCGCGCGAACACCGCATCGGTTCCGTTATCATCTCGACGAGTCCCACGATGTCTGACGAAGCCGCACTCACACGCACGGTCTCCGAGGTGGTCGCGCCCCTCGTGGCCGCCGACAACGGCACCGTCACGCTCGTGCGTCGCACCGGCGACGTCGTCGAGGTTCGCTTCGGCGGCGCGTGCCGCGGATGCCCCGGTCAGACGTACACGCTCAAGGGCGTGCTGCTCCCGGCGCTGCAAGCGACCGATCCGACCGTGCGCGACGTGCGAGCGGTCTACTAACGGCGCTCTGCGGCTTCGAGCTCGGCCCTGATGCGACCGAGCACGCGCTCATCGGCCGGAGGAAACGTGTACCCGTCGAGCTCGTCGCGAGAGGCCCACACGTGCGCCGCGACGCCGAGGTGGCGCACGTCTCCCGCGACGATGCGCGTGCGGTAGAAGAGCAGCAGCACGCTCTTGGTGGGATAGCGCCAGAAGGTCACGTCGAGCGCGTCGCCCACCTCGACCTCGACGCCGCACTCCTCGCGCATCTCTCGCGCGAGCGCCTCTTCGGGTGACTCGCCCGCTTCGAGCTTTCCACCGGGGAACTCCCACGCGCCCGCGAGGTGCGTGCCCGCAGGACGCTGCGTGAGAAGCACCCGCGCGCCGTCGAAGCACACCGCCGCCACCACGATCACCGGCATCGTCGCGCTCACGTCGCCTCCTGCTCGGGGTCGCGCAGCACGAGGGCCTCGCTCGCGAGCACGGCCACCGTCGTCAGCGCCACCGTCGCCACGCCCCACGTCGGCGCCACCACCGACGCGAGCGCGCCCGCCGCCGTGATGCTCGCGCCCACCGTGAGGGCCGCCACCGCGCGATCACGCGAGCGCTTCGCGAGCCGCAGCGCCGCCGCCGCGTCACGCAGATCGTCCGACGCGAGGGCCATCGCGGTCTCGGTTCCTGCGCCGCCCGCGGCGTCGATGGAGATCGCCACGTCGGCCGCAGCGAGCGCAGCGCCGTCACGCGCGGGTCTGCCGACAACGGCCACGCCGTGCCCCACTTCGGAGAGCGACCTCACCACCGCGGCGCGCTCCTCGGGGAGCACCTCGGGGCGCAGGTTCGCCACGTCGAGCATCGCGCCGATGGCCTCCATCGTCATGCGGCTCGCGCCTCCGACGAGGGCCACGTCGTAGCCCGCGTCGATCATCGCCTGCACCGCGGAGCGCACCTCGACGCGCACGGCGTCTTCGAAGCCGATGACCCCTTCGATGCGCCCGTCGATCGCGACGAACACGGCCGTGCGACCCGCGCCCTCGATCGCCGCGGCGATGTCCTCTGCCGTTGCGACAGAGACGCCGTCCGCGAGGAGCAGTCTGCGATTGCCCACGAGCACGGGGTCGCCCGACGCGCTCACGGCGGTGATCCCCTGCCCCGGCACGACGGCGGGGCGACGGATGTTCTCGAGGCGCAGCGCACGACGCGCGACGGCTTCGGTGAGCGCGCGCGCGATGGGATCGGTCGCGGCGGCCTCCTCGACCGCGGCCGCGGTGGCGATGAGCTCGTCTTCGCTGCGCGCGCCGAGGGAGACCACCTCGGTGAGCTCGAGCCTGCCGAGCGTGACCGTGCCGCGAAGACAGAGCGCCACGGTGCCGAGGCGCGCGGCGGCCTCCACGCTCGCGGCGTCGCGGAAGACGATCCCGCGGTGCGCGGCGGCCACGAGCGCTTCGAGGAAGGGCATCTCGATCACGGGCCCGAGCAGCGCGCAGGGCGTGAGCGCGAGCACGCACGCGGCCGCGAGGAGTCCGTCACCGCCCGTCCACACGGCGTGCACGACGGCCGCGGTCACGGCGATGAAGGCCGCCGCGAAGGGGACGCGCTGACCGATCACCTTCGCGCGCTTCACGATGCGCGGCGCCGTGAGGGGATCTCCCATGAGCCTCGCGAGGCGGGCCCAGGCGACCTCTTCTCCAGCGCGCGTCGCGAGCACGCGGAGCTCTCCGTCGAGCACCGTGGCGCCCGCGAGCACCGCGTCGCCAGGGCCTCTGTGACGGAGCTCCGGCGCACCGGGCCAGAGACGCACCGTGGCTTCACCATCGCGCACCACGCCGTCGACGGGAACCACCGCGCCGTGACCCACGATCACCTCGGCGCCCGCGCGCAGTCGTGATGCGTCGACGGTCTCGGCGCCGTCGCGCTCTGAGGCGTCCTTCGCGGGGATTCGCGCGGTGTGTGCGAGGGCGCCGCGCAGCACCTCGACGCGCGCGCGACCGACGCCGCGACGCGCGCTCGACGCCCACGCCACGACGGGTCCCACGGCGGCGAGCACCGAGGCCTCTCGCAGCGAGCTCGGCACGCGCTCTCCCGTCGAGGTGATCGCGTCGATGAAGGGGAGCAGCGCGCCCACCACGCTCGCGACGTGCGCGAGGAACGCGGGCTGTCTCACGGCGCGTACGGCCTCGCGTCCTGCGACGACGAGCGCGGCCACGGCGCCGATCGCGAGGAGCGCCACGCGCGCGCCGAGGGGGATCGCGGTGACGCCCGCGAAGAGCAGCGCGAATCCAGCAGACGAAGCGGCCACCGCGGGGGGAACGGGGTCCGCGAGCTCGTCGTGATCGCGCGCGTGTCGGGGGTCGTCGTCGGGCGTGGCGCCGAGGGGGCGGAGCGTTCCATCGAGCACGCCCGCGGGGAGCGACTCGAGGGGGATGCCGAGCATGGTGATGGTCTCGGCGACGGAGGGCTTCGCGGCGCGCGGAGACTTCGCGTGGTGGGGCGGGCGCACGGGCGCGGGGCGTCCGCGCTCGCGGCACTCGCGGGAGCAGTAGAAGCGGTAGCGCTCACGGATGACGGCGACCTGCGGCGCGCGCAGCGGATCGACGGGCACCTTGCACGTGGCGCAGGGCACGCGATCGGGGATCTCGATGGGAGCCGCGAGGTCGGTCATCGGACGGGGGGCCGGGTTCTATCACGGAGCGCCGCAGGAACGCCGCGTCGACAACAGGGCATGCAACGGCGCCGACAACAGGGCATGCAACGGCGCCGACAACAGAAGGAACCGGCGGACGTGAGGACGCCGGGGCGCCGAGCAACATCTCGGACGATCTCGCGAGAACGTCGCCATGACGCACGCGTCGCCCCTCGCCTACCTGATCACATTTCACCCGTACGGGACGTGGCTCCCGGGGGATCGACGCGGGTGGAGCCGACGGGGCGACGATGGTCAACGCCTCGCCTTCTGGCCAGCGCTCGCGGCCCGCTCGACGCGACGCCTTCGGTATCCCATCGTCACGTTGTCGTCCGAGGCGCGAGAGATTGTCCGCGCCGCGATCGTCGAAACGTGTGCCCACCGCGTCTGGCCCCTGCACGCTCTCGTCGTGGAGCGAACGCACGTCCACGCGGTGATCTCTGCGTCGACCCGGCCAGAGAAGATGATGCAAGACCTCAAGTCGTGGACGACGCGGCATCTGCGAGCCCGCGGACACCTCGTCGAACACCCTCATCCCTGGGCGGAGCACGGCAGCACGGAGTACCTCTTCACGCCGAAGAACGTGCTGGGCGCGATCGAGTACGTCCTCGACGAGCATCACGCCGACGCACGCGACCGGTAGCGCGCTCAACGCCCCGGCGTCCTTACGGCCGCCGGTTCCTTGGTGGCGTGAGGCACACTCTCCCGCGGCGGCCCGCGGCGGCCCGCGGCTGCCCGCGGCTGCCCGCGGCGGTCCGCGGCGGTCCGCGGCG
>JBPOHC010000957.1:0-13863 GCA_052035985.1 Myxococcota bacterium | reverse complement strand
CGTGAGCGCGTCGAGAGAGAGGGGCTGCGCGCCCTGGTCGGCGCGCCACACCGAGTCTTCGCCCGCGAGCCACGCGAAGGTGTCTCCGAGCAGCGACACGTCGTCGCGCATGAAGAGCGACTGACGGCCCTCGCAGCGCACGGGCACGCCGCGAGCCTCGAGCGCGTCGAGGATCGGCCGCGCCGAGGTCTTCACCGATCTCAGGAGCACGGCCGCGTCGCGGTACGCGAACCCTCTGGCGCGGAGGGCGACGATCGCGTCGGCGATGCGCGCGGCCTCGGATTCGGGGCTCTGCGCCACCGAGGCATGGACCGAGAGCGCGTGGTCTCCGCGCACCGCGGAGATGGTCTTGTCGATGCGCTGCGGGATGCGCTTCGCGAACGCGCCCGCGGCGTTGACGATGGCCGCGTGGGAGCGACGATTCGCGCCGAGCTCGACGACGGTCGCGCCCCGGCGCTCACCGAAGTCGCGGATGTAGTCCACCGAGGATCCGCGCCACTGGTAGATGGCCTGGTCGTCATCGCCGACGACGCAGACCCGCACAGGCCCCTGGCCGAGGAGGTCGACGAGCCGCGCCTGCGCGGGGTTCACGTCTTGAAACTCGTCGACGATGAGGTGCCGGAGCGTCGCGTGAAAGGCCTCTCGCACGTGCTTGCGCTCGAGCTCGAGCACGGCGCGGGCGACGCACTGGTTGAAGGTGAGCACGTGGTAGCGCTCGAGCGTGTCGAGGAAGCGCTCGTATACGTCGCGAAAGTCACCCGCGGGGAGCGAAGAGGGCGCTCGCATCTCGTTCTCGACGACGTCGACGGTGCGCAGGAAGCGCTCGACCACCTCGGTGCGATTCCGACCGAAGACCTCGAGGCCGAGGTCGGTGAACTCCCGCAGGGCGAGTCCCGCGAGCTTGCGCTCTTCGAAGAGTTCGAAGGTCGCGTACCGCGGCGCACGCTCTTGCAGAAAGCGCATGCACCACGCGTGAATGGTTCCGACGAACATGGGCGAGAGCGTGTCGAGGTCGCGGCCCGGCTGCACCTCGAGCACCTTGCGCAGCACGCGCGTCTTGAGCGACGCCGCGGCGTCGTTGGTGAACGTGAACGCGAGGATCGCCTCGGGGGCCACCCCCACGGCGAGGAGCTCGGCGATGTGGCGCGCGACGGTCTCGGTCTTCCCCGAACCCGCGCACGCGACCACCTGGAGGTCGCCGCGGCGGTGCGCGATGATCCTCCGCTGCTCCGGGGTGTAGTCGATCACGGTACGCCCAGACTGTGAGTTGCCATCGGCCACGTGGGTCATCTCCTTCGCGACGGAGACGCGGCGGCATCGACGCTTCTGACAGGCGAAGTCGACGGACGCACGAGTGTCAGAGAAGCGCACCGGCGCGCGTCGTTGCGAGAGTGACCGACGCGCTCGCGACCCCCGCGGCGCTCACTCTCGGAGGCTCAGACTCGACGATGGAGACCCACAGCCGCACCGCGAACGCGCCCGCAGATACCCTCTCTCCGACGACGGTGTCGCTCCGACGACGGAGGGTCTTCATCCATCAGTCCGTGATCGACTGGATCCATGACCCGAGGAGCGATCGACAGCTGACGCAGAGGGCTCGCCTCGTGCTCTGGCAGATGTTCGCGCAGGGCTCTCCGACGCAGATCAAGTCCGTGAGGGGCGCGGGGCGCGGCTGGCTCCGCAGCGATCTCGGTGGCAACCACGGGCACCAGTTCTATCTCTGGTGGTCGCGCGCCGGGTCCGTTCCGCTCAAGGCGCTCGCGCTGGATCGAGGCGACGTCCTCGTGCGCGAAGTACGCCACCACGACCGCACCGACGAGGCGCTCGAGCCGGGGACGCGCGCTGACTGGCTCCCGCTCGACGCCGTGGACCTCGACGGGTTCGACCTGTCGCCCGCGCTCCTCCCTTCGCAGCAGGCCGCGCTCGCGCCGAAGGGCAGCGCCCGGATGATCCGCGGTCAACCCGGCACGGGGAAGACCACCGTGCTCGCCCGCGCGGCGCTCCAGGGCGACGCGCTGAGCGTGCTGTACCTCACGTACAGCGATCGACTCGCGGTGCGGGCGCGCGAGTACTTCCGCGAGTTCGCGCCGCCGGGCGCGACCGTGCGCGTGTCGACCTTCCGTGAGCTCTTTCGGGCCCTCGGCGACGCGTGGACGCCCGCGGATCCGCTCCCCGACGACGACCACGACGGTGAGCTGAGGCAGCTCGAACGGGCGCTCACGAAGTTCCCTCACCGGTACGCGCCCTGGGAGGGCAAATGTGAGGCGCTGCACGCGGAGCTTCACGCGTACTTCGCAGGAGCGTCGCTGCCCGAGGCGTTTCGAGACTCGCCCGCGTGCCCTGCGGAGGGCTTCACTGTCGAGGACTATGTCTCGCTCCGCAAAGCGGCGATCGGCGAGAAGGCCGCGACCGTCGCGGCGAAGGTCGGACGCTTCCTCCTGGAGCGAGACTCACTGAGGGAGATCGCGCCGGGGCCGTGGCAGGCGCGGAGGCTCCTCGACGCGTTGCGGGCCGACGTCGCGTTACCCGCTTCTCTCGCCGACGTTCGCTCGATCTTCGTCGACGAGGTGCAGGACCTCACGCGCGTCGAGTCGGCGCTCCTCATCGACGTGGCCGCCGCGATCGCTCGGGCCGGCGGCGCGTCCGTGGAGCTCGTCGTCGCCGGCGACGAGGGGCAGACCGTGCGACCCACCGACTTCGACTGGGGTGCGCTCTCAGACCTCATCGCGAGGCGCTTTGGTGCGCCCGAAACCTTCGATCTGGCGAGCAACGTGCGGAGCCCGAGCGCCCTCGTCTCCGTCGTGAACAGCACCTGGGAACTCTATCAGCGCCTCTCGAAGGACCGACGCCCGCGAGGCCGCGCGACGGTCGAGATCGAGGAGAGCGTCTCGGGGCGCGTGGTGCGCTGCCGCGTGCGCGACGACGCAGAGCTCGCCCGACTCGCAACTGCGTTCTCGGAGCTTCCTCGCGCGGCCTTCGTGCACGCTGGAACGCGAGCGCCAGAGGGCTTTCTCTTCGGCGACGTCGAGACCTTCGGGAGCGCGACGGCCAAGGGGCTCGACTTCTCGGTCGTCGCCGTGATCGGAGCCGGGCGACACATCGCGGACGCGCACGCGCACGTCGCCCACGGCGCCGCGGAGGCGTTTCACACGGCGTTCGCGCGCACGATGATCGACCAGCTCCGCGTCGCCGTGAGCCGCGCATCGGACACGCTCGTGTTCGTCGATCGCGAGGGCGATGCTGGCGGGGCCGAGATCGACCGCCTCGTGCGGGGTCCCGACGGCGGACACGCGGAGGGCTTTCTCGGCGAGATGTCGGTCGACGAGCTGATCAGCCTCCTCGATCGCAGCGACGCGACGGCGGAGGAGCTCGTGAGCGAGTTCCTCGTCGACGTGCGGGGCGCCCTCGATGTGCGTCCCCGCTGGGCGCTCGAGCGCGCGCGCCGCGCCCGCGGGCTCCTCGGTCGATCGGACTCGAAGGTAGGCGTCTCGGACCTCACGCTCAGAGCCGAAGCGATGCGCCTGCACGGCGTCGCGGCCCTGCTGCTCGCGGTCTCGGACGACGCGAGCGACGGTGAGCGCCGCGACCTCTTCGTCGATGCGAACCGCGCCCTGCACGCGGCGAAGCACGGCGACGCGGGTACGGCCGTGCTGTGGATTCGAGACCTCCGCGAGAAGCCCGCCGAGTCGGGCGCGTTCGCGAGGCGACTCATCGAGCTGCTCCCGAGCCTCGACGAGAGCGTCCCCGAGTGGAGGCGATGTGTCCGTGGCGAACTCGCGCGCTGGTGTCGGCAATGCGCGTCTCTCGAGCTGCCGGGCGTCGCTCGCGCTGTGGTGGAACTCGTCGAGTCCGTCGAGTCGGTCTCCGCGTCGTTGGGCGGTGAGGGCGGCTCTCTTGCGCCCGAGGTCGAGCAGCTGCGAGTGCGCGCCGCCGAAGCGCTGTGCGACGCGAAGAAGCCCGACGACGCGCTGAAGCTCCTCTCGCGGAGCGTGACGCAGTCGCCGCTCCTCGAAGCTCGCTGCCACGAGGCGCGCCTCGACTTCACGCGAGCGATGGAGCGCTACGAGGAGGCTGAGACGCCGCGCGACGCGTTGCGGTGCGCCCGCAACGTGCCTGATCTGGGACGCTCGCTGGTGCTCGCCGAGCGGAGCGACGCCCAGGAGGTCGACACGCTGCGACGCTTGCGTGACGTCACCGTGGCGCTTGATCGCATCGTGCCCGACGCGGTGAACCTGACCGACGCGGAGTTCGCTCAGCTGAAGCGCGTCTTCGACGGCCTCGCGAGCGCTCGAAAGCCGGGCCGCGCGAAGGGGCAGTGAGCGCGCGGAGGACGCACCGCGGCCGAGGCCCTCCGGCATCGCTCGCGCTCACTGTGGGTCTCCAGATGTGGGTCGCGAGGGGCCTCGCATTCTCCACGGCGCCCTTCGGATCGGACGTGCCGCAGGGGGGATTCCGTCACGCCTTCGCGCTCGCGATCGCCTTCACGGCGGCCTCGTGGGTGTCGTCGAAGTTCGCCAGTGCGACATCGCACGCGTCGAGCATCCGCTGCTTGCGCTTCGCGACCGAGAACGCGCCGACGGCGAGCGGAGCGAACAAGAAGCCCGCTGCGCCCAGAACGACGCCTGCCGCGTCGAGCGCTCCGCCGCGCGGGCCACGAGGCGCCGAGGCGCTCGCTGCTCCGGCGGGATCTGGCGTCGGCTCGGGGAGTCGAGAGACGTCATCGTCGACGTCGAACGAAACCTTGCTCAGCACGCGCGACAGCGCTGCGTGGGTCTCATCGAGGACCTGCTTCATCTCTCTCGCGAACTCCTCCTGAGAACTCGTGAAACCGACACCTCTCTTGATCGGGCGCGGCTCTTTCGCGGCGGGGGGTGGCGTAGAGGCTCGCGGACTCGTTTCCTCGGCGGGATAACGACGAGTGCGGGCTTCGGGTAGTTGGAAAGTACCACCTGACCCACCGCCCAAACCCCGCGACGCGATGCAACCACATCTTGCTTCGGCTGACGATGCCTTCACGGCCGCCCTCGCTCGCTTCTCGACGACCTACGGCTGGCTCCGCGCCGACGCGATGGACCTCGCGCACGGAGACATCGAGCAGCACGTCCTTCTCGCCTCCCGAGAGATCGAGCGCCGCATGCTCCAGGCCCACTTCGGCCTTCGGGCGCGGCGCGAGTTCGAAGCGCCGCGTCCACCAGACGTTGCGGACGACGCAGAGGCCTGCGTGCAGGCGTGCAACCTCGACACAGTCGTCGGTCGCGTGCGCCTCACGCGACGGGCGTGGAAGCGCAAAGGGACGCCCACGATTCGCCCGCCGGACGCCGCCATCGACCTGCCGCGCGAGGTCTGCTCCTCGGGCGTGCGACGCTTCGTCCGCGAGCAACTCGCCGATCGCTCCGTGGTGCGCTGCGGCGAGGCCTGCGTGTCATGGGCATCGACGTTCCGCGACGGCAATGCGAGCTGCTCGCTTCGCATGGCGCAGGACTTCGACGCGTTCTATCGCGAGCATGAGCGCCCGGCCAACGACACGCCGACGACACGACGCTGCTGGTGCTCTCGACCGACGCCAAGGGCGTTCGAATGGTGCCGCGCGCTCTTCGCGAGGCCACCCGCAAGGCGGCCGCCCGCGAGGCCGCGAACACCGTCCGGGGTGATCCGATGGCCGCCCGACAGGAGCGTCCTCACGACCGTCGCATGGCTGTCGTGACGGCAGTCTGGGATCAGCCTCGCGGCGTGCGAGAGGCGTCCGAGATCGTCGAACAGTTCAAGCCCGCGACACAGCGTCGAGGCCCGCGGCGCGCGCTTCCTCGTCAGCAGAACAAGCGGGTCGCGGCGACTGTGGCGCACGATCAAGGGGCGACCATCGGCGCGATGTTCGACGAGGCGCAGCGGCGTGACCCGGCACACCGCCGAACCTGGGTGGTCGTGATCGACGGAGCGGAGACGCAGGCGGACGTGGTGCAACGCGAGGCGGACCGGTTGGGCGTGCGCGTGGTGATCGTGCTCGATCTGATCCACGTACTGCGCTACCTGTGGCGCTCCGCGATCGCGATTCACGCTGGGACCAACGCGGCCGCCGAACGCTGGGTGCGGACCTACGTGGGCAAGCTGCTGACCCGCCCCGTGGTCGACGTGGTGGCGGGGCTGCGCCAATCGGCGACGTTGCACGCGATCACAAACGCGCGGCGCGCGGCGGTGGAGTCGTGCGCGGCGTACCTGCTCGCCCGCAGCGGGCAGTTGGACTACGCGTCGGCACTGCGCGAGAGCCTGCCGATTGCCAGCGGCGTGATCGAGGGGGCGTGCCGCTCGCTGGTGCAGGACCGCATGGGAATCGCCGGCGCGCGTTGGACCGTCGAGGGCGCCGAAGCCGTGCTCCGAATCCGTGCGCTGATCGCGTCGGGCGGCTGGCGTGCGTACTGCCGCTTCCATCTCGTCAAAGAGCACGCGAGGAACTACCCACCGACACCGCTCGCCGCATGATGCCCGCAAGCTCCGCTTCGAAAGAGCCGCATCCGTTCGCAAGGAGGGACGACGGCGCGGACGGAGCCCCTTCGAGCGGCTCGGCGTGGAGTTCGCGAGTGACCATCGTCCCTGGTACGAGGTGCTGATCGAGGAGATGGACCAACTGTGCCGACTCGCTCACGACCACTGTTCGATAGCTGCTCGCGCAGCAAGGGGGACCTCTGCGCCGAGGGCGGCTCTACGCAACCCAGGACGATCGCAGGAACGGTCCCGCGGCGCGTACTCGAGGAACACGCGAGGGTCGGCGGTCGCGTGCCGGTAGGGCAGGCGCACGGGCTCTTCCGCAGATCTTGTGGAGCGGGTTGCGCGCGGGGAATCGATACACAAGTTGGGTCGTTCGGCGGCCCTTCGCAACCTCACCGCGAGCAACGGGCGACGGTCCCAACACCATGGAGCCCCATCCTCTCGCCATCCCTCTCTCGATCCTCTTCGCCTTCGGCGAGGACTTCGTCGTAGAGCACCTCGTCGTGGGGAAGCGGGTCGTCCGCGTTCATGCCCGCGTCGCGGGTTCCCACGCACGATGCCCCTCCTGCGAGATGCGCAGTGACCGCATCCACGGCACCTACGTACGGACCCTCGCGGACCTCGCGTGGCAGGGAACGCCCGTGCGCTTGCGACTCAAGGTCCGTCGGTTCCGCTGCGACGCCGCGCGGTGCGCCCGGAGGACGTTCACGGAGCGTCTTCCCGTCCTCGTGCGGCCCTACGCGCGGCGCACCCGACGCATGACGGATCTGGTGGCGCGCGTCGGCGCGGCGCTGGGCGGTGAGGCAGGAGCGAGACTGCTGCCGTTCCTCGGCGCGACGGCGAGCGCCGACACGGTGCTACGCGAGGTACGCCGCGCGCCCACGCCGACGATCGCGGCCCCGCGAGTGATCGGCGTCGATGAGTGGGCTCGGCGCAAGGGGCACACCTACGGCACGATCCTCGTCGACCTCGAACGGCGCGAGCCCGTGGCCCTGCTCCCCGAGAGATCGAGCGAGAGCTTCGCGGCGTGGCTCCGGGAGCATCCCGGCGTGGAGGTGATCGCGCGCGCTCGGTCGGAGATCTACGCCGAGGGTGCGCGACAAGGGGCTCCCGACGCGGTTCAGGTGGCCGACCGGTGGCATCTGCTGAAGAACGCGGGCGACGTGCTGGAGCGTGTGCTCCAACGCCATCGCTCGGCCTTCGAGAAGGTGACGGAGCAGCTGATGGCGCCTGCCGAGGCGCCCGTCGACGTACCCATCGACGTGTCCGCCAGCATGCCCGCCGACGTGCCGATGGGCACCGTGTCCACGGCCCTCCCTGAGACGCAGAAGCCCGCGACTCGACGGTCCGATTCGTCGCCGAGCCAGCTCCGCCGACACGCTTGCTACGAGAAGATCCAGGCCCTGAAAGCCGAGGGAGTTTCGAGCCGCGCAATCGCTCGAAAGCTCCATCTCAGCAGGACAACCGTGCGCAAGTACCTGCGTGCGGAGGGATGCCCGACCTACGAGCGACGGACGAAGGTCGGCACCCTCACGACGTTCGACGCGCACCTGCGCGCGCGGTGGCAGGAAGGGTGTCGCAACGCCGCCTCGCTGTGGCGTGAACTCCAGGCGCTCGGCTTCGGCGGCGGCTACCGCTCCGTCCAACTTCACATCAAACGATGGCGCTCGATCGGAGAAGCGTCCGCGCCCTCGAGTGCGAGGTCCTCGAAGCCGAGCGCGAAGTCGCCGTCCCCGCGGCAGACGCGGTGGTGGCTGCTGCTCCCAGAGGCGCGACTCTCTCCTGATCAACGTCGCTTCGTCGCGGCGCTGACGAGTTCGAGCGAGGCGGTTCGTGTGGCGCGGGATCTGGCCGTGGAGTTCGGGCGCTTCGGTCGCGCGCGGGACTGCGCAGCGCTGGACCCCTGGTTGGTGCGTGCGAGCGCCTGCGATCTGGCCGAGTTCCGTGACTTCGCCGCGGGCCTGCGCCACGACGGCGACGCCGTGCGCGCGGCGGTAGAGCTGGCCTGGAGCAACGGGCAGACCGAAGGGCAGGTCAACCGCCTCAAGATGCTCAAGCGCCAGATGTATGGCCGCGCGAGCGTGGGCCTGCTTGAACGACGAGTGCTCTCGGCGGCGTGAGCGATCGCCGCTCGGGGACGCGAAGGTCCGCCGCATCCACCCCTCCCAAGGGCCTCGCACGGCGCGGCAGCGCACGCGGGCGCGAGATGTCGCGAGCGAGGAGATGCCCATCGTGCTTGGACCGAAGCCCGTCGGTCTGGATGGAGTTGCGGCGAGCCGTACGCGAACTCAACCTGTGTACCGCTTCCCCGCGCGCAACCCGCTCCACAAGATCTGCGGAAGAGCCGGCGCACGTCGACGAAGGGCCCCG
Organism: Myxococcota bacterium; assembly: GCA_052035985.1. Lineage (GTDB taxonomy): Bacteria > Myxococcota_A > Polyangia > Polyangiales > CAISKJ01. Next base: position 5,010 of record JBPOHC010000957.1, on the reverse strand, counting down.
GAAGGGCCGGTCGTCGCCCGCGAGGATGGCGTGGAGGCGCGCTTCGAATTCCGTGCTGGCGAGCGAAAACGTGGTCTTGAGGTAGTCAAGCACCGTCTGCTGGAGCTGCCCCGCGAGCACCACGGAGATCATTCAGATGCGCTCTCCGTCGCGGTCACGGCGCGAAGCTACACCAGGAGGTAGCGGCGCAGAGAGGAAGATGCCAGGTGTTGTTCGGGCCGATGGGGGAGTACGAGGCCCCGCTCGGCCGGGGCCGGCAGTCGTGACGAGATTGGTTGTGAGCTTCGAACGCGATGGATAGCATCGCCGCCCATGGCCAAGATCAGCCGAAAGATCGACAAGCGCAACCTCGTTCGGGAGCTCGCACAGAACAAGGTCGACGCGTTGGAACTGCTCCGCGAGGCGCTCGCCAACGCCAAGGATCACGAGGCCCACACCATGTGGGTCAAGACCGTGCGGGGCGCTGGTGGCGCACGGGAGCCAGACATCTTCATCATGAACGACGGCGCGGGAATGGGCTCTACCGAGCTCTCCGCCTTTTGGGGGGTCTCTTCTTCCATCAAGCCGGGGCAATCGATTGGCTACAAAGGTCATGGGACGAAGCTCTACTTCGCGTCGCGGCGGCTCCACGTCGCGACGCGGCGCGCCGCTCAGGACGCATGGCAGCTGAGCACGCTCGAACGGCCGGACGAGTCGGACGACGATGACGTCGAGGAGACCCCGTTGCCGCCCACTCATCGGCTGGCGAAAGAAATCGCTGCAGCAGGCCTCTCGGACAAGCACGGCGTTGCGATCCTGGTCGAGGGTTGCTCGTTCACGGACGCTCCCGCTCGGTTTCTTTCGAGGCGCGCCGTCGAGAGCTACTGCGACTGGTTCACCGTGGTGGGGGACGTGCGATCGGGCTTGTTTCGCAAGCGCGAGGAGTTTCATCGCGCGATCGCGTCGAAGAGTGGGCCCTACGAAGCGCTCCGCGTCAACGAAGTGCCGATTCGACCGCTGCTGGTGATGCTCTCGATCAACGGCGAGGACGTCTATCGGCCGCTCGGTCTTGGGACAAGCAAGAAAGACCAGGAATTCCTTCAGGCGTGGTCCGACGATCGTAAGGAGTTCGGCGCGCAGCCAGGCCTCCTCGCGCTGGGCCATCGGTTCGCCGATCACCACGAGTCCCAAGCCGGGGCGAGGCGGGTGCGCGACGACCTCTCGTCGCTCTGCCTGCTCGATCCTACGAGCTTCGGTGACGACCCCGAGTACGCGGTGGTGCTCCGTATCGAGGGGCATCGCCGACAACGCGAGACCTACCTCGAAGCGAGCTGGCAGGGCCACCAGGGCGAGTACAACTTCGACGAGCGCTTCGGGATGTGGCTATGCAAGGACTTCGTGCCGGCCACACAGCAGAACGACTGGCTGCGCGAAGCCATCGAACGCGCGGCGCAGAAGAAGAATAGGCTGAGCCGTTACGAGGTAAAAACGCTCCGCAACTGGCACGTCTTCGTAAACTACCAAGGCCTTAACCTTACAGCGAACCGCAACAACGTTTCGAACCTCCGGGACGTGCGTGAGCGTGTCGTCACCCTGGTCGCGAAGCGTATCGAGAAGGCGTTCGACGAGGACGCCTTTGCGGAGTGGGTGAACAACCTCCAATCGGCGGTCGCCCGTGGGCAACGCGAGCGTGAGGTGCGGCAGATGGCTGAGCGCGCCGAGCGCATGACGAAGTGGTTCGGCTTGGCGGACGGCGTCGAACCCGCGACCGTGACGAGGCTCGCTCGCCTCGACGCGGACGAGTCCCTGCGGCTCCCGACGCCGACCAACGAGCAGGAGTTGTTCTACCTCTACGCGGTGATTTCGGGCGCGTTCCGGGTCCCGCTGCGCGTGCTTGAGTACAACACCCGAGAAGGGATCGACGCCGTCGCCCAGGTGATCGACGAGGGGCTGTTCACCCCCCCGATCACCACCGCACGCGTCGAGTTCAAGAACGAAATCTCCTCGAACAAGACCGTGGACCACTACTTCGACGCAGTCGATGCGTTCGTGTGTTGGAGCATCGGGCTCGTAGGCCCCCTGCGCGAAGGGGGCGACTCGGTCGGGCAGGGCACGCTGCGAAGGCGCGAGCCGAAGACCGCATCCAAGATCGATACTCACGAAGTTGACTACACGACGCCGAAGGGCGAGAAGCGAGTAATCCCCGTGCTCGCCATCGAAAACCTCTTTCAGACGGGGAAGAAGAAGCGCTGAACCTCCGATGGTCAGCCGCGAGAAGAGAATCTGATGGTGCATCCGGTGCTCATGCGGCTCGCCTGCGACGACTTCGCGGATTCTCTCGGCGTCGTGCCTTCAAGCCGCGCGATGGTTTATCTGCTGCGAACCCACCCTGATGTCCACACCATCTCGGAGGCGCTCGGACGAGAGTGCATATTCCACGAACAGATCCGAGGCTTCGTAGGAGATCTGCCGTCAAGCATGCGACCAGGTCAGAGCTTCGATCCTCAAGTCCCGCTGGCCGCGCTGGCGGTGGTACTCAAGTCGTCAGGCACGTCGTTCGCGGCTGAGCCTATAAGAGATTTCGCTCGGCTCAAGATCGTCGAGCTCCGCGAGGCCGCGCATGCAGCGTTGCCGGTCCATCAGAAACAGGCAGCCCTCGAATGAGCCAGGATTCCCCGGCGACGATGCTTCGCGCGGCTCGCAAGAAGCTGGGTAGCCGCAACGCGAGTGCGGCGATCACGGAGGCTGCAATCCTTCTCGAGCGGGAGTTGTGCGATGTCGTCGGGAAAGGATGGAACGATCTCGACGACGAGCAGCGTGAAGCGTTGCGATCGAGGATGCCGACGGAGATGCGACAATCCCATGTTGCGAAGTGGGCCCTTGGCCAGATGGGGCGTCTGCTGAACGACGAGGGCTCCATGCTTCGAGCAGCGGTGGCCGCTCACACACCGGGAGTCACGCACCTCGACAACGAGCAGATTCACTGGGTTACGGACCTGAGGAACGACATCGCCCACGGCCGGAAGCAGGATGTAGACGTCAACGAGGCCACGATCTTCGTGGACCTTGTCGAGTCAGTACTTCGAATCCTCGGTCGGGTGGCTCCCCGCGGGCACACTGAACCATCCCTCACGGAGGCAACCTCGCTCCTCGTCGAGAAGATCCGCGGCATGGGCAGCTCGACAGGCCCCTCGCGTCTCGATGTGCTCGGCTTGACCCTCGATCGGGCGTGGTCCCCGCTGTACACGACCTTTCGCGCCGAAAGCTTGCGTTGGGATTCGCAACGGCCTGTCGCCCTGACCCTCCTGCTCCTCGACCCGGTCTGGGATCGGCTGTCGGCCATCGACCCGTCGTGGCCTGGTAGGAGCGCGCGTTCTCTCTCGACGCTCCGAGCCGAGGCCCCCGACCTCGTTCGGTGTGTGCCGGGTCTCTCGGTGACCGTTCACGTGTATCGGTCATGGCCTGCGATCCACGGTTTTCGGATCGGAGACGTCACAATCGCAAGCCTGCTCTCCGCACGCACGTCGGTTGGCACGTTTGCCGCCACGGCCCCCTACGTCGTTACGCACGCGAATAGCCCCGACCCCGTCGAGCACCTGCTGCACGGGCGTTTCGACGAGGGGTGGCACGAGGCCACGCTCAATAGCCAGGAGGCCTTCCGCGTGGGCGGCTGAGTCCAAGGGGATCGGGCGGTGTTGCAGGGGCGTGTGGTTCAGGGTGTCAGAGGCGCTCGGGCGGGGGCGTCTATTGCCCCGGAGGTCTCGCGATGGCGACTTTGAACCAGAAGGTCCACGGAGTGATTCACACCGCGTCTCTTGGGGCGGCCGGGGTCGGGGCGGGCATGGCACAGGCGCCGGGCGCAGACGCGCCGGTGATCTGCGCGATCCAGACGACGATGATCGTTGCGGTCGCGGAGCTGCACGGCGCGTCGATCACGAAGACCGTCGCCGCGGACCTACTGCTGACCTTCACTGCGACGCTGGCCGGTCGCGGGCTGAGCCAGCTGCTCGTGGGATGGATCCCAGGCTTCGGGAACGCGATCAACGCGGCCACCGCCGCAGGCTTCACGGAGGCGGTCGGCTGGGCCGCGAGCGAGTACTTCGAACAGCACCGGGGAGCACTCGCGCGCGCTTGACGAAGTCGTCGCCGGCCATGATGACCGCTGCCCGGCGGAGTTCTGCGCTTCGACATCGAGCGTATGCTCGCTACCGAGTGACCACTACCGCGAGCAGCGGATGAACGGCGTGGATCGTGCGCGTCGCTCGATCCTGCTCCGATGGACGTCGGAGCGAGAGGAGAAGTTCCTGCTCGACCGTCACGAGCGCGTCAAGAACGTCGCGAGGGGCGTCGGGTCTCGCCCGCAGGCTGCATCGCGCCAGGGTGCGCAGCAAGACACCGGGGTCGACCTCCTGTGATGCGCCGCCGATAACGATGTGGGCGACGAGGCGCTCCTGAGCCGGCGCGGCACGTCCGCCTTCGATACGCATACTAGAACGGGCCATCACCAAGACGCCGAAGGGTGGTTCCGGAAACCCCTCAGGGAACCCCTCCTCGGGCGGCCATCGCACCCACGCGGCGCCGCTTGTTCCCTCCGCGAGCCCGATGCGCCGAAGGACCCGCGCGAACTGGCCGATGTTGGTGCCGAGCGGTTCCGCGCGACGGCCCGAAGCGTCCTGCACAGGCATGCCCGCGAAGTCGCCTGCGATTACGTAGCGATCCTTGCGTTCCTGATCATCGCGGACACGGAGAACTCGAGCGTCCTCCCCTGTCGACACGATCTCGCCGTCCCGCCAGAGGAAACGAAGAGAGGAGAACCCCGGCTCTTCCGTCGCGCCCAGGTGTTCGATCGCGAACGCAGCCACGTCGCTCCAGCGAGCCCCTCCCGGATCACGCTCCTTGATCGCTCGTTGCGCTTCGCCATACTGCGCATGAAATCGATGCCACTGGGCGAACCCTTCGCTCACGAGTTCGGCAATTCGCGACAGCTCGGCGCCATTCAGCGGCGCGAGGGCACGGTCCGAGAGGATCGAC
>JBPOHC010000534.1:0-3273 GCA_052035985.1 Myxococcota bacterium | reverse complement strand
CTGCGCTTCTACGCGCCGGGCTTTCACCCGTGGCAGCTCGACACGCGCGCGATGGTCGCGAAGGCCAAGGCGCGCTGGCTCCCCGCGATGTGAGCGCGCGACGCCGCGATCATGCGCGCGGTCGCGTCAGGCGGGCGTGGGCGAGGGGGGCGTGACGGGCTTCGGCTTGCGCGCACGGCCTTCCGGGCGGCGAGAACGCGGCCGTAGGCGCCCTTGCGATCGGGGCGTCCCTTCGTGAGGTAGCGCCCCGCGAGGAGGATGCGTCGCAGCGGCGCGTCGAGCGCGTCTCCCGAGTCGTCTCCGATGCGGAGGGTGACGAAGGCGCTGCGGCCTTCGACGTTCCGTATCGGAGTGGCGCTCACGGAACTTGAGTGCGCGGGGAGGATGCGTGGCGCTGCGCGGCGATCGCTGTCGGCCGCGAGCTCGAGGGCGGCGGCTGCCGAGCTCGGGGACGTACCTCAGCTCCGTCGAGAGCTACGTGATCGCGTCGAACATCTGGCGCTGACCGCCCCTACGCAGCGCGGGGGACCACCCCACGGGACGTTCCGTCGGGTACCCTCCCGCGCTGATGACTGCGCCCCCGACCCTCGTGGATCGATCTCCCGCCACGAGCCTCGCTCGCCTCGCCGGGCGGCTGCGCCGTGAACAGGTCCTCGCGGGCACGTACGTCCTCGAGGCGCAGGTCGCGCATGGCGCCGTCGACCTCACCTGGAGCGCCCGCGACCGCGCCCTCGACGCGCCGCTGAGCCTGCGCCTCGTGCCCGACGACGCCGCCCACGCCGACGCGCTGCTGGCCCAGTACCGCCGTGAAGTGTGGTTCGCGCGGCACATCGAGCACCCGGCGCTGCCGCGCGCCCTCACCGTGGGCTCCGACGCGGGCGTTCATTTCATCACCATGGAGCGCCTCGCGGCGACCTCTCTCCGTGACGCGCTGAGGGCCCGAGGACGCCTCCCCCCGGACGAGGTCGCGCGCCTCGGGGTCGAGCTCGCCGACGTGCTCGCGCACCTCCACGACCACCGCGTGGTGCACGGCGCGCTCATGCTGTCGAGCGTGCTCCTCGACGGCGACGGTCACGCGAGGCTCCGGAGCATCGGGACCGCGTACACCCTCGACGAGGCCGCGCGGGGCGTGCAGCACGCGCTCGGCGCGGGGCGCTACCTCGCGCCCGAACAGATCGTCGGCGCCGGAGGAGACGCGCGCGTCGACCTCTACGCCGTCGGGCTCGTGCTGTTCGAACTCCTCGCGGGGCGTCCGCCCTTCGACGACGCCAGCGACGTGGTGGCCTCGGTGCGGCGGCTGCGCGAGGACGCCCCCGACCCCGCGCGCTTCGCCCCCGTGCCCGCGGCCCTCGCGATGACCGTGCGACGGTGCCTCGCGCGAGACCCCGCGGCGCGCTTTGCCGACGCCCGCGCGCTCGCCGCCGCGCTGACCTCGAACACCGCTCCCGCAGAGCTGTCGCCGCGTGACGCGGGGGCTCCGGCGCAGGTGGTGGTGGCGCCCTTCGAAGCCCACGGGTCGCCCGAGACCGCGGCCCTCGCGGCGGCGGTGCCCGAGGAGCTCGCGGCGGCGCTCCGCCACGCGGGCTCGCTGCGGGCGCGCCCGGGATCGCTCGCGCACCCGAGGCTCGCGGGCCGCGGTGCGCTGCTCGTGGTGGACGGACGCGTGTCGGGCACCGCCGAGCGCGCGACGGTGAAGGTGCGCCTCCGCGACGGCGCCACGGGGGTCGCGCGCTGGTCCGAGGACTTCGACGTCGCGCTCGACCCGTCGCGCGGCCCCGAGGGCGCCCTCGCCTGGCGCGTCGCGGAGCCGCTGCGCGTGGCGGCGCAGAGCGTCGCCGAGGGGGTCAACCTCCCGCAATCCCTGCTGGAGAAGTACTTCCTCGCGCGGAGGCTCGTGCGCGAGGGCGGCCTCAACGACCCCGACGACGCCGTCACCCTGCTCGACGAGGTGCTGTCCGTCGCGCCTGCGTTCGGGCTGGCCCACGCGGCCAGGGCCATGGCCTGCGTGCGGGGGTGGTCGATGCTGCGCGCCTCGGCGGGGCCGAGGAACTGGTCCGACGAGGCGCAGACCTCCATCGCTCGGAGCGTCGAGCTCGCCCCCGGCGCCGCGGAGACGTATTTCGCGAGGGCGCACCTCGCGTCGCAGCTTGGTCGGTACCGCGAGGCCGTCGCTGCCATTCGCGAGGCCCTCTCTCGCGCGCCGATGATGCCCGAGGCCCACCAGGTGCTGGGCTCGCTGCAGCTCGAAGCGGGGCGCTCGCAGCTCGGTCTGGAGCGCCTCGACCTCGCGCTCGCCCTCGACGCGCACCTCCCTCGGGCGCTGTTCGAACAGGCCCGATGGCGGGCGCTCTACGGCGACCCCGCCGCGGCCGAGGCCACCCTCGCGCGCCTCGCGCGGATGCCCGCGACGGAGCTCCTGGCGGGGCACCTCTGGGCGCGCGCGGGCGTGTGGCGGCGTGACCCGGAGCTCGTGCGCCGCGGGCTGCGCGAGCTCGAGCGCGCGAACCTCGCGGCGCCGCCGCTGATGGCGTCGTACGCGCGGGCCTCGCGGGGGATGGCCGAGACCGAGGCCGCGGTGGCGACGTTCACCGACGCGATGGGGGCGCACGCGACGCCCAAGCAGCGCGCGCAGCTCCGTCAGCTCAGCTGCGAGCTGCTCTGCGCCCGAGGAGCGTGGGAGCGCGCGATGCAGCACCTCCGCGAGGGAGCCGCGGCGACGCTCGTCGACCTCGAGTGGATCGACTGGTGCCCGCTGCTCCAAGGGCTCCGCGCGCACGAGGACTTCGCGCGCTGCCGTGCGCAGGTCGCCGCGCGCAGCGCCGAGATCTGGCAGCTCTGACTCGGGCGGAGGGAGGCGGAGCCCCACCCCGCGCGGGAGCGCCGCAAGTCGATGCGCCACACGCCGCCCGAGCGGGTCCACACGAGGGGCCTGCGCGACGCGTCAGGGGTGGCGAGGGCGGCGTGGTAGAGCTGGTCGACGCGGCGGTAGAAGCCGCGCGTGTGGGCGCTCTCGGGCCACGCGAGGCGCGCGCAGTCGACGTCGTGGCAGAGCTCGCGAACCAGCGTCGAGCGCGGGGATTTCGGCGTCGAGACCTTCTCCCTGATGGCCGTGCGGAGCCACACCCGGATGCGCTGCGTCTCGAAGGTGCAGTCGCCGTGGAGCTTGAGGTGGTCACGCCCTCGCGAGTGCGGTGCGGCTGCACGTCGAGCACCTCGATCGGCGGCGCGGGTGCGTCGAAATACCTCGATCGCAGCGCGACGGCGGCCTCCGAG
>JBPOHC010000599.1:0-10528 GCA_052035985.1 Myxococcota bacterium | reverse complement strand
AGGTCTCGAAGGACGAGATCGAGGGGCTCAATCTGGTGAAGGGAGAGTTTCATGGCGAGTGGAACTACCTCATCAAACCGCGTCAGAAGTCCGCATGAATGGATCAATCAATCGTGCGGAGGCTCCTAAGAGACAAGGACGCGGCTCGTAGTCGTCTCTTGGGAGAACGTCAGAAGATTCAGCGCCAGATTGAGGAATCGAAGCGTTTCTCGATCCGGTTGGCTGAAGTTGACGCGGAGCTTCGTGCCTTGGAAGAGACGCGCGGGACGCTTCGGCAGGACTACCTGTCCGCTCACGAGGAAATCAGCAGAGTCCGTTCTGAGGCCGCCGACGAGATGGCGAGGCAGATCGGGCCGTTGGTCCGCGTTCGGGTCGTACGACACGGGGATCATTCCGAGTATGATGAAATGTTGCTCGGAGGTCTCAAGAACTCAGGCACCCGCAACCATGAGCAGATCGTCGAGACGCTCAAGGTGTTGATGCCCGACCAGATCGCTCAGATTCTGCGCACTGGTGACTCGGCCGAACTGGGGAAGCGAACCGGTCTCGAAGCTGAGAGGAGCGTCCGGGTCTTCGAGAAACTCCGAGACAACGTCAAGCTCGACGCGCTTGAACTTCTTGTGCCCGGGGACCGGGTGTCGATTGAGCTCGATGTCAGTGGAGGACAAGGGACTCGGTTCAAGGATGCCGCCGAACTCTCGCGAGGACAAAAGTGCACCGCCTTGCTGCCCCTGCTTCTCGTGCGACGCGACGTGCCACTCGTGATCGATCAACCCGAGGACAATCTGGACAACCGCTTCGTCTACGAGACCGTTGTTGAGACGATCCGGCGCGTGAAGGCGCAGAGGCAACTGGTGTTCGTGACGCACAACGCCAACATCCCGGTCCTCGCCGAAGCAGATCTCGTCATCGTGATGGGGTCAGACGGCGTGGGAGGTCGAATCGTCCAATCCGGTACCGTCGAGGAGTGCAAGGGGGCCATCGTCGACCTGCTGGAGGGCGGCAGACAGGCATTTGAGAAGCGGCGGGAGCGCTATGGGGTCGGCTGAACTAAAGGCGCGCGTAGAGGAGTTACATGCGCTGGCGATGGCGGACTCGCGCCGTGCCCTGGAAGCTCTCGAACCGGTGCTTTGCGGCCAGGATGACGAAGTCATGCGGCTTTTTGAGGTGATGAGCCTGCCGCGATATTCGAGGCTTCGTCTGCTCGTCGCCCTTTCAGCTGTCGATCGTCCGGGGCTGGCCGACCGATTCAGGGAAACGTTTGTGACGTGGGCGGAGGGGGAGGGCGATGACATCGCCCGCAGGGCGCTAACGAAAGCAATTGCGACGAAGAAGCCCCGCGGACGTCCGGACGCCGCTCAACGACAACACGACCGCCATACCCTTCAAGCGTACCGCTACGCGTCCGATCGCTTGGCTCATAAAGTCCGGAATGCTCTCTCGAGGATCGAGCGTCGCGCTTCGACGATTCGTCGACTCGCGAGCAAGGTTTCTGACGAGGCGGTTCGCGAGGAATTGCTGACCACGGTTCAAGGGCTGCAAGAGAGAGTTCAGGGCCTTGGGCTCTGCGTCGAGTACCCCGTTCAGGCCCCGGCATTCAAGGAGCGCCGGATGCACCTGCTCTCCGAGTTGCGGGATCTGGCATCGCGATATCAACAGGAGTATGGCGCGGCTCAGATTGAGATTCAGGTGGCCGACGAGGTCGCTCGCGATGTCGAGATCCTGGGGACGACGCACCACCTGTACACCATCTGTTGGAACCTCTGGATCAACTCCCAGCATGCGCTTGAGGACCATCCCAGGTGTCGCATCGTCACGGTCCTGTCCGCGCATGACCGGTTACGTGCCCGTATGTTGTTCCTTGATAATGGCACCGGTTTGCCTGCGTCGATCGCGATCGACTCTCGCCTGTTCAGGGTCGAGGTGACCGACCGCCCCGAGGAACGTCGGGGGCGAGGCATGCTGGAAACGACGGTCGCTGCCGAGCGCCTTGGAGGCGAGGTCGCCTTCGAGGCGACCGCGGACGGCAGTAGACGTGTGGTGGTAAGCCTACCGATTGATTGGAAGGTTTCTCCGTGAGCTATCCACGCAGATTGTGGATCCTCATCGTTGAAGATGACGGGGAAGTCGAACAGGATTACCGTGACTTTCTAACGGAGGTTCGGTCGACCTACAAGGTCGCAGATGTCGAGGTGGTGCGGAGCTTTGAGGAAGCTCGTCGTGTCTTGGGGGAAGATCGCATTTTTCACCTCGTCATCATCGACCTTCGGATACCCGTGCGCGACGGCCAACCGCCGCGCGAGGATGCCCGCCATGGGCAGGACGTGGTCCACTTGTGCGCGGCGCGAGAGCAGTTGCCAGTGCCCGCCGTTCTCGTCGTATCTGCCGTCCTTGGATCAACGCGCAACCGTGAGGCGTTGCGACAGCTGATGAGCAGGTCGTTCGCGCACGGCTCGGTTGTTGTAAAGGGGAACCACGAGGCGGAAATCAGGTCGGCCCTCAGACACGTTCTCGCCTACCTCGATCGAGGTATCACGATCCGAGAGAGTGATCGGCCGGTTTTCGCTCCTCTGACGCCCCGCGAGGAGGACTTGCTTCGGCGGATGCTGATCAAGACGAGGCAGGTCGGCGTCGATCTGGCGTGGTGGTCGTGCTCCCGTTCCACCTCTCAAGGTGGGACGCCTGGCCCATGGACGAAGGTCCTATATGGATCTGCGCTCGATCGAGGAGGCATGCGAACTCGCGCATGGTTCTTCAAGTTCTTTTCCGCCGCCGACTCTCCGTATGTATTTTCCGCAGCAAGAGCCGCGGCTAATCGGCTGTCTCACGTCAAGGTCCACTATGATGGCGTGGCAGGCGAGCGCGCCCTGCTCGTGACCGAGCAGGTTGGGAAGGGAAGGTTGCCGCCTCTCTCGCTGAGAACGCTTCTCGCCCAAGGGGCGGAAACCACGCAGTTGGAGCGCATGGCGTCCAGTATCCTGAGCCAACTCAACACACTGGGCCAGCCTCGAAAGGAGAACCTGAAGCCCGCGGACCTACTGTGGAAATGGCACGACTTTCGGCGGCTGCGAGATGTCTGGAACACCTATGCGGATCAAGGTGTTGCGTCAGCGAACGGCAGCCGGACGGCGCGTGAGAAACGCTGGGAAGAAATCGTCGCCACGGTTGACCGCATTCGTGCGAAGGATGAGCGTCACCTTGTCGAAGTGCACCGCCCAGCGCACGGCGACCTGCACAACGAGAACGTCATCGTCGACGAGGCCGGCGAGGTATACTTGATTGATATCATGGGGCGCGAGGCGCCCGTCCTGAAGGACCCGGCGATTCTTGAGGTTTCGTGCATTCTGCACCGAGCATTGAATGTGGATAGCTCCGCGAGCCTCGTCGAACTCACCGGGTTGTTCCGCAGACTTGATGCGACGCCTGCGGACACCGACCCGACCACAAAGCATGGCGACGCTCTGACGTTCCTGATCTGTGCCCTGCGGGAGGGGCTCAACCTTGGTGAAGCATCGAGAGGCCCGATCTACGCCCTACTTCTGTTCGACGCTGCCCTTATGCAACTCGGCACATTGGGGTGGCAGCCGAATCGAATTGCGGCGCCTCGGGAGGCCCCCCAACTCGTGTCATTGCTTGCAGATCTTGTGGGAAAATACTGGTAGCTCGTGGCGCGCCGTTCGCGAGCCTCGCACGAGAGCAATGCGACGCGAGGGGCGAGCCGCTCTTCATCGTTTGCAACACGACGCGCCCCCCCGTGAAGCCTCTCGGGCACGACGGCCGCGGGTACTCTTGTGCGCGCTATCGCAACGTGGCGGCGGTCGCCGCGAAGTCCGCGGTGAGGCTGTAGGCGGCCTGTCCGTTCACCGTGGTGTCCGGCTGACGAGGCCACGAAGATTGAGGAGCGGAGGCGCAGTTGGCGCCCGCGAGGAGGTTGCAGAGCGTGGTCATGAGAGACGACACGTTGACCGTGCGCGCGGCAGAGACCGTGATCGCCGCGTTGAGCTGCCCATCGGTCGTCGCCCAGGCGCTCGTGCACTCGTTGAAGCGGCCCCCGGCAACACGGCCCTGGCCGACGCAGCCGCGGTCCGTCGCGAGCGTCGCGGTGACGCGCACGTTGTCGAGCGGGAGCTCGGTGAGCATCGCGCCCGACGCGTCGAAGATCGGCAGGCGCACCGTGCCCGTCACCGCGGTGGTGGTCACGCGATTGCCCGCGGTCGAGAACGACCCCGTGTTGCTCGCCGTGAAGCGGAACGCGCCATCGAGGAGCCCCTGACCGACCGCGCCCCGCGTCGCGACGGCGAGTGGCCCCGTACGAAACGTCGACGCGCCCGCCTCGAAGCTCATTCCCCACAGAAAGTTGCCATTGCGCACGGCGCCGTTGATCACATTGAGCAGGATGGGTGACGCGAGCGAGGCGGGGCTACGCACGTCAAGTTGCGTGACCCGGAACGTCGTCCGCGCCGCCTCGACCACGCCGCGCACCGCCGGGCACACGGGCGTCGCGGCCTCTTCGACGTAGCATCCGCCGACCGTCATCACATCGGGCGTCGCAGGCTTGTCGGGCAGAGACGTTGGAACGTCGTCTGGAGGCGTCACCGGGACGTCGGGTAGCGTCGGGACGTCGACCGTCGGGGTGTCGTTCGTCGTTGCCACATCGTCCACGATCGGACCGCCGCCCCCACTGCGCGCGCTGCACCCGAGCGCAAGCGCGCCCACCACAAGCCACCCTCTCCTCGTGAGTCTCATGCTCGATCGCTCCGTCCTCAATTTGTGGGCGTTCGCTACCCACGTCCCCTCGCAACCTACACAGCGGGCGCGGGCGGTGAGAAGAAAAAATGTCATGGGTCTCGATTGGTGGACGACTCTGAAAGGTGAGGTTCGTGCGTCGCCGCCGACCGTTTCAGTCATGGAGACATCCGATCGAAGCGCGGATATGACATCTGCGCACTCTGTTCAGTGCTAAAGGGGTCGAACGCGGACCACCTTCACCCGCTTTCGCGCCCACAGTCGCTCATTCACCCCCCGCGACGATGTCGCTGATCGCACGATGGGCTCCAAGTACTTCCAGTCCGCAGACCTGCATCTCACGACGCCGTAGCTCCTCCGAGAGGTACGGATCGAACTTCTCGACCGCAGGCGCGCGCATCTGCGCCGCGACCTCGCCAGAATCGGGGGCGGCTGCGCCAGCAATCTCTCGGAGGTGCTCGACGACGGTCTCGATCTTCCCGCGATGCACCGCCACCAGAAACCCGTCGGTCGAGACGCTCAACCCTCGCGCGGCGAGGAGGTGACCGATCGTGCGGACGATCCGCGTGCCGCGCCACGGTAGCAACACGACATCCTCTCCACTCGGAATCACTCGCGCGTGTTGGAGCGCGCGGCGCTTGAAGTTCTCACGCCCCTCGACGAGCAGCGCCCGCGCGACAGCGTCGAGGTAGACGGGCACCCCATCCCCTTTGTAGATCGCGAGCATTCGTTCTCGCACGCGATCGTGCACGTCGAACCCCGAGGGTGTTCCAGGGAACATCGCCTTCCCCGCGCGCGCAGGGATGACGTCGATGATCCGGCGCTCGTGGTCGATGGACCGAACGGACCATCGTCGCCCGGCGAACACGAAGTAGTGCGTGGTCTCTCCCTGAAGCACCGCCGTGAGCGTGCCGAGGGGCCGCCCATCGTGAACGACGCGGTACTCCTCTGGCGTCTCGAAGGCTGCGTAGAACGTGTAGTGATTCACGAGCCGCTCGCCTCGCACGCCGAGAAGGAGCGCGCCGCTGGCCTCCTGCACGACGAGGTCGGCCTTCGCGAGGGCGCGAAGAAGGTCGCCGAAGAGCCGCGCGTCCACCGCTCGAAACGGGCCGCGCTCGCAGAGGATCTTCCACGCCTCCAACGGGCGGACACCGCCGTACTGCGCGATCGTCGACATGAGCTGCTGCACGAGCGTCGAGAGGTGCAAGGCGCGGTCGTCGGGTGGCTCACACCACCGCTGGATGAGGAGGTCGACCATCGCCGCCGTCTCGACGAGTTCGACGCGCAACTCCACGTCGATCGACGACCTCGCGTCGACCTCCTCCTCTTCGATGTAGGCGCGCAGGATCGCGGGTTCGCCGCGCCTCCCCGAGCGACCGAGGCGTTGACGCAAGGTCGCGACGGACGGTGGCCGCGCGATCTGGGCGACGCTCTTCACGCTCCCGATGTCGATGCCCATTTCGAGCGTGCTCGTGCTGATCACGGTCACCGGAGTGCCGCCCTCCTTCAGCATCGACTCGGCGTCGAAGCGGAGCTCGCGTGAGAGCCCGCCGTGGTGAGGATGAAATTCGTTCGGCACCTGCGCTCGTTCGCACGCACGACGCAGGCGGTCGGCCAGCGCTTCGACGCGGCTCCGAGAGTTCGCGAAGACGAGATGGTTCGCTCCGCGCAGCACCTTGTAGAGGTGCGTGGCGACCTCGTCAGACGCGTCGGTCGTCGCATCGTCGATCGCGTCTTCGTCTGCCCTTGGTGGCTCCAGAGGCGCGCGCACGAGGTATCCGCGCACCTGGATGCGTAGCTCCTGCGTGGCCGCGGACGACTCGATCCTCACCAAGTCGTCACTGCATCCAGGGCGCAGATACCCGGCCGCGATCGACATGTCTCCCAGCGTCGCGCTGAGCCCGACGCGAGGCACACGTCGGCCGAGCACGTGCTCGATGCGGTGGAGCTGGGATTGGAGCTGACGTCCGCGCGCCGTGCCGATGAAGGCATGGAGTTCGTCAACGACGACGTAGTCGAGCCGGGCGAAGAGTGCCGCGAGCAGATGACCGCGATGAACGAAGAGCGCTTCGAGAGACTCGGGCGTGATGAGCAGGATGCCGCCCGGGTCCTCGAACGCCGCGCGCTTGCGCGTCGCGGCAACGTCGCCGTGCCAGCGGTGCACGGGGATGTCGAGCGTCTCGCAGAGCTGCTCCAATCTGGCGAACTGATCGTTGATGAGCGCCTTCAGCGGCCCGACGTACAGGGCGCGCACGCCGCCGCGCGCGTCGTCGACGAGCGACGAACAGATCGGGAGAAAGGCGGCTTCGGTCTTTCCGCTCGCGGTCGCCGCCGAGATGATCACGTCTCCGCGGCCTTCGAGGATCGCGTGCGTCGCCGCCTCCTGCACGTCGCGCAGGGCGTCCCACCCCTGCTGCCAGATCCACCGCTGCACCCGCTCGTGAAGCCGGTGAAACGCCGACGATGGCTCAGAGTCGGAAGGTCGAGAGGTCATCGTCGTCTTCGCCGCGCGGCGCCTCACGATCGCCCGCCACCGCATCGTCGACCGGCGCCGCCGCGGCCTCTGGATCCGCTGCAATCTCGACCTGCCCGAGCAGCGCGCGCCAGTCTGCGCCCCGATTCTGTTCGAGCACTGCGAGGAGGTTCACCCACGCCGTGATGGTCGTGCGCGGCGTTCGGAAGTACGCCTCGCCGATCTTGCGCGCGCAGTGATCCATGAAGCCCGTGAGCGCCTCGTCGGGGACGAGGTAGGCGGCGGGATCACCGCCCGCGTACACGTGGCGGATCTTGCCGAGGAGCACGTAGAAGTCTTCGGGCGCGAGGTTCGCGAGGCGCAGCACGGGGCCGCTCAGGTCGACGAGGCCGTTGGTGGCGAAGCGATTCTCGGCGAGGCGCGACTGGAGCGCGGGATAGCTGTAGAGCCCGCGCCGCGTGTCCATCAGGAACTCGGGGGTGCCGCCGAAGAGCATCCCCAGTCCGACGGAGCTGCCCTGGAGCGCGTCGTTGAGCATCCGGAGGATCTGCTCGTAGTTCGCGTTGCGCGCCTGCGTGTTGGCGAGCTTGTAGAGATTCACGAGCTCGTCGAAGCACACCAGGAGCCCGTCGTAGCCCGCGAGGCGGACGAAGCGCGCCATGAGCTTGAGCTGGTCGTAGACGTTGGCGTCGTCGACGATCGCTCGTACGCCGAGGGCGGCCCTCGCCTCGGTCTTCGTCGTGAACTCGCCGCGGAGCCAACGCACGGCGTCGCCCTTGAGCGTCTCGTTCGCCGTGTCGTGCCCGCGCCAGTAGGCCGCCACGACGTCTGCGAAGTCGTACCCGTTGGTCAGCTCCGAGAGGCTGGCGAGGCGCTCCCGAATGGCTGCATCGGGCGAGACGCCACGCGCTCGTGCGTCGTTGAGCGCGGTCGTGACGAAGCGCTCGACGACGCTCGCGAGCGCTCCGCCCTCGGGCTTCGTGCGCGTCGCGACGCTGCGCATGAGCTCGGCGTAGAGCGCGCGGGCCTGGCCGCCCGTCGCGTGAAAGCGTCGGTCGGGCGTGAGGTCGACGTGCGCCGTCACCAGCTTCTTCTCCAGCGCCACGGAGCGAATGAGGTGCAGAAAGAAGGTCTTTCCCGCGCCGTACTCACCGATCACGAAGCGCAGCGCCGAGCCGCCATCGGCGACGCGCGTGATGTCGGTGAGCAGCGCGCTCACCTCGTCGACGCGACCGACCTGGACCAGATGCAGCCCCGCGCGAGGCACGACCCCGGCTCGCAGCGACTGGAGGATGGAATCTCGGTCCCGAGGGCGAATCTTCACGGTTTCAAGCATCGATCATCTCCCTGGCGAGCTGTGCATCGACCGTGATCGGGTCGTCCCCCTCGCAGAGGGCCGCGCCACAGCGGTCGAAGGCTCGCTCGTTGATCATTTCGAGCGCACCGTCAGGCAGGAGCCCCCAGCGCACCACTTCCTGCTCGTACTCCGCCCGCGTCCACGAAGGCGCCCGCGCCAGCGTGAGGAGCAGGCCGGAGTGCGCCGCATCGAGGCCCGCGACGCTCCGCTGTGTCGGCGCGGTGGGCGGTAGCGCCTCGGGCGCTTCGGACTCCTCGAAGATCGAACCAAGCAGCGCCGACACCGCGTTCGTCTGCGCCAGCGTCGCCTGCACCCTCGCCATGTCGAGCTCGACCGCGCCACGCTGCGAAGTCTCGCGAGGCGCGGGCGGTGTCGACGAACGCCTCGCCGCACCCCGAGGAGGAGGCGTCGAAGGGGTGACCACCGCCATGGCGTGCAGGTGCGTGAACACGAGCTCGGCACCGAGCCCCAGCAGCGGATAGAGCTTCTGCAGGAGCTTGATCTCCGCGGGATCGATGTGACCGTCGGCCCCGGCGACCCCGATGAGGAAGGTCGCGAGCGATTCGCGCGCGCTCTCGGGGATGTTGGCGAGGCGCTTCTTGATCGAGGCCGCGGTGGGCGGCGCCAGGAGGAGCAGATCGAGGTGCGCCGCGAGTCGTGCTCGTTCGCTCGCATTGAGCTTCAGCGCCTGCTCGATGTGACGCTCGGTGTGGTGCCGCTCGTCGTCGCTGGTGGCCCCGTCCGCGGTCGACATCACCGCGGCGAGCTGGGCGAAGAGGGTCCCTGCCTCGTAGGAGGCGCTCGGCGACGAGGGCGACCCTGGCGGCAGGCGAAAGAGCACCACGTCGCATTCGAAGGTCAGCGAGGCGCCACGAAACCGCACGTCCGGCTCGACCCCGAAGCCGACCTTCTCGAGCAGTTGGAGCGAGGTCGTCACCTCGGCCTTCGAGAGCTTCGGGCCCTTCGCCGTGCCCAGACGCTCGATGATCGCTCGACCGCGGAGCACCGTTCGCGAGCCTTCGCCGAGCAGCCCGTCGAGTTCGCGAGCGAGCTTGCGTTGCGCGTCGCTGTGGCCCTCCGAGGAGAGTGCTTGAGGCAGATACGCGAGCGCTGCGAGGCTCCCGCGTCCGTCGGGATTTCGACCGAGCCAGCGGCTGTACGGTTCGAGCTCGTCGACACATCGCTGAAGCAGCTCGCCGATCCCGTCCAGGTTTCGACTCGCGGACGCTCCGCCGCTCACCTCGGTGAGACCGTCGATCGAGATCGTGATCGGACGCTCGAGTCCGCCGCTCGCAGCCAGGTACTCGGCCTTCAGTCTCGCGCGCCCTCGCGAGGGGACGATGCCCGCGCCGAAGCGCTCACGGTACAGGCGCTCGAAGAGGCTTCGCACCTCCGTGTCACACCGGGTTCGCACCGTGGGCGACGCCTTCGGACGGGCTGCGTCGTGCCATGCCATCGCCCACGTCGCGTCGAGCGGGGCGCCCTCCTGCGCGTGACGTGAGAGCTCGACGCGCAACCACAGCGGGAGCGGGTCACCGACGAGTTCGACGGAGGTCGGGGCGCAGCGGCGCCCTCCGATCCAGAGATCGAGCACGTCGAGGAACGACGAGGAGTAGCGCTCGAAGGAGCGGTTGTGTCCGTAGACCTCGCGCAGCGCGAGCACCTCGTCGCGTAGAAGCGTGAGGTCCTCGTCGGTGCGATCGGGGTCGGCGAATGCGCGTCGTTCGAGGCCATAGAAGAAGACGAAGACGTAGCTGATTCCTGCGCGTGGATCGCGCCGACCGCGCGCGAGCCATTCGAGATAGGTCGCGCGTTGCTCACGTCCCAGGGCGGCGTACGACGGCCAGTAACCGATCGATACGCCCTCCCAATCAAGGTCCGTCGCGACCGGTAGCGATGGTCGAAGGAGCGACGGCTCCGACTGACCGTACTTCCCCGCGAGCCGCTCTCCC
>JBPOHC010000058.1:0-4261 GCA_052035985.1 Myxococcota bacterium | reverse complement strand
GCGAGAAGAAGGCGCCGACTTCGCCGACACCCCCTGCGCGGTGTTCGAATGGAACGGCGTCGAGGCCCTCGGGGTGTTCGCGCCGATTCACGGCTCGACGCGCGACAACCTCGCCGCGGGGTACAAGGCCCGCTGCACGCAGACCGTGATCGACGCCGCGCTGTCTCCGTCGGGCCGCGCCGCCCTCGAAGCCGCACGGGAGGCTCTGAGCCGCTCGCTCTTCGCGGCCTTTCCGCGCCCGGAGGGGACGATGTTCGCGGCCTACGCGATCACGGCGACGGAACGTATCGCGGACAACTTCCTGGTGCTCGACTACCACGCCCCAGCGCACACGGAGGCTTCGCTGCGATCGATGGTCCGTGGGGCGCGCGCCGCCGCCCTGACCCGCCATCTCGCCGTCGTGCGCGCGCAAGCCCCTGCGCTCGGCCGCGCCTGGTGTGAGCTCTCTCGCGCGCGGGGACGGGCGATCGACGACGCAGCATGCCTCCAACAGATGCGCGACGCTGCGCTCTCCGCCGCCCACGGGTGGCTTGAGGGCGTCGCGGAAGAGGCACGATAGCCCCCTGCGTGACGGGGACGTCCGCGCGGCGGCGCCTCAACGATCGAGGGTGACGCGCTCGGTGCGAGGACCCACGTCGCGGCACTCGCGCCGGAGGCGAGCGAGGAGGTCTCGCGGGATGTTCTGCGTCTGAAAGCGAGCCCGTGTGGCGCGTGTGAGCTCGAGGGTGGTCGCGTCGGCGAAGCGAGCGGTCACGCTCCCGCTGAGGAAGCACGCGTCCATCGAGCGCTCCTCGCGTCCGCCGTCGCCGTCCCACACCCGCGCGTACCTCCCCTCGCCCAGCGCGCGCAGCACCACGACCCGCTCGATCGTCGTCCGGTAGTCCTCTCCGCTGCTCCCGAGGAGCCCCACGAAGAGCCCCCCCTGCGCGCCCTCCACGCGGACGGTCGGCGCCGCGCTCCAGTCCTCCGCCGCGGGCACGCCGCGCAGCGTCTCGGTGCCCTGCCAGGCCACCGCGCCGCCGCGCACGACCGCGATGCGCAGCGTGGCCGTCACCTGAGAGGCATCCGCGGCGACGGGCTCCGTCCGCCATGCGACGAACACCCGCTCGTCGCCGAGGGCCGCGCACGAGGCAACCCATCGGTCGTCGCGGCTCGCGCGGTGAAGCGCGAAGGCGCCGTCTTCGGTGCAGCCCTCCGGCAGGGCCACCGGGGCCGCGGGAGACACGTCCGCCGGGCCTGCGTCCACGACCACACCCGGGGCTGGCGCCGCGGGCGGTGGGGTCGCAGCGGCCACGGGAAAGACGGGGGCGGGCTGCGTGCTTTGATTGCATCCGAGGCCGAGGAGGGCGACGACGAGTGTGAAAGAGGTTCGCATGATGGGCTCCAGAGAGCGGCGTGTGCACGGCACAGGCCGAGGGTGAGATCGATGCGAATGCTGCCGCACACCCGACGGCTGGCACAACCCCGGCGTTGGCCGCGGTCGGCGCTGTGTCGGGGGGCGACCACGCGACCGCGTGCGCCGGGACACGGGGTCCGACGCGCTCGCGGCGAGCGAAGCGGCCCCTCCCTGTCAACCCCGGGATTGGACACCGCCCCGCATCTCGCGGTGAGATCGACGCCATGCCCTCGTCTCTCGCGCGCCTCCTCACGCTGCTCCTCGCGTCGAGCGCGTGCAGCGCGACGGTGACGGGCTCCTTCGGCGCCCCCGACGCGACCTCCCCCGCGGACGCTCCGAGCGATCACGACGCGGGTGACGTGGGTGACGTGGTCGACGTGGGTGACGTGGTCGACGTGGGTGACGTGGTCGACGTGGTCGACGTGGGTGACGTGGTCGACGTCGTCGACACGGCCGTGCCCGAAGACTGCGCGACGCCCTTCGACGACAACGGCGACGGGCGCGCGAACGAGGGGTGCCCCTGCGCAGCGGGGGCGTCGCGATCGTGCTTCGAACGCGGCGCGTCGCAGCTCGAGGGGATGTGCCGCATGGGCGAGCAGCGCTGCGGCGCCGACGGCACCTGGGACGTGTGCGTCGGGTCGTGGCTGCCCGACGCCGCGGGGCGCTGCCAGATCGCCGAGCGCTTCTCCGACACGACCGTCTCGCGGCGTCCCGTCGACGTCGTGTGGTTCGTCGACACGTCGGGCTCGATGACCGCGGAGACCGCCGCGGTGAATGCGAACGTCAACCGCTTCTCGGCGAGCATGGCGGCCAGCGGCCTCGACTACCGCGTGGTCATGATCGCGCAGCGAGGGACCGGCACCCGGCAGGTGTGCGTACCGCCTCCCCTCGGAGGCGCCGCGTGCGCCGACGGACCTCGCTTTCGGCACGTCAACCAGACCGTCGGGAGCCGCAACGGGCTCCAGGTGCTCCTCGACACGTCGCCCGTGTGGAGGGACTTCCTCCGCGCGGGGACCGCGCGCGTCATCGTGGCCGTGAGCGACGATGACAGCACGCTCGACGCCGTCACCTTCGACGCTCGACTCCGCGCCTCCGGCGGGTGGGACGGCTACGCCTTCAACAGCATCGTGGGCTACGAGTCGCGCGCCGACTGCCCGACCCTCACGCGCCGCGGGTCGGTGTACCTCACGCTCACCGAGCGCACGAGGGGACAGCGCGCGCGCGTCTGCGACCCCGACTGGAGCGCGACCTTCACGGCCTTCGCGCGCACCATCGCGAGCCGCGTCACCGCGTGGACGCTCGCGCAGCAGCCGCGCCTCGAGACGCTCCAGGTGTGGCTCACCGAGCCCGGACAGCCCGAGCGACGCCTGCTCACGGGCTGGAGCTACGACGCGCTCACGCGCAGGCTCACGCTGGATCCCTCGGTGATTCCGTTGATGGGTTCCTTCGTCCGCGTCGTGTATCGCGCGGCGCCGTAGCGCGGCCGCGGATCGCCGCGCTGGCGCGCGAGCGAGTCGTCAGGCGTGCGAGCCCCGCGTCGCGCGGTACTCCACCGATCCGGGGTCGGGCCCGGGACCAACCCGACGAAAGCCGCAGCGGAGGAGGACGCGGGTCGACGCGACGTTCTCGTCGGACGTGTGGGCGACGACCTCGTCGACGGCCGGGTGCGCGAATGCATGGGAGACGAGGGCCCTGACCACCATCGGTGGCGTGGCCACACCCGCGCGCGGCCGGAACCACCGAGTAGCCGATCTCGACGCGGCCGTCGGCAGCGGGGCCGAAGAAGCCCGCACCGGCGATCAGGTCGGCGCGCCCGCCGTCGGCGTCGCGGGTGAGGGCGTACCAGGTGAGCCAGCCGACGCGCGATGAACCGCTCGCGAGGAGCTCTCGGCGAAAGAACTCCTGCGCGGGGCGGTCATACTCGCCGGGCGGCCAGTCTGGGGGCACAGCGGCGCCGAGAACGAGTCCGAGCGCGGCGTGCCCCTCGAGTTCGGCGTCGACGTGGCTCAGGGTCGCGGCGACGAGGTCGAGGCGCGGCGTGCGAATGACGAGTTCGTGCATCGGGCCGCGATCGTAGTCGTTGCGAGGGCCGCACGCGAACGCGGGAGGGCCGACGAGAGCACGCGCTCGAACGCCGCGATCGTCCGCCCTCCTCGCCGCGGCGCGGTGGTTCTGCGAGCCCCGCGCGAGGCGCTACGACGTGCACCTGTCGTGACCGTCGGACCGCCTGACGGCGAGCGATCACGTCGCCGTCTCGTGGGCCCCGGCGTGCTCGCCGAGGTGCGCGAACAAGCCGCTCCCCTGCCCCGGCGACCACCCGAGCGCGAGCGCCTCGCGGGCGCCGTCCGCGATCAGCCGCGGCACGATCGCGCCGTCTGCGCCCGTCCACGGCGGGCCCGAGAGCCTCACCACGCTGCCCTCCCGCGACGCGTCGACGAGGACCACCGAATGGGGATGACCGCACGGGCATCCCTCTGGCAGCACGCGCCAGAGGAGGCGGCGCCCATCGACGGTGATCGCTCGAAACCCGCGCTTCCCGGTGGTCATGGGAGGAGAGTAGAGCAGGGCCGCGGGTCGAGTCTCACGGCGTCGAGGGGCGCGGCCGCGACGCTCAGACCTTCGCCGCGCGGTGCGCCGCCTCGCACACGTCGCGGGTGTTCTCGACGGCGCGACGGATCATCGCCGCGCGGTCCATGGAGGCGTCGTCGGCGCCCCCGTCGCGGCGCGTCCATCGCATCGTGAAGTCGAGCTTCACGAGCCCGGCGTCTTCGAAGATCGTGTTGGTCACGAAGCCCACGTTCACCGGGTCATCGACGAGCTTGAAGATCACCGTCATCGTCGCGTCGTCGTAGGAGATCACCTCGC
>JBPOHC010000483.1:0-17498 GCA_052035985.1 Myxococcota bacterium | reverse complement strand
CTCCACCTGCCACCTCAAGCGATAGAGCGCGAGGATCGCCTCGTCCGACAACACGTTCGTCGGCACGGTCGTGAACACCACCACGTACTCCGACCACAGCAGGTCGTGTTCGGGCGTGTCCTTCCCCTTCTCTTTGAGCGTCCGTCGCCGGGCCTCCTTCGCCTGGGTCTTGGGAAGGCGGATCGCAATCACACGCCCGAAGACCGCGCAGCCCTCGCACGCGACGATCACCCGCCGACTGCGCGCGTGGTCGCGCCCACGGCGGCTGAGCACCCACGCCTCCACGTCGAGGGGCTGGCCCGTTCGCCGCCGACACAGCGGAAGCGTGCCGCGGTTGTATCGGACGATGAGGTCGCCGCCGTGCGTGACCGCGTGCGCGATGCTCGGCGGGGTGCAGTAGGCCCGATCCACCAGGTCCAGGTCGCCCGGCCGGACGGTGAAGTTGCGCAAGGTCTCGCCGCCCTTGTCGTCGGTGAAGTGCGCCTGTTCGGGGCGCAGCGTCTGGGCGTGGATGCGGTAGTGGACGCGGAAGGTCGTGCCCATCGCGCCCGGTCTCGTCCCCGTGGTCGCGTCGGTGCAGAAGATGCGAAAGCCCGCCCATCGGGCGGCGTCGAACATCTCCGGGGCGCCGATCATCTGCGCGGCCATCTCCGAGAGCCAGGGCCCGACGGCGCGCATGCGGTAGTGGAGCGCAACGCTCGACACGTCCACGATCTTCGCGGCGGCCGCGAGCGTGACCGTCTGGTCGAGCGAACTGCCCGACTGCACATGGTGGAGCACCAGCCGCAACAGCACCCCGGGGTCGCGCAGCTTCGCCCGCTCCTCGCCCGTCGCCGAGCGAATCGAGCGACAGAACCGCAACTCCTCGGCGCGCTGCGCCCAGTTCTTCGGCAACAACGACTGGAGCGTCGCCCAGCCTGCGGAGCTCATCGGGTTCTCGTCCACGCCCCCGCACTACCACAAGAGCTCCTGTAGCTTAACGCCTATGGGATGTACCCGCGTCCAACGACCTCCGCGTCGCGCAACGGACCTTCGTCGCAGCGTCGCACACCCCCGCACGGCGAACATCGCGACGCGACCTCAGCGAAGCTCTCTCCGCTTCTTCTCGCCCGCCTTCAACGCGCGCCCGCAATGCCTCAGCGCAGCCCTCGCGGCCTTGCCGAACCTCGGGTGCTCCTTGAGCGACGTGCACAGCGCCGCCCACCGCGGGTCATCGCGAAACAGCGTCGCCACGCACGCGTCGGTGAAGCGCTTCCCCTCGCCCGCCCCGGAGCTCGGCGCGAAGCTCGCGAGCACCGCGCGCGGAATCGCCTCTCCGCCCGCGCGCTCGATGCGCTCTTCTACGAAGTAGGGCGCGAGCTGATCGAACGCGCGCATCACGTCGCCATCGAAGATCGCCCGCAGCGCGAGAAAGACCGAGAGGTGATCGGCGTCGTCGATCATCGCGATCAACACCGCGCGTGCATCACTGCTCCCGATCGCGCGCAACGCGTGCCCCGCCTGCACGCGAACGGGAGAGATCAAGCACTCCCTCCAGATGCGCCCGAGCAGCGGGACCGCCGCCTCGCAGCGCGCCTCTCCGACCGCGCGAACGTGCTCCGCGAGCTCCGCCCAATCGGGCACGAGCGCGACCGCTTCGCGACCTCGCGCGTGCTCCGCGTTCACCTCGTCGACCGTGAGCGCCGCCTGCTCCGCGTGGGTGACCCGTCGTCGCAGCGGAACGCCCTCTGCGAAGAGTCCCGACGCTTCGAGCGCACGGAGCGATCGCGCCGCCTCATCGCGCACGTCGGCACTCGATGACGCAGACGCCATGACCGCTCCCCGAAGACCGTAGCTACCAGCCCCAGCGCGCGGGGAGGTGGATGCCTCCGGGCAGTCCGCGGGTCTGGAGGAGCGCGGCCATGTCCATGCTCACGGCGACGGTGACGTGGATGAGAAAGCCCGACCAGATCGAGCGCGTCTTGAGCGAGAGCGTGCCGAGCACGGTGCCCGCGAGGATCGCCGCGAGGGCCTCGGCCCAGGGCTTACCGAAGTGGATCATGCAGTACGGGACGACCATCGCCATGATGACCGCCGAGCCCATCGCCTCGCGCCCCGCGAAGATCAGAAAGCCGCGGAAGAAGAACTCCAGCGTGAAGAACTGCGTGGCATACACGAGCTCCCACGCGAGGAGGTCGCGCCAGCTCCGCGAGGCGTCGTGATAGAAGGGGTAGTAGTGTGAGAACTCGCCCGTCTGCGAGACGATCACCACAGCCACCAGCACGATGCCGAAGAAGAGCGCGTAGATCCACGCGTGCGAGAGGAAGCCCTTCGCGCTCAGGCCGTAGTCCTTGAGCTTGTCTCGACGCCAGAAGAGCATCAGCGCGGCGGGGACGATGAAGTACCCGAGCGAGCGCGTGAACGACCAGTACATGAGCCCGTAGAGCTCGTTCCACTGAGGGTTCTGCGCCCAGAGCTGCGGGCCGAGGAGCGTGAGGTGGTGCGTCGCCGCGCCGTTCGGTCCGCCGCCCCAGTCGATGACGAAGCCGCGCGTCACGAGGGCCGTGAAGGCCACGCGGTCTCCGAAATACTCCTGCAGCGTGAGGATCACCGCCGCCGCGATGTACGCCACGATGGGGCGCCAGTCGTAGCCGAGCCCCGCAGCGAGACGCGCGGCGCGAGCCTCCGCGGCCTGACGGTCGACCTCCTGCCACGTCTCGAGAAAGAACCGCCGCGGGTGAAGCTCGGGGAGCCTCTTGCGCGCGAGCAGCGCCACCACGGCGACGTAGACCAGCGAGGCGAAGAAGACGACCTTCACGTCGGTCCCTGTACCCTTCGGGTGCGCGAGCGGAGATTCAGAGCGACGCCTTGCGGAGCCGCGCCACGGCGACCTCGCGGCCGAGCACGGCCATCACCTCGTAGAGCCCCGGCGTCGCGGTGCGCCCCGTGAGCGCCACGCGGGCGGGCTGCGCGACGACCTTGATCTCCAGCGATTTCGAAGCGAGCCAGGCGTCCATCGCGGCGTGAATCGCCTGCTCGGTGAAGTCACCGGCAATGCCTTCGATGAGCGTGGCGAGCTCGGAGAGCGTCACCTTCGCGTCGGCCGTGAGGAACTTCTCCGCGGCCTTCGCATCGGTCACGGGCTCATCGCGGAAGTAGTAGTCGAGCGCGTCGGCCATCTCGGCGAGCGTGCTCGACCGGGGCTTCACCGTGCGCACGCCCGGCTCGAGGCGGCGGTCGTCGAGCGTGACCGTGAGCCCGCGCTTCGCGAGGAAGGGCAGCACCATCGCGGCGAGCTCCGTGTCAGAGCGCTTGCGGAGGTGCTCCGCGCTCACCCAGAGCGCCTTCTTCGTGTCGTAGCGACCGTCGTGGTTGCCCACGTGGTTCCAGTCGAACTTCTCGATGAGCTCCTCGCGCGTGAAGATCTCCTGATCGCCGGCGCTCCACCCGAAGCGGGCGATGTAGTTGAGCACCGCGTCGGGCATCCATCCCTTGTCGCGATAGTTGCCCACGGGGACGTCGATGCCCTGCTGGTCACCGAGCCGCTTCGACATCTTCTCGCCCTTGGGCGTGAGCATCATCGGCAGGTGCGCGAACTGCGGAACGTCAGCCCCGAGCGCGCGATAGAGCAGGATCTGCGGCGGCGTGTTGATGAGGTGATCTTTTCCGCGCGCGACGAGCGTGACGCCCATCGAGACGTCGTCGACCACCGCGCCGAAGTTGTAGAGCGGAATCCCCGTCGAGCGCATGAGCACCTGGTCCTGCATCGCATCGCAGGGGGTCTCCGTCGCGCCGCACACGAGGTCCTCGAACGACACGCGGCCCTCGCGCGGGATCTTCTGCCGGATCACGTACGGAAGGTCGGGCTGGTCGGTGCGCTCGCGGCACGTGCCGGGGTAGGTCCAGTGCGGGCGCTTCTTCTCGGGGAGCTTGTTTCGCTGCGCTTCGAGCTCCTCGCGGGTGCAGTAGCAGCGGTAGGCCGCGCCCTTCTTGATGAGGTCCTCGGCGTACTGCTTGTAGAGGTCGAGGCGCTGCATCTGAAAGTACGGACCGTTCGCGCCGCCGACGTGGGGGCCCTCGTCCCAGTCGAGCCCGAGCCAGCGCATCGAGTCGAAGATCACACGCTCGGCCTCTTCGGTGCTGCGCTCCTGGTCGGTGTCCTCGATGCGGAGGATGAAGGTCCCGCCGGTCTTGCGGGCCCAGAGCCAGTTGAAGAGCGCCGTGCGGGCGCCTCCGATGTGGAGGTATCCCGTAGGCGACGGAGCGAAGCGTACGCGAGGTTTGCTCATGGCGTGGGCGTGTGTGGGTACCGCGCCCGCGTGCGCGTGGTCAACAGCGCCCGACGACCCCGAGGGCGACGCCGCCACGATTCGCTGGCGGGCCACGAAACCGGCGGATGGCGAGGCTCAGTCCCGCGTCACGTACTCCACCCGATGCGCCTCGGTCGCGTCGGGGACCTCCCAGCGACTCAGCATGCCCTCGATCACAGCCTCGGGCACCCGTCGCTCCCTCGCGCGGTTCTGCGAAAGAAGCTCCCGCCACGGTGACTCGACGTAGACGATTCGAACGCGCGCGCCGTAGTCGTTGCACAGCGCGACGAGCTCGGATCGGCGCTGTCGCGTGAGGTTCGTCGCGTTCCAGATGAAGCCCTCACGGCGGCGGAGCATCACGCGAGCGCGCTCCTTCGCGGCGGTCACGACGGCGCCCTGATCGCCCGTGGGCTCCGCGTCGAGCGCGTCTCGAAGCGCGTCGAGCGAGATCACTTCGCGGCCGCCTCCGTGCGCGCGCACCCAGGTGTCCTTGCCCGCGCCGGGGAGCCCCGAGAGGAGCGTGACTTCGAAGCCCTCGTCGCCCTCCCAGGCCGCGTAGCTCGGGTCGCGGTCGGGGCGCTGAAAGAACTCGAACCTCGAGGTCTCGTTCGCGAAATCCCACGGTGCACGCAGCAATCCATCCTCTTCGCACAGCGCGCGGAAGAGGGCCACGTTGTCGAGCGCGCGCGAGGCGTCTTCGCAGACCCGTCCGCGCATGTCGGCCTCGGCCAGGATCGCCAGGTGATCGCAACGGGTACGGTGCGAGAGCCCGATGGCCCTGCGCCGCGCGTCGCGCTCGTCGATCAGAAAGAACGGGACCTGGTGCACCGCGACGAGCGACACCACGGACTCACGCAGCGCGAAGGGGACGCCCATGCGGTAGAGCTCCGAGCGCGCCATGAGGGCGCCGCGGCGCGAGTGGCCGTGCGCGGTGATCCGTCCGTCGGCGTCGCAGCGCGTGGTGGCGGGCTTGGCGATGTCGTGAAAGATCCCCGCGGCGAGCACCGTGGCGCGCTCGCGCTCGGGGAGCGAGCGCCATGAGGGCATCGCGATCATCGTCTCGCACACCATCCGGGTGTGCACCCAGACGTCGCCCTCGGCGTGGTGGATGGGGTCTTGCGGACACCCGGCGAGCGAGCGCATCCACGCGAAGGTCTCGACGAGGCGATCCCAGTCGAGCGCGCTTCGGTCAGGCGTCGGGAGGTCGATGGGGAGCGCGTCCACGGTCGGTCACACGAGCGAGGGCGCGAAGAGGTCGACGCCGTCGGCGAGCTGGTTGGGGACGATGGGGCGATCGAGCCAGTGTGATCCCGAGTCGAGCACGGCGGTCACGAAGCTCGGTCTGATGAACTTGTACCGCGCGACCACGGCGCCCTTCTCTTCGACCTTGAGATAGAGCCCTTCCATCGAGTCCGAGAGGTCGGTCTCCGCGCGCACCTTCGCGGCGTCGAGGCCCTCGCGCCGCGCCACCTCGTCGAGGCGATCGCGCCACCCGTCGGACTTGAACGCCGACGGCGAGATGAGCGAGCGGAGGTGCTCGATCGAGATCGCAGGGCCCTCATAGAGCACTCGCACGGGCACGATCGGCAGCCCGCGAAAGAGCATCGCCCGCGCGGGCGTCGAGAGGAAGCCCCCGCGCTCCGTGTCGAGCACGTCGAACTCCATGAGGTAGTGCGGGAGGCGATCATAGAAGACCGTGTGCCGCGCGTAGAGCCACTCGCCGTACATCACGTAGCGCGACCCGAGGGCCTCTCGCAGCGCGTGCTGATGCGCGCTCGCCCAGGTCTTGTAGAGCGCGAAATGCCGCTCCCGCGGGCCTCCGGTGAGAAAGTGACCGCGGCTCTGGAGCAGGAGCCTCCCGTCGTCGGCGAAGCGCAGGCCCGCGTTGGCGCCGTCGACCTTCTCCTCGACGACCACGTGCCTCCCGCGGATGGAATCAAACGAGACCTGCTCGAGGTCCTCGTCGCCTGGTTGAAGGCGCGAGCCCTGGATGTGCTGCGTTCGAGGGTATTTCACGATGTCGGGGTTCATGGCGAGGGCGCCGAGGATGACCCCGCGATGCCCTCGCCGCAAACGCCGCCGCGCCGTTCAGGCGCGGTCGATCTCGCGCGCGATCTTCTCGAAGGTGTCGCGGGCGCGGCCTTCGACCATCGCGTTGAGCAGGCGCCGCGCGCCGGGGTCGCGGTCGAGCACCGCGTCGATGTCAGACTTGTCGAAGCGCACGACGCTGGTGTCGGTGAGGGCCGTCACGGTGGCCGTGCGAGGCATTCCGGTGAGCATCGCAACCTCGCCGAAGAAGGCGCCGCGCTGGAGCGTCGCGAGGGCCATGGAGGCGCCGCTCGGACCCACGGTGGTGACCTCCACGACGCCGTTGTCGACGAGGTAGAAGTCCGTGCTGCGCTCGGACTCACGGAGGATCACGTAGTTGGCGGGGAAGAGCATCACCACGCCGCGTCCGACGAGCTCGCGCCGTCCGACCTCGTCGAGCGAGCGGAACAGAAGCGAGCCCGAGACCACCTCGTCGACGTTGTTCCAGAGGCTGTCGAGGATGTCCGCGCTGTCGCGGGGGCTCTGCGCCTGCGAGCCGTCGGCCCTGTCCTCGGCGGGCGCGACGCCCGTGGGGTTGTCGGAGGAAGTCATCATTCGCTGCCTTTGAGAGACGCCGCGCGCGCTGCGTAGCGCTGCGGAGATCCTACGCGCGCGGTGAGCTTCTGGTACTCCAACCCCCCCGCCGCTGTCACGCATCGGACGTGCGAAGAGCGCGCGGGCGGGCCTTGAGTCCGCGCGATGGCATCGAGTAACGTCGCGCCCGTGGCCGCTCAGCCCCCGCCGACGCACCATTCGACCCTCCCATCCCCTGCGTTGATGCCCCCGGGCACGCGCCTGGGGCGGTACGAGATCATCGGCGAGCTCGGCACCGGCGGCATGGCGACGGTCTACGAGGGCCGCGCGCTCTCGGTGGGCGGCTTCGCGCGGCGCGTCGCGATCAAGTACCTGCATCCGCACCTCCTCCGCGACGAGCAGTTCGTGCAGATGTTCATGGACGAGGGGCGCCTCGCGGCGGGGATCCATCACCCCAACGTGGTCGCCGTCGTCGACCTCGTGCTCGAAGCGCAGTGCATGTACATGGTCTCGGAGTACGTCGAGGGCGATCAGCTCCTGGCGCTCTTCAAGTCCGCGCGCGACGCCAAGACCCGCATCCCCGCGCCCATCGCCATCCGCATCGCGCTCGACATGCTCGCGGGCCTCCACGCGGCGCACGAGCTCGCGGGCGACGACGGAACACCGCTGCGCATCGTTCATCGCGACGTGTCTCCACACAACGTGCTCGTGGGCGCCGACGGCATCACCCGCATCACGGATTTCGGCATCGCGAAGGCCGAGGAGCGCATCTCGACCACGCGCGACGGGATCGTGAAGGGCAAGCTCTCGTACATGGCGCCCGAGCAGCCCGACGACATGCCCGTCGACCGCCGCGCCGACCTCTTCTCCGCGGCCACGGTGCTCTGGGAGTGCCTCACGAGCCGAAGGCTCTTCCCCGGCCGGAGCGACCGCGAGGTGCTCGAAGCCCTCCTGCGCAAGCCGATCCCGACGCTGCGCGAGGTGGTGCCGGAGCTCCCCGCGGAGCTCGACGAGGTGCTGATGAAGGCCCTCGCGCGCAACCCCGACGAGCGCTACGACACCGCCGCGGAGTTCGCCGAGGCGCTCGAAGTGGGCGCCCGAGGCGTCGGCGTCGCGACGCCCCGCGAGGTGGCCCGCTACGTCGAGCTCAAGTCCGCTTCGAAGCTCGGCGCCGAGCGTCAGCGTCGACGCGCGATGACCACCAAGGAGCTCCCGGTCTATCGCCCGAGCGCCGCGCCTGACGCGCCCGCGGCTGCGTCGTCGACGGCCTCCGCGTCACCCGTCCCATCGACCACGTCGGTGCGCACCGAGCCCGGCCTCGGCCCGCCGCGCGACCCCGACGATCAGCCCACGATGCTCAGCGCGCCGCACGCGATCAAGAGCATCCGAGGCAGCGGAGCGCCGCTCCCCGTCGACGAGTTCGAAGACCCCACGATCGTCAAGCCGGGCGCCACGCCGAAGCCCCTGCCCGCGGTGCTCCCCTCGTCCGCGACCCCTGGGAGCGCCACGGCCACGCCCGCTCCCGCCGCGCACGTGGCGGCCGTCGCAGCGCTCGCGCCGCCGGTGGTCTTCAAGCCTCCGTCGCTCCCGACGGGTCCCGTCCCCGCGCCGCCGCGGTCCTCGCAACACGCTGGCAGGAACGCACGCGCGGCCCTCCTCGCGCTCCTCGTGATCGGCGTCGGCTCCGCGCTCGGTTACGGCATCTGGCTCGTCGTGCGCCCGACCGCGACCCTCGACACCGCGGTCCACGTCGCACCCCAGACCAGCACCGCGACGGCCGCGCTCGAGACGCCTCGCGCGATCACCGCGCCGCCCCCGATGGCGCCGCCGACCGACCTCGCGCCCTCGCACGTCGCGCCGCCGATCGCGCCTCCGCCCGAAGCGCCCCCGCACGTCGCGCCGCCTCCGATGGCGCCCGCGGCGGTGACGCGTCCGTCGCCGGGCGTCGTCGCCGCGCGCCCCGTCGCGCCGCGGCCGATCGCGCGTCCTCGCGTGACGACGGAGTCCACGCCCGCAGCTCCCCGCGAGGCGAGCTCCGCCCCGACCGCACCGCCTGTCGCTCCGACCCCGCCCGCCGCACCCGCGGCGCCGAGCGGACCGCGACTGCCTCGTCACATCTGAAGCGTATGAACAGTCGATCTTCTCTCTCGGCCCTCGGGTGCGTCGTTGCGCTCACGCTCGCGAGCGCCGTCGCGTCCGCGCAGCCAGCGCAACCCGCGAGGTCGGCCTCGACGCCGGTCGTCGATGCGACGCGCCACGCCGCCGCGCAGCAGCGCTTCGAACGCGGCCTCGGGCTCTTCGATCACGAGGACCACGCCACGGCGCTCACCGAGTTCCGCGCGTCGCTCGAGCTGTACCCCTCGCCCAACACGCGGCTCTACGTCGGGATCTGTCTGCTGCGCCTCGGCCACCTCGCGGAGGCGCACGCCGAGCTCCAGAGGACCTTCGCCGAGGCCCGCGACCTCGCGCACACCGATCCCAACTACGTCGACGCGCGCGACCTCGCGCAGCACGAGATCTCGCAGCTCGAGCCGCGGCTCGGGCGACTCGTGTTGCGGGCGCCCTCCCCCGTCGCGGCGGCGACCGTCACCGCGGGCTCCGTCGAGGTGCTCCCGGCGATGATGGGCATCGCGCTGTGGTTCGACCCGGGCGCCCTCGTGGTGACCGCCCGCGCCCCGGGCTACAGGGATTTCCGTCAGACCGTGCAGCTCCAGGCGGGCGCGACCAACGAGGTCACGGTGTCGCTCCAGCGAGATCCCAACGCGGTCGCTCCGACGCGCGCGTCGGCGGCCGCCCCGGTGGGCACCGAGCCCTTGCAGGAGGTGCCCCGCACGCTCGTGAGCACGACCACGGGCGGAGGGGTTCGCGTGGCGGGCTTCGTGGTCGGCGGCCTCGGTCTGCTCGCGCTCGGCGGCTTCGCGCTCCTCGGCAACATGGCCTCGACGCAGTTCGATCAGGTGCTCGCCGAGTGCCGCGGGCGCTGCGCCGATCACAGGCACGACGACGAGATCGCGCAGGGCGAGACCTATCAGATCCTCGCCAACGTGAGCCTCGGCGCGGGCGCCGCGTTCACGCTCGCGGGCGTCGTGATGATCGCGGTGGGAGGCCCTCGCGTGGTCGAAGAGGGACGTACGGCGCGCTCGACGCTGCGCCCGTGGTTCGACGCGTCGCGCGGGATGATGGGGGTCGGCGGTGCGTTCTGAGAGCCTTCGCAAGAAGCCCTTCCTGGCGCTCTTCGCGCTCGCGGCGGGGTGCTCCTACGACTGGGACTCGCTGCGTCCCAACGGCAGCGTCTCGACGCCCGACGTCGTCACCGACAGGCCGCGCACCGACGCGACGGACGAGTCTCGCACCGACGCGCCCGGCGACCGCGTGACGCCCGACGTCGTCACCGACACGCCCGTGGTCGACACGCCTCCGTCCGACATCACGCAGCCCGACGTGCCCTCGCTCGACGCGGCCGATGTCACCGACGCGAGCGATGCGAGCGACGTGAGCGACGCGCTCGACGCTTCGGATGTTCGAGACGCCTCCGACGTGACCGATGCGAGCGACGCGATCGACGTGATGGATGTTCGTGACGTGATCGACGTCGCGGATGTGCCCGTGGATATGGGTCCGCTCGACACGGGTCCGCCCGACGTGGGCCCGCCCGACACGGGCCCCGTGTGCTCGGGACCTCCCGCGATGTGTCCGTGCTCCGCGACGAACACCGCGGGCTACTGTCGCCCCGGCGAGGCGTGCACCGGGGGCCGCTGCGAGCCGGGCACCGTCGCGGGCTCGCTGGTCATCACCGAGATCTTGAACGATCCCGACTCGGTGCTCGACGAGGTCGGCGAGTGGTTCGAGGTCTACAACCCCGGCGCCACGCCGCTCGACCTGCGCGGCATGCGCATCAGCAACAGCCGCACGCAGTCGACGTCGGTCACCTCGACGACCCCTGTGATCGTCGCGCCGCGCTCGTACGCGGTGCTCGGACGCAACGCCACGACGATGACAAACGGCGGCGTGACGGTGGTCTACGCGTACGGCGCCACGGTGATGACCAACGTGCTCACCTTCGGCAACACGAGCATGGACGCGGTGATCATCGACCTCGGCTCGACCGCGAGCGAGATCGACCGCGTCGCCTACGACGGCAGCACCGCCTCGCTCTGGCCTCGCACCTCGGGCAAGTCGAAGAGCCTGCGCCCCACCGTGCTCTCGCACACCGAGAACGACACGCCCGCGAACTGGTGCAACGCGCCCGCGCAGTGGGTCACCGCGTCGGGCGACTACGGCTCACCGGGCGCCGCGAATCCGCCCTGCCCGTAGCGCGCGGCGACGCTTCCGCGAGTGACGAGGAATGTCCGCGGAGGCACGTCGCGATTTTCTAATCGTGACCGCGTTCGGCGCAGAGTCGCTTCACCAACAAGGAGCGACGACGATGAACGACAACGCGCACGACGAGGGACTCACGCACACCGGCGACCGCTACGCGATCAGCGACCGCGACCTCGACAGGCTCGCCGAGGCCGAGCTCGCGTGGGAGCGATGGGAGCGCACCGCGCGCTGGTGGGCCACCGGCGACCTCGACGCCATCGAGAGCTGGAACGCGGCGTAACCACTTCGCGCCGCGCTCACCCCCGCCACGGCACCGTGATCCCTCGCGCCGCGAGCGGATCGATCACCTCGCGACGCACCATCTCCCGCGCGAGCGCGGCGTAGTCCTCCGAGAGCATCCAACCCAGCTCCCGCACGTGTGACACGAGGAATCCCTCCGACGTCACGCCGTTCCTCACGCGACTCTCGAGCCTCTCCCACAGCGGCGCGTAGGCCGAGAGCGCCTCTGCGGCGACGCGTCCGAGGCGGTCGCGCTCTGGCGCGCGGAGCGTCGACGCGACGTGATCGAGGTAGAGAAAGCCGAAGCGCCCGTGCTCGGCCTCGTCGCGCACGATCGTGGTGAGCACCGCGCGCGTGAGCGGGTGCGTCGCCGACCGCATCGCGCCCGTGAGCATCGGCAGCGAGAAGGCTTCGCCGACGCAGCACACGCGCACCACCATCTCCGTCGCGCGCTGCGCGTGCGAGAGCGACGGATCGAGCGCGACGGGAACCTCCGACGGATCGAAGCGCAGCGGGAAGATCCCTCCCAGCCGATCCGCGACGCGGGCGCAGAGCTCCACGTGAACGAGCTCCTCGATCAGAAAGCCGCTCGCCATCGCGCACAGGTCGAGCGGCGCTCCCGCCAGCGCGAGGCACTGAAGGAGCTGCCCCATCGCGGCGCCCGTGCAGTGCTCGTTGAACGCGTTCTCGGTCCATCCGCGACGCGCGCGCTCGACGAGGAGCGGCGGATAGCGCGACGGGTCGAGCGACGCCCACGGATACGCCTCTTCGATACCGAGCTTCTGATGCCTTCGAAGCGCGGCGCCGCGCGTAAAGGTCACCGAGAAATCGACGAACGCGCCCACCGCGATCACCGCCGCGTGAGGACCCACGCGATCGCCGCGCCGATGAGCCCGAGGATCGACATCGCGACGACGACCCGCCGGGAACCTCCGCGGTTGAGGCCGCCGTCGTAGAAGCTCCCCTTGGGGTTGCCGAGCACGATCTCGGGGCGCTTCTCGGGCTTCTTTCCGCGGTAGCCGCTGCGGTCGTCGACCTCTCCCGCCGTCGCGAGGCCGCGATCGTAGAAGCTGCCCTTGGGGTTCCCCGCGAGGATGCCCGCGTCGAGCGGGAACTCCGGCCCCGGCGGCTTCGCGAGCATCGTGAGCAGCGCGTCGGCGGCCTGCGCCATCGCGGGACGCTCCCCGGGGTTGCCCGCGGTGCAGCCGAGAAACCACGCATCGAAGCCGAGGGGGAGCGCACCCGGCCTCGGACACTCCCCCGCGCGAACACCGGGCGGCACTCGCGCGCCGACCACCTCTATCGCGAACTCAAGGAGCCCCGCGTCGGGCTTCGTCAGAGGCGTCCAGTAGCCCGCGCCCGTGAGCAGTTCGAAGGCGATCAGCGCGAGGCCCCACACGTCCGACGCGGGTCCCAGAGGCGCCCCGACGACGGCCTCGGCCGAGAACCACACGGCCTCCTCGACCGGGACCGGCGGCTCGTCCGCGCACCTGTTCGACGTGGGGTGCGCGAGGAGCGGCGCGATCCCCGGCGCGATGAGCGTCGCCATCGCGGCGCCGCGATCGGGCCGTCCGTACCAGATCCACGGCGGTGACAGCGCGCCGTGCCAGCGACCTGCGGCGTGCAGCGCCTTGAGCGAGTGACACAGGGCGCACAGCGCGTCGCGCGCCTCGTCGAGCTCGAGCGGGCCGACAGAGAGCGCGCGAGCGAGCGAGTCACCCCACGGCGCTTCGAAGATCGCCCAGGCGCCAGGAGCTCCCTCCGCGGGTGACTCCTCGATCGCGCAGTCGAGCAGCGTCGTGGCGTACCCGTCGACGTGGCCCCGATCGCGGAACTCGTCTCGCAATCGCTTCAGCCACTCGCGATCCGCCGTGAAGCCCGCGTCGATGAGGAGCAGCAGGAGGGGCGCGCTCACGGCCGCGTCGTCGGCGTGCGCGGCGAGGTAGAGGGCGTGGCCGCGCCCCGCGTCAGGCGCGCTCGCGATGCGATAGCGACCGGCGTGAAGGCTCGCGATCTCGAGCGTCTTGAGCGTCATCGGGCGCGGCCTCGATGCGTCGATGGGAGGGAGCGAACGCTCAGAAGCGAGCGGTGAACTGGATCGAGCCCGAGTTCATCTGCGCGGTGTAGGTCCCGCGGTTGATGGTGCAGGCTTCAGAGCCGCGGGTGTTGCCCGTGCAGCCCGTCACGGGGTCGATCTGACCTTCGGGCGTCACGCCGGGCGGCGGGCGCGAGGGGTCGGCCACCGTCGACGAGGGCACGGTGATCGCGCGCTGACCCGTCGAGGCGTCGAAGGTCTGAAAGAAGTAGTGACCGTAACCCGCGGAGATGGTGAGCCAGCGCCAGCGGTACGAGAGGCCCGCGTTGACCGTGCCGCCCGCGTACGACGGGAGGTGGATCGAGGTCGCGTTCGGTGAAGCGCCGCCCGTCTCGTACGCGCCGCCGAGGCGCACGGCGAGGACGCCGGGGATGACGTTCCAGTCGCCGCCGAGGCGGAAGCCCATGGTGTCAGAGAGGGCCGAGCGGATGGTGATCGAGCGCGGCGCGGGCACGCTCGTGCCCGACGGGTCGATGCGGATGGTGCCCGTGTTGCTCAGCGAGGTCTCGGCGAGCGAGCTCGTGGACTCGTAGGTGACCATCGCCTCGATGTCGAAGACGTCGTCGCTCATCGGGTCGTAGGTGCCCGTCCCGTCGTTCTGCGTGGGGCGACCGGCGCGCGGGAGGTTGTAGCGAACGCCCGCGCGGAGGGTCCACGGGAGGTTCACCTTCATGCTGTTGATGTCGAAGGTGCTGGTGATGTTGCCCGCGGGGGCGCGCGTGTAGGGCAGCGCGACGTTGCTCGCCGTGCCCGACGCGTCGATGGGGAAGTTGTAGTGAAACTGCGCCGCGAACGAGAGGAACGACGTCGGGAGCACCTGCGTCGAGAGGCTCCCGGCCATGAAGAAGCCCGAGGCGTCGAGGTTGATGCGCACGTCCGACGAGGGCGACTGCGGCGCCGTCGAGATCGCGTTCACGTGGAGCCCGAACTGAAAGCGCCCGAACGACGGCTCGATGCCGAGACCGAAGCGGAGCCACCGGAGCGGCTGCACGGCGACGGCGATCACGGGGTGCAGCACCGTGAGGTTCTTGTCGAAGAGCAGGTTGCGCGCGGGCGACGGGGCGTTGAACGACATGCGCGTGACCGAGTCGGTCGCCACGACGGTGTCCGAGAAGCGCTGACCGGCGCCCGTGGTCGACGGCGCGAACACGCCGAAGCCCAGCGAGAACATGCGGTTGATGCGGTACGTGCCGAGGAGCATCGGCGCGAGCGCCACCTGCGGCTCGTTGCAGACCTGCGGATACGGGACGTTGCCGCTGAGGTACGCCGGGTCGCCGCCGCCGCCGGGATCGAAGATCGTCCCCGTCGCGTCGACCGACGCGCCCGACGACGAGCCCTGGTAGTTGCCCGTGCGCTGGTAGCAGTGCTCGAAGCGGCCGATGTTCGACGACAGCGTGATCTGAAAGCCCGAGAGGCCCGCGATGCCCGCGACGTTCTGCATGACCGCCGAGGGGTCGCTCGCGCGCGTCATGAAGGCCCCGCCGCGCCCGAAGGCCGTCGCGCCGTTCTCAGGGATCTCGATGCCGAAGCCCCACGCCGTCGAGGGGATCGCCGCGACCGCCGTCGCCGCTGCCGCGACGAGGCCCATGACCTGTTTCGAATTCCGCATTGGGACCGTTGACCTCCGTTGAAACCCTTCGAGCGAACGTGCACCGTACGCCCCGCGTCGCGCTGATCGATCGACGCGCGCCGACGATGACGTCAACCCGACTCCGCACCGTCGCCCGTGGGGGCCTCGTGGCCGCGATGCTCACCGCACCGCTGGTCATCACGCAAGTGCCAACTGTACGCGGCGCCGTCTTCTCGCTCGCCGACACCATGCGCTCTGGCGGCCTCACGGGCCTCGCGCTCTACGCAGCGGTCTACGTCGCGGGCTCGGTGCTCACCGTTCCGCTCTGGATGCTCTCGGGCCTCGCGGGCTTCGCGTACGGCTTCTCGCGCGGCCTCGCCGCGGCGATTCCCGCGGCCACGATGGGCGCCACGGTGGCCTTTCTCCTCGGGCGACTCATCGCGCGAACGGCCCTCGGCGAAGCCCTCCGCGACCATCACCGCTTCCGCATGATGGAAGCCGTGGTGCGTCACGACGGTCGACGCATCGCGGCGCTGCTCCGCGTCACGCCGATGATGCCGCAGAACCTCCTGCACTACGCCCTCGGGGCCACGCCGCTGCCGCTGCGAGACTTCGTGCTCGCGACGGCGGTGGGGCTCATCCCGATGACGGCCTTTCAGGTCTACGCGGGCTCGCTCGCGCACGACGCGGCGGGTCTCTTCGAGCAGGGCGGCGCCTCGGCGAGAGACCCCGCGACGTGGGCGAAGGGCGCGCTCGGGCTCGCTGTGACTGCGGCGCTTCTCACGTTGATCGTGCGACGCGCGCGGAAGGCGCTCGCCGAGGTCGTCGCCACCGTCGAGCGCTCTGGCAAGGCTCCCTGAGCGTCACCCGCTCGCGCGTGGGCGACCTTGAGCACGCCAACGCCGCGGTCAGAACACGCTCTGACCGAAGCGCGCGAGGAGCGACACGGTCTTCGTGAGCGGCAGCCCGATCACCGCCGTGAAGTCGTCGCCCGTGACGCGTTCGAAGAGCGCGATGCCGAGGCTCTCCACGCGGTACGAGCCCGCGCAGTCGATGGGGTCATCGGCCTTCACGTAGCGCGCGATCTCGTCGGGCGTGAGCGCGCGCATCACCATCGTGTGCGTGTCGAGCGCCGTCTCGACGCGGCCCGTCGCGCCGTGATGAACCGCGACGGCCGTGTGGAGCCGATGGGTGCGTCCGGCCATGCGCCCGAGCTGCGCGCAGGCGGCTTCGAAGGTGTGCGGCTTGCCGAGGCGCGCGCCGTCGAGCTCGCCCATCTGATCCGATCCGATCACGAGCGCGTCGGGGTGCAGCGCGGCGAGCGCGGCGGCCTTGCCTCGCGCGAGGTGCATCACCAGCGACTCGATCGGGAGGTGCGCGTGCGAGGCCTTGTCGGCGTCCTCGTCGTAGGGCGGCGCGAGGCTCTCGATGGGAACGCGGAGCCGCTGCACGAGCTCTCGCCGATAGCGCGACGTCGACGCCAGGATGATGCGCATTGGGCGCGCGAGACTACTACGCCATGAGCGCGGCGACGACGCGTGAGAGCGCCTCGTCGTCGCGTCCTCCGCGGGCCACCACGTCGGGATGCTCGGGGGCCTCGTAGCCCGCGTCTGCGCCCGGCATGTGCGCCACGACACCCGCGCGCTGCGCCGCATAGAGCCCCTTGGCGTCGCGCTCCTCCGCCTCTCCGACGGGAACCTCGACGTAGACCTCGACGAAGCGCGGCGCTCTCTCCCGCGCACGTTCGCGGAACGCGCGGAGGTTCGCCGTGGCGGGGACGAGCACCGTGAGCCCCTGCGAAGAGAGCATCGCGGCGAGGCCCGAGAGCGTGTCGTAGAAGTGGTCTCGCGAGACCGGGTCGTAGCCGTGTCGCGGAGAGATCACCGCGCGCACGGCGTCGCCGTCGAGCACACAGACGGCCGTGTGTCCCTTCGCGCGAAGCGCCTCCGCGACGCGCCCGGCCAGCGTCGATTTGCCCGACGACGGAAGCCCCGTGAACCACACGACCGCGCCGCTCATCGGAAGAGCTCGTGCGCCATCGCGGGGTCGAAGCGATCGCGACGCAGCGCTCGCTCGACGAGCGTGAGCACCCTGTGGCGCGCCTCGGGGTCGACGCCCGGATACCACGCGGGGTTGCACACCACGAGCGCGCGCCACGCGAGAAAGGGAGCCGCCACGGAGAGGATCTCTTCATCGTGCGTGGCGTCGAGGTAGGTGCGCCAGAAGAGGTCCCACATGGGGCCGAGGGCGTGGGGCCACGCGGCCGGATGCTCGACGGCGAAGAACACGTAGTTGATCGCGAGGCAGCACACGTCGTCGG
>JBPOHC010000815.1:0-13250 GCA_052035985.1 Myxococcota bacterium | reverse complement strand
GTCAACCCCGGCGGCGGGCTCATCGGCGGAGGCCACCCCGTGGGCGCGACGGGCGTTCGGATGGTGCTCGACGCGGCCCGCCAGGTGACCCACACCGCAGGCGCCACGCAGGTCGACGGCGCCCGCGTCGCCGCCACGCTCAACCTCGGGGGCAGCGCCACGACGGCGGTCGCCTTCGTCCTCGCACAGGAGTCCCTCGCGTGAAGGTCAAGGTCGTACGAAGCCACCCCTCGCTCCTCCCCGCCGCCGACGACCATCCCTACCGGACGGGCGCGTGGCGGCCCAACCTCGTCGAATACAACGCCGACGACCTCGACGTGATCGAGGGCGCCATCCCGCGCGACCTCGCCGGCACCTACCTCCGCAACACCGAGAACCCGCTCCTCCCCGCGATCGGGCGCTACCACCCCTTCGACGGCGACGGGATGCTCCACGCGATCACCTTCCGCGACGGACGCGCGCGCTACCGCAACCGGATGATCGCGACGAAGGGCCTCGCGGCGGAGGTGGAGGCGGGGCGCCCGCTGTGGGCCGGCATCATCGAGTCGCCCGCCCGCTCCGAGCGCGACGGCTGGGGCGCGCGCGGCCGCATGAAGGACGCGTCGAGCACCGACGTGGTGGTGCACGCGGGCGCGGCCGTCACGACCTTCTACCAGTGCGGCGACGCCTACCTCCACGACCCCGAGACGCTCGACGCGCGAGGCACCGCGACGTGGGGCGGGCGCTTCCCCTCGTGGGGCATCTCCGCGCACCCGAAGGTCGACGAGAACAACGGCGAGATGCTGTGGTTCGGCTACGCGACGGAGGCGCCCTACCTGCGCTTCGGCGTGCTCGACGCGGCGGGCAACCCGGTCCACGAGGCGGAGGTCCCGCTGCCGGGGCCGCGGCTGCCGCACGACAT
The DNA here is from genome assembly GCA_052035985.1 of Myxococcota bacterium. Taxonomy (GTDB): domain Bacteria; phylum Myxococcota_A; class Polyangia; order Polyangiales; genus CAISKJ01. The sequence continues at coordinate 12,349 of JBPOHC010000815.1, read as the reverse complement.
GGCCTTCACCGAGCGCTTCGCGGTCTTCAACGACCTCCCGCTCTTCTGGGACGCGGCGCTGCTGGAGAAGGGGGCTTACCGCGCGCGGCTGCATCCGGGGCTCCCGTCGCGCTTCGCGGTGGTGCCGCGGCGCGGGGGCGCGAGCGACGTGCGGTGGTTCGAGGCCGAGCCGACGTACGTGCTCCACTTCATCAACGCGTACGAGTTGGGCGACGAGGTGGTGCTCGACGGCTTCTTCCAGCGCGACCCGCTCCCGCGGCCCGACCCCGCCGACGGCCCGTGGGGGCCGCTGAAGAAGATGGTCGACATGGGCGCGATGGGCGCGCGGCCCCACCGCTGGCGCTTCGACCTCCGCACCGGCAAGACGCGCGAGGAGCCGCTCGGCGACCTCGTGTGCGAGTTCCCCTCGGTGAACGGAAGGCACGGCGGGCGGCGGAACCGGTACGCCTGGTCGATGACGGCGAAGCCTGGGTGGTTCTTGTTCGACGGGATGGTGCGGCTCGACCTGGAGGGCGGTTCGGTGGCGCGCTACCGCTTCCCCGAGGGCACGTACGGGAGCGAGTCGCCGATGGCCCCGCGGGTGGGCTCGCAGGGTGAGGACGACGGCTACGTGGTGACCTTCGTCAGCGACACGGTGCGCGACGCGTCGGAGTGCCAGGTGTTCGACGCGCGGCGCATCGAGGGCGGGCCCGTCGCGCGCATCGCGCTGCCCGAGCGGCTGTGCTCCGGCACGCACGCCTGCTGGGCGCCGGCGACGTAGCGGGTCAGCGGGCGCCGTCGCGCGCCGCGTCCGCGAGGAGGCGCTCGATCTCCTTCAGCGTCTCCACGTCGTCGCCCACCATCGATTTCATCGAGAGGAGCCGCCGGCACACCACGGCGGCGAGGCGCTCCTCGACGGTGTCGTCGGCGTAGGCCCAGTACACCTGGGCGAAGCGCCCGTCGCGGTGGCAGCGGCCCTCGATCTGCGCCATCTGGATCGCCGACCAGCGCAGGTCGTGGATCACCTCGGAGCGAGGGACGTCGTTGTGCTCGCCCTGGTGGAGCGAGATCCCCTCCTCCACCGTGAAGAGCGCCACCGGCACCTCGCCCCGCTGGAAGCGCATCCGCTCGGCCTCGCGCGCCTCCGCGCCGAGCCTCCCATGAACCAGCGCGCACGCCACGCCGTCGCGGGCGAGCGCGTCGCGGATGATTTCGAGCGTCTCGAGGAAGGCGACCGAGACCGCCACCTGGTGCCCGTTCTCCAGGAGCTCGTGGACGAGCTCGACCGTGCCCTCGGCGCGGATGAGCGAGCTCTTCTGGCGGAGGCGCAGGGCCGCGGCGAGGGCCGTCCGCGGGTCGCGCCCCGAGGGCTCCAGCCCGATCGCCGCGCGGAACTCCGACCACGCCTGCGCGTACCGCTCGCGCGCCGCGGCGTCGAGCGCGATGGGCGTGAGGATGCGGTTGATCTCGGGCCAGCCCGCGATGTCCTCGGGGCGTCGTCGCAGGCCCGCGGTGGCCGAGAGCCAGAGCGTGAAGCCCGCGCGCGCGTTGATCTTCGCGGCGAGCTTCGACCGCGCGGCCGAGGGGTTCTTGCATCGGTGGCTCTCGTCCCACACGACGACGTCGTACTCGGGGGCGCTGCCCGCGCGCGCGAGGCCCTTCTTCGATCGCACCTTCTTGCGCGCCTCGGCGGAGACTTCGAAGAGCTTGCCGAGGCGGTCGTAGTTGATCACCACGACCTCGCGCCCGCCGTCGCCCGCGGCCTCGATGGTGCGTCGCCAGTGGGCCACCACGGCGAGCGGTCTCACGATGAGCACGGTCGCGACGCCGGGCATCGTGCGCACGGCCTCCCAGGCCGAGAGGGTCTTTCCGAGGCCCACGTCGTCGGCGAGGAGAAAGCCTCCGCGACCCGACGCGTGCGTCGCCGTGATCGCGCGGATCGCGTCGCGCTGATGCGCCCTCGGGACCATCGTCGCAGCGGGCTTCGACGGGGGCGGCGCGTCGTCGTCGTTGAGCTCGCGCTCGACGGCCAGCTCCCACGAGTAGGGCTGCGCTCGAAAGGGCGCGAGGGCCTTCGGGAGCGCCGCGCCGCGCCACACGAAGACGCCGTTGTCTGCGTCCCAGCGGGCGCCCGCGGAGGTGGCCGTGGCGCGCATCGCGAAGGGCACGTCGAGCACGTGCGCGCGCAGCTTCACGGCGGCCGTGCGGGGGGTGGGCGAGGGGGCAGAGACGGTCTTCTTCGCGCGCATCGTAGCCATCGCGCGGGTGATATCAGCGAAGCTCCGAGCGAGGCCAGAAGCGTGCGGTCTCAGATCCCTCGACCGAAGGCGCGGAGTCGATTCGCGCCGCCATCGGGCGCGGTTTCGAGGCGGAGATGCGTGAACGGTCCGCGCGCGGCGAGCGACGACGCTTCGACGGTGAGCGTGGCGCCCGCGAGGTGCTTCACGCGCGTGCGGGGGACGACCTCGATCCAAGCGCTTTCATCGACTTCGGTGTCACCGACCGAAGCGCGCGCGCCGAGGACGCGGAGGCTCACCGGGTTGTTGAGCACGAAGTACGTGAAGTCCGCCTCGACGCGGTCGAGGGTGCCTTCGAGGCCGAGCGCGACGACGACGAAATCGAAGTGGTCGGCGCCGCGGCTGCGGCTCGTCTCCCACCCGTCGCCCATGCTCTTCGGCGCCGCGTCGGAGAGGAGCTGCTGGCTGTGTCCGTAGCGGTTGTTGCTCGTCGCGACGACCTTCGCGCCGAGTCCCTCGCTCGCGAGGTTTGTGACGGCGCCCGGCGTGATCGAGGCGCGTCGCGCGGCGATCTCGTCGACGCTCGGGCCGTGGTGCGCAGCGTCTCCGCCGCGAGGAATGGGCGCGTCATGTCGCACGCGTCGCGCGGACGCCTCGCCGGAGTCGACGTTCGCCGGAGCGAAGCGGTCGTAGCAGCGGAGCCGCGCGATGCCGCCGTCGGGGTGGTTCTCGAGGAGCACGTGGGTCCACGCGTCGTCGCGTCCTCGGGGCGTGCGAAAGACGTTGTGCGCGTGACCGTCGAGGGCCGTGGGCGCGAGGAGCTGCACCCACCGCGGGTCGTTGCGCGCGGGCGATTCACCGACGGCCGCGCGGAGGGCGTACACGGCGCCGCGCTCGGCGTGGTTGCCGTCGTGCCAGTGCGTGTCGACGTCGACGGTGCCGATGGGACCGGGCGCCCCGAGCGAGAGGATCGCCCAGTCAGGCGCGTCGGGGTTGTGGCGGCGCGTCTCCCACGAGTCGAACTCCTGGCCCTTGCCGGGGATGAACACGCCGAAGCGGAACTCGGGCGCGCGCGTCGCGAGGAGGTTCTCAGCGGGCGCGAAGCCCTCGTCGGAGCATGCGAGCACGCGTCCTCCGGGGACGCGATCGAGGGTCTCGTCGTTCATGGTCTCGGTGCCTCGTGCGAGGTCGCGTGTGCCTCGCGCGGCGAAGACGGTTACCACAGCTCCGGCGGCGCGCGTCGATGCGCGCGACACACGCCTCGTGTTATCGAGCGCCTCTCCCCGATGGAACCGACGATCTGTGTGACGGTGGTGACCGGCGCCCTCGGGGCCGGCAAGACGACGCTCCTCAACCGCTGGCTCGGCGCGTATGCGCGCGGTGACGCGGCGGTGATCGTCAACGAGTTCGGCGACGTGGGCGTCGACGGCGAGCTCCTCGCAGAGCGCGTGAAGGAGCTCGTCGAGCTCACGGGCGGCTGCCTCTGCTGCACCTCGCAGGCCGACCTCGTGCGCGCGCTGCTCGACCTTTCGACGCGCGATCCCGCGCCGAGGCGCGTCTTCATCGAGACCTCGGGCGTCGCCTCTCCCGCGGGCGTGGTGCGCTCGATCACGCGCGGCCCCGTCTCGCGTCGCATGCGCCTCGACGGCGTGGTGACCGTGCTCGACGCGACGCGACTCCATCGACTCGGCGAGAGCCTCCTCATGGCCGAGCAGGCCGCGTACGCCGATGTGATCGTGCTCTCGCGCTCCGATGCGGTGAGCGACGAGGCCGCGCGCGCCGAGGCTGTCAATGTGGTGGCCCGCTACAACCCCGCGGCCACGGTGGCGTGGGCCTCGCGCGGTGTGCCGATCGATGCGGCCGACGGTGACCTCGACGCGATCCTCGCGCGTCGCGTCGATGACTTCTCTGCGCCGTGGGTGTTCATGCGCGCCGATGCGCCGCCGCACGAGCTGGGGATCGAGTCGGTGTCGCTCACGCTCGACGGCGCTGTCGACAGCGATCGCTTCAGCGAGTGGGTCGAGTCGCAGGTGGCGCTCCTCGGCGGGAGGCTCATGCGCATGAAGGGGATCGTCGCGGTGGCCGACGTGCCTGTTCGCGTGGTGCTTCAGGGCGTGGCCGATCAGGTCGAGGTGAGCTTCGCCGCGCCGTGGGGAGACGCCGCGCCGAGGAGTCGCCTCGTGCTCATCGGCTACGGTCTCGACCGCGACGCGCTGACGGCGGGCTTCGCGCGCTGCGCGAGCGGTTGAACGCGTGGGTGCGAGGGGCGCGAAGGCTACACGAGCGCGCGGAGGCGCACCATTCCCCTATTTCGGGCGTCGACATGGAGCATCGCGCGCCCCTAGCGTCGCGCGATGGCAACCCGCTGCGCCACGCGCATCACGCTCCTCTCGGTACTCCTCGGCGGCACGCTCGCGGGCTGCTCGGGGAGCTCGACCCCCGACGATGCGCGCGTCGAAGCCGCTGCGGACGCCACGGATTCCGCCGCTTCGCCCGATGTCATCGCGTCTGACGTGGCATCGACGGATGCGGTCGTCGACACCAGCGCGACGGACATCACCGCGCCCGATGTGACCGCGCCCGACATCACCACGCCGGACGTGATCGCGCCGGATGTGATCGCGCCCGACGTGACCGTGCCCGATGTAGCCGTCGACGCAGGACCGAGGCTCGCCGCGTGGAGTCGTCGCTTCGGCGAGGCGTCCGATCAGGACTGCTTCGCCATCGCGCTCGACCCCGCGGGCAATGTGCTCCTGAGCACATACATCATCGGCACGGTGAACTTCGGAAACGGCCCGCTCAGCGGCATGGACCGCATCGCCATCGCGAAGCTCGGCCCCGGCGGCGACGCGCTCTGGAGCCGCATCTACCCCAACGGCGGACACCAGTACTCGACGGGCATCGCAGTCGCGCCCTCGGGCGCCATCGTCATCGAAGGAGGATTCGAAAACACCCTCAACTTCGGCGGGACAGCGCTCGTGAGCGCGGGCGGCGATGACGTGTTCAGCGCGGGCCTCACGGCCGCGGGCGCCACGAGCTGGAGCCACCGCTACGGCGACGCCAGCCTCTATCAGAAGGGCCTCGACGTCGCGATCGACCGCGGCGGCAACGCGGTCTTCGTCGGAGAGCTCAGCGGCGGCGCCACCTTCGGCTCGACGCCCTTCACGGGCAACAACCGCGACGTCTTCGTCGTGAAGCTCGACGCCGGCGGCAACCACGCCTGGAGCCACGTGTGGGGCGATCCCGCGATGCAGGTCGCCACGGGCGTCGCCGTCGACGGCAGCGACAACATCTTCGTCGTCGGTCGACTCGATGGACGCGTCGACTTCGGCACCGGGCCCGTGGGATCAGGGCAGGGGCTCTTTCTCGCGCGCCTCTCGCCGACGGGCGCTCCGTCGTTCGTGCGCACCTTCGCGACGGAGCAGGGACAGGTGATGCGGAGCCGCGTGGCGACCGACGCGGCGGGCAACGTCTACGTCGCAGGAAGCGTCCTCGGCGCCATCGACCTCGGCGACGGAATGATCGCAGGGCGCGGCGATTTCGACGTGTTCGTCGCGCGCTTCGACCCCACGGGGCGCCTCGTGTGGCACCGCGAGTTCGGCGACGTGATGGGGCAGCAGATGACCGACCTCGCCGTGAACGCCGCGGGCGACATCGCGCTCGTCGGCCTCTTCGACGGCTCCGTCGACTTCGGCGGAGGTCCGCTCACGAGCCGCGGCGGCGATGAGTTCGTGGGCGGCGACGCGTTCGTCGTGCGCCTCAACGCCGACGGCTCGCACCGCTTCAGCGCGCGCTACGGCGACACCGCCGCGCAGCGCGCGCAGAGCGTCGCCATCGATGCGAGAGGCGACGTCGTCGTCGCGGGGGAGTTCCGCGGGCAGATCGACCTCGGCACCGGCGCGCTCACGAGCGCAGGCGGGACCGACATCTTCGTGGGCCGCATTCAGATCCCGTAGCGATGCGCTGACCGCGCGGCTACGGGTCTCGCGGACCGAGCAGGAACGCGAGCGCCCCGGGCAGTCGCATCGACCAGTAGAGCTCGTTGTGCTGCGCGCCGTCTTGCACGACGTAGTGGAGCGTCGAGCCTTCGACGTAGCCGACGCTGCGGTAGGTCGCGGCGAGCTCGCGCGTGTCGGCGACGCCGTCCATCGAGGCGCCCGCGTTGCCGCTGTCGACGTACACGCGGAGCGGTCGCGCGGGGCGCGTGGGCGTCGAGGCCACCTCGCGGAGGAGCACGCGGTCGTTCCACCACGTCGACGGAGAGAGCGCGCCGATGAGGCCGAAGACGTCCGCGCGTCGCACGCCCGCGTACGACGAGATGAGCCCGCCGAGCGACGAGCCCACGAGCGCCGTGTTCGCGCGATCGGGGAGCGTGCGGTAGTCGCGGTCGATCATCGGCTTGACCTCGTCGATGAGCATGCGGAGGTACGCGTCGCCGTTGCCGCCGCCGTACATCGCGTCGCGCGTGGGCGTGTACTCGTCGATGCGCGCGGCGGTGTTCTCGACGCCCACGAGGATGGCCTCGCGGATCGCGCCCGACTCGGCGCCGCCGTTCATCGCCCCGTCAGCGTCCCATGCGACGCCGCCGAAGGCCGCGCGCGGGTCGAAGAGGTTCTGCCCGTCGTGCATGTACACCACGGGGAAGCGCGCCGCCGCGTTCTCGCCGTAGCTCGGCGGGAGGTAGATCCACACGCCGCGGCGGTTGCCGAGGACCGTCGACGCGAAGGTCGGGTACGTGCGCGCGAACTCGCCGATGCCGTTGACGAAGTGGGGGAACACCACCACCGTCGCGCCCGGATTCGCGCGGTAGTTGGGGCCGCGCGACCACGTCGTGTCGTCGAGGAGCGGCTTCCATTCGAGGGGCGCGCGGAGGTCCGAGCTGGTCCACTCCCAGGTGTCGTCGGCGACGCGACGGAAGGTCACGCCGCGGTCCCAGTTGAGCGGCGTCACCGAGCCTCGGAGCGCGATGCTCCCCGAGCGCGACGCGTACCGCACGCGCAGCGTGGTGACCGACGCGCTCGCGTCGACCGCGGCGTCTGCGACGGGGCGATCGGCGGCGACATCGACGGCCACATCGGCTGCGACATCGACGGCGACATCGGGCGAGGGCGCATCGACGGCGACGTCTCTCGCGACGGCGTCCACGGACACATCGGTCGGAGAGACCTCTGCGGCGGGCGCGTCTCTCGCGGTGACGTCGATCGCGGCGTCGATCGCGATGACGTCTGAGGACGGGCCGTCGATCGCGGGCGCGTCGATCGCGACGTCTTCGATCGGCGCGGCGTCACTCGGCGCAGGCGACGTCGCGTCGGTGCACGAGGCGAGCGAGAGCGCGAGCCACGAGGCCAGTGCGAGGCGGGTTCCCATCGTGGGCGTTGTGATCGCTCGCGCCGGGGTCGCGCGTCAATGGTCGCCGCGCACGAAGATCCGCTCGGGGGTCGCTCAGCGCAGGCGCGCGACGCGGACGCGCGGCATGACGCTCTCGTCGACCGACACGCTCACGCCGACCTCGCGGGCCGCCGCGGTCGCGTTGAGCGTGAGGTACTCGACGCCGCCGGGGAGGAGGTCACCGTCGGCCGTCGCGATGGGGCGCGTCGCCGGTCCGCGCATCTGCATCCCGTGGAAGCTCGCGAACATGTCAGCGCCGCGCGGTCGCATGGTGATCGGGTCCTGCGCGACGGGGAGGTATCGGAAGCACGGGTTCGTCGGCGCGACGCCGCCGCTCTCGTCGCGGTTGCTCACGGCCAGCGTGGTGAAGAAGTCCATCGCGACGTCGCCCATCTCGGCCCGCGAAGCCGTGGGGAGCGTCGTCGCCACGGAGTCGGGCGCGTCGATGAGGGCGCGCAGAAACGCGGGTCCGCCGCGGTTGGTGATGGACCCGTCAGACGCCGCCTCGTCGCCGCCGCCGCGGTCGTAGAGCCACCGCACGAAGAGGTACGCGCCGCCGCGGAGGGCGCCGTCGCGGGCCGCGTCGTAGGGGCGTCCGTCGACGACGACGTCGGCGAGCGAGAGGAGGCCGATCTGATCGAGCCCCGCCATCGTGACGTAGAGGTTGCCAGCCTGGTAGCCGATGACGTCTTGCGCGAGCGCGCCGAAGCCCTCGGCCATGTAGGCGTTGTCGCGCCACCCCGAGAGGCGATTGCGCAGCACCTTGCGGCCGAAGTGAATGAGGTGCCCGAGCTCGTGCGAGAGGATCTCGTTCATCGCCGACAGCGTGTTGTAGGGCGGCATGATGACGTTGGGCGGCGTGAGGTAGAGCACCTCGGCGGCGTTTGAAACGCGGCATCCCGCGACGCGCTGGAGGTCGCACTGCTGAAAGAACGCGACGGCGGTGCGGTTGGTGAGCGGCGAGAAGAGCAGCGCGATGTGGCCATCGTGGTCGATGTCGGACTCGACGCCGAAGACGCTCCGTTCGCGCGGCACGATCGTGCGATCGAAGCTCTCGAGGAAGCTCGTCACGAACGCGGGATCGAGCACCGCGGGGTGCGCCGCGGTGGTGTCGGCCCACACGACGGCGCGCTCGCTCGTCGCCACGACGCGCGCCGTGATGCGCTCGCTCGAAGACCCCGCGGTCGGAAAGTCGAAGCCGCGCTCGGTCCCCACGGCGGGCGCGGTTCCCGTGGGTGTCGGCTCCGCGGGGAGCGTCATCGCGCGCCACGGCGCCGCGTCGATCGAGCAGCCCGTCACCATCGTGGGCCTCGGCGCATCTTCAGCCGCGGTCTGCATCACCTCGTAGCCGACGGAGGGGCCCGGCGCGTCGACCTGCGACGACGCGAGCACCATGACGAAGCGCTCGTTCCCCGCGGGCGTGGCGAGCCGCACCGACGCGAGGCCCGCGCGCACCGGCACCTCCGCGACCTCTCCGGGGGCCATCGCGAAGGGGCCGCTCGCGTCGGTCACGTCGCTCGCATCGGTCGCGTCCGCGTCGTCGGTCGCGTCGCTCGCGTCTGCCGCATCGGCCGTCGGAACATCGGGACTCGCCGCGTCGGGCGCGCTCGACACGCCGTCGCTACAGGCCGCGCAGGCGAGCACCGCGGCGAGGGCGCCAGCGCGCTTCAAGAGTTCGTTCATCGCTCTTCGCGTCCTCTCGGGGGCGGCGCGTGACGCGCGCTCCGAAGTGGTCGGCGGCGGCGGGGCGCATCTCGACCGCGTGGTCGGCGTCGCGCGCGTCGCCTGAGGGGAGCGCGAGAATAGGTCTGCGCGCCCCGCCGACACAACACGCGCCGCTTCGAAACCCGCTGCGTACAAGCGTTCGCGAACGGCGCGCGCAGATCGCGCCACGATCCCCCGCGACACTTTCTCCGTCGTGTACTAGGAAGCGAATTCGCGATGGACCCCGACAAGATCCGCGGAATCCTTGAGAGCCTCCAGGCTGGCAGCACCGACGTCGACGACGCGCTCGGAGCCCTGCGAAACCTGCCCTTTCAAGACCTCGGCTACGCCGTCGTCGATCACCACCGGGCGCTGCGTCAGGGCATCCCCGAGGTGATCTTCGGCGAGGGCAAGACGGCCGAGCAGGTCGTGGGCATCGCGCGCGAGATCGCCCGCAGCGGTCAGAACGTGCTCATGACGCGCATGGACGTGATCAAGGCCGCGGCGGTGCAAGCCTCGATCGAGGGCGTGCAGTACCACCACGCCGCGCGCATCGCGACGCTCGAACAGAAGCCCATTCCGCAGCTCGGCAAGAGCCCCGTGGCGATCGTGTGCGCGGGCACGAGCGACGTCCCCGTGGCCGAGGAGTGCGCCGAAACGCTGCGCATGCTCGGCGCCTCGGTGGAGCGCATCTACGACGTCGGCGTCGCGGGCGTTCACAGGCTCCTCGCCAAGCGCGGCGTCTTCGAACGCTGCGCCATCGCGGTGGTCGTCGCGGGCATGGAGGGCGCGCTCCCGAGCGCCGTCGGCGGCCTCGTGTCGATCCCCGTGATCGCGGTCCCCACGTCGGTGGGCTACGGCGCGGCGCTCAAGGGCTTCACGGCCCTCGCGTGCATGCTCACGAGCTGCGCGTCGGGCGTGACCGTGTGCAACATCGACAACGGCTTCGGCGCGGCCTTCGCGGCGGCGCGCATCCTCCAGAGCGCCGAGCGGTACTGAGCGCTCAGGCTCCGCGGCGCAGCGCGCCGAAGAGGCCGTCGAGCATCATGTACGTGAGCCCCCAGATCACGCGATCGCCGATCTTGTAGCAGGGGAGCTCATGCGCGTGCCCCTGCCACTCGAAGGGATACACCGACGAGATCTCTCCGCGGGCCATCGGGGCGATGGGCGTCCAGAGCACGTCGGCGACCTCGTGGTTGATCGTGTGCGGCGCGTCGCGGTGCATCGCGAAGACGAAGGGCGCCACGCGAATGTCGACCGCGGGCTTGCGGATCATGATGGGCACGTCTTCGAGGCGGCGCAGCAGCGTCGCGTCGCGCGTGAGGTCGAGGCCCACCTCTTCGGCAGTCTCGCGAATCGCCGTGGCGACAGGGTCTGCGTCCGTCGCGTCGCGCCGCCCGCCGGGAAAGGCCATGTGCCCCGACCAGAGGTCTCCCTCGCGCTCGGCGCGCTGGATGAAGAACACCTCGGCGTCGCCGTCGCGCCCCTCACGCAAGAGGATCGCGACGGCCGCGGTGACGTTCGTGTCGTGGCGCGAGATTTCCTCCGCGCGCAGCAGGTCGACGAGGGTCGCGAGGTCGTAGCGGGGGAGGGGCATCGGCGCGTTGATTGACCCTCTCTCATAGGTCCCGAGGGGATGTCGCGGCAAGCACACGATGGTCGGTGCAACGGGCGAGGGGCTTCGACTACGATGCGCCGCGAAATCGCTGGAGGTCGTAGACATGGCATCGCTCGTGGTGGTGGGCGCCCAATGGGGCGATGAGGGCAAAGGCAAGATCGTCGACCTCGTGTCGGAGCGCGCCGACGTGGTCGTGCGCTACGCGGGCGGCGCCAACGCGGGCCACACGCTCAAGGTCAACGGGCAGAAGCTCGTGACGCACCTGCTCCCTTCGGGGGTGATGCATCCGACCGTGCGCTGCGTGCTCGGCGCGGGGATGGTCATCGCGCCCGAGGTGCTGGTCGACGAGATCCGCGTGTGCGAGGAGCGCGAGCTCGACGTGCGTCGGAGGCTCGTGATCAGCGGGCGCGCGCACGTGACCTTTCCCTTTCAGGCCGCGATCGACAAGGCGTCGAACGCGGGGCCTCGCGCCATCGGCACGACGGGCCGCGGCATCGGGCCGACCTACAGCGACAAGGCCGCGCGCATCGGCGTGACGCTCCGTGAGTTCGTGAACCTCGCGAAGCCCGAGTCGAAGGCCGCGCTCTCGGCGCTCGTCGACGTGTGGGCCGAGCGCGCGAAGGCCGCGGGCGTAGAGCCCCCCACGCTCGAAGGGACGCTCGCCTGGGCCGCGCCCCTCGCCGCAGAGATCGCGCCGCTCCTCGGCGACGCGTCGATGATCGTGGCGAACGCGATCCGCGCGAACAAGCGCGTGGTCTTCGAAGGCGCGCAGGGGACGCTCCTCGACATCGACCACGGCACCTATCCCTTCGTGACGAGTTCGAACACGCTCTCGGGCGGCGCGTGCACGGGCGTGGGCATCGGCCCGACGGCCATCGACGCGGTGCTCGGCATCACGAAGGCGTACTGCACGCGCGTGGGCAACGGAGCCTTCCCCACGGAGCTCCGCGGGTCTGAGGGCGATCGGCTGCGCGAGGTGGGCGAGGAGTACGGCGCCACGACGGGACGCCCGCGACGCTGCGGCTGGCTCGACCTGCCTGCGCTGCGCTACGCGGCGCGGGTCAACGGGCTCACGCACCTCGCGGTGACGAAGGTCGACGTGCTCGCGGGCCTCGACACGGTGCCCGTGTGCGTCTCGTACCGCATCGACGGACGCATCTACGAAGACCTCCCCATCGACGACCTCGACCACGCCGAGCCCGTCTTCGAGCACTGGGAGGGCTGGGACGACTCCGTCGCGAAGGCCCGCACGATCGACGACCTCCCGCGCGCGGCGAGGCGCTACCTCGTCGACGTGGAGTCGCGCGTGGGCGTGCCCATCGCGATCGTGTCAGTGGGCGCCGAGCGCGAGGCGACGATCATTCGCCGAGAGGTCTTCGTGCGATGATCGACCGCGGCGCGCTCGTGCTGGCTCCCTCGACGA
>JBPOHC010000799.1:0-6326 GCA_052035985.1 Myxococcota bacterium | reverse complement strand
CGATCCCAATGGAAGCGCACCTTCACGCGCCCGTGCGTGTCGACGTGGATGTCTTCGCCCTCGGGCGTGACCACCACGGCCGTCTGCGCGCTCTGGATCGTCGGCCTCGCGGTCACGCGCTGCGGCCGGTACGCGAGCGTCGCGGCGACACATTCGAAGCGGTTGAGGTATCCCTCGGCGCGCCCTCCGTCGTGGTCGTGAGGGTGTGACTCGAGCTTCGTTCGGGTGGCCTCGCTCGCGTGAAACGTGTGGCGCACGCGCGCGAGCACGAAGTCGCGCCCGTCGAGCTCCGCGCGGCCGTGGTCGAGAACGCGGAACCTCCGCCCTGGCGCGAAGCCGATGACGTTCGCCACCCCATCGCCGCGGTGCGCCTCGGTGTCGAGCTCCTGAAGGCGCACCTCCGCGCGTCGCGCCCCGTCGTTGTGAGCGAGCTCGTACGCGTGGTGCTGCTGCGGATCGGCGCCGTCGCCCACGAGGTTGAAGCGCCCCGGAAAGTCGTAGACGGCGGGATCGTGTCCCTGCGCGGGGCGCGCGAAGGTCATCGCGTCGAGGCCCTGCGGACGCGTGAAATTGTAGTCGCGGAGCGTGACCGTGCGGCTCTGGAGTCGGTCGCTCCAGGTGAAGTGTCGGATGGACTCGTCGCGCGCGGTCTTCGACTCGTCGCCGCGCACTGCGATGGAGTCTCCTTCGAGGAGCGGAACGGCGTCTGCGCTCGCGAGCGTGTCGAAGAACACCACGCGCTCACCCCGCGCGCCGTCGGCCTCGACGAGGTACGCGATGCCTTCTTCTTGAAGGAGCCGCGAGATGAAATCGAGGTCGCTCTCGCGGTACTGCACGCAGTACTCGCGACGGAGGTGTTGCGCCCGACGGACGCGCGTCCACGAGCGCTGCTCGGCGCCGCGGTAGAGGTTGGCCGCGTCGAGCACCGCGTCGACGATCTCGCACACGGTCTTCTCTTGAAAGATCCGGCAGTCGGTGCGGAGCGAGAGCAGCCAGAGGTGCGGCACAACGGTGACGCGTATCCGATGTCTTCCGTCGAAGCTCCCGAGGTCATCGACGCGACGCACGACGCCCGCCACATCGCGCTGCGTCCGGTCGTCGCGACGCAGGCGGAGGAGCGCCGCGCGGCCTGGCAGCTCGCGCGTCGAGAGCTCGTGCGCGGACACGACCTCGACGGCGGCTTCAAAGGGCGCGTCGAGCGACTCGTCAACGGTCGCGTCGCGCACGGTCCAGTGCGCCGAGACGCCCTGAACGAAGAACGAGGCCTCGGCCTCGGGCAAGGTCGCGCTCGACGTCGCGTCGAGCGAGGAGAGGGCGCTCCGAGCGGCGCCGAGCGCTTCTTCCGCGAGCGCGGTTCCCTCGGTGCGGAGGCCCGAGGCTGAGAGCGGATCGTCGTACGTGGGGTCGCGATGTGACATCAGGTCTCCCGAGTCAGAGGTCGACGTGCGGCCTCACGCTATCGACGCGAGGTGACGCGGGTCAACGACGATTTTGAGTGGGTCGACGCGGCCCCGATCTGAGCGCTCAAGCGATCCCCTCGGCGGAGGATCACGCGTCGGTGTAGCCTCTCGCACATGGCAGGCGACGCAGCGCGCGCGATCGATCCGCGCTTCCCCAATCTCCGCGTCGAAGTGGTCGATGGGTACCTCCGCGCGCCGTCGACGATGGTGGCTGAGGTGATCGACGGCGAGCTCTCGTTGATGCCGCGTCCGCGGCCGCGTCATGCGCGTGCGGCGGGCGAACTCCACGGCGAGCTGCGCAGTCCCTTCGATCGTGGACGTGACGGTCCTGGCGGCTGGGTGTTTCTCCCGGAGCCCGAGCTGCATCTCGGGGTGCTCCCCGACATCGTGACGCCCGACCGGGCGGGCTGGCATCGCGCGCGCTTCCCCGCGGATGCGTTCGACGACGACGCGCCCGCGCAGATCTCCGTGGCGCCCGACTGGGTCTGCGAGGTGCTCTCGCCTCGCACCGAAGCCTACGACCGCGGTCCCAAGATGCGCGTGTATCGCCGCGAGAAGGTGGGCCACGTGTGGCTCGTCGACCCGGCCCTCAAGACGCTCGAAGCGTTTCGGCTCGACGGAGCGCACTACGCGTTGATCGACACGTGGGAGGGCGACGAGGTCGTGCGCGCCGAGCCCTTCGACGCCATCGAGCTGCACCTCGCCGTGCTCTGGAGCCTGTAGCGCCTTCGCGAAGGAGCGTCGCCCTTCAGTCGCGCGCGGCGGTCGGCGCGTCGCGGTCGCCCGGCTCGGTGTGCTGCCGCATGTGCAGGTACACCGACGCGATCGTGACCACCGTGAGGAGAAGGTTGTAGAGCACCGTGCGCAGCCCCGGCATGAGCTGGATCATCGGCGCGTACGCGAGCGCCGCGAGCGCGAGCCACAGGTGCCGCCGTCCGACGCGGATCGACTCCGTCGCGAGGACGCCCGCGAGCATGATCGTCTCGAAGGTGTAGTAGTCGTTCGCGTGGAGGCCGATGAGGAGCGCGGTCACGCGACCGAAGAAGAAGGTCGACAGGACCGCCATGAAGAACGCCGTCATGCGCCGGTAGCGGCCCAGGTGGCGCACGGGCCACGGCGGGCGACGCATCAGCACCGCGGTCATCACCAGAAAGAGGGCGATGATCGCCACGCCGCGCACGAGGCTGTTCTGCGAGCGCGTGAGCACCATCACCACGCCGTTCGCGACCTCGATCGCGAGGAGGGCCACCACCATCCCGAGGCCGATGCGCACCTTGTCGGTGCGCGTGATGAGCGGCTCGGACTCGGGCGCGAGTCCCGACTCGAGCGACGCGATGAGCGCTGACATCGAGGCGAAGCGCGCCTCGGGCTCGATCGAGAGACCACGCAGAATCGCCTGCTGCACCACGAGCGGAACGTCGCTCGGCGGCGGCGGCCGGAGGCTCCCGCTGAGGATGTTCCCTGCGTAGTCGAGGAAGCCCGCGCCGGGGTACGGCTGCGCGCCGTAGAGCGACTCATAGAGGGCCGCGCAGAAGCTGAACTGATCGCTGCGCTCGTTCGCCTCGACGCCGCGCACCTGCTCGGGCGACATGTACCCCGGCGTGCCCAGGATGGCGCCCGCCTGCGTGAGCCTCCGCCCCGAGGGCGTCGAGTCGCTGCGCGCTCTCTCGGAGGTCGATCGGTCTTCGCGCGCAACGGTCGTCGGCGCGCTCTCGGCGTCGAGGCTCGCGAGGAGGCGCGCGAGGCCGAAGTCCGCCACGCGCACGCGGCCGTCGTTGCCCACGAGCACGTTGTCGGGCTTGAAATCACGGTGGATCAGCCCGCAGGCGTGCGCCGCGACGAGGCCCGCCGCGGCCTGAAGGAACACCCGCAGACGCAGCGCCCACTCGCCCGGCGCGTCGCGCTCGCGCCGCCGCTGCCACTCGGCGAGCGAGCACCCGTCGACGAACTCCATCACGATGAAGACCCGACCGCTCGACTCGCCCGCCTCGTAGACGTGCACCACGTTGGGGTGCGAGACGCGCGCGAGGGCCTGGGCTTCCTGCTTCACCCGCGCGATGGCGTGCGAGGCGTCTTCGCCGAGGTCGCGCACGAGCTTGAGCGCCACCTTTCGATCGAGCGCCGGGTCGTAGGCCGAGAAGACCTCACCCATTCCTCCTTCGCCCACGCGATCCACGATCACGAAGCGCCCGATGCGCGAGGGCGTCTCGCCGGCGGGGTCGGGGGTGTTCCGCGAGAGCGCGTCCAACGTGGCCGCGAGCGCCCTCGCGTGGTGCGTAGTCCGCCCGTGTGTCATCGCGCCCGAGCCTAGCAGCCGATCTCTGCAGACCGGACGCGCGAGCGGTGTTCAACAACGGACACCCGTTGCGCGATCGATGATCCGACGTGATGCGCTCTCGCGCGTCTCGCTTCTGCGCTTCGCTACGGCTGAAGCGGAGGCATCGAGAAGTCGCCGCCGCGGTAGATCCCGACCTTGCGGTTGTTCTCCGTGCCGAGGAGGGAGCAGTTGCCGAGCGACGCGTACACGTCGTTGGTGCCGTCGGTGTAGACGCAGAAGTTGTACGCGACGCTGTGGAGCCGCAGCGGGTACTGCGCGTCGAAGCCGCTCTGGTCGTAGCGCTCGAGGGCCCACTGCTGCGTGTTGCTCGCCGTGTCGCACGCGGCCATGCCGATGGTGCCCACCCAGCTGTCGGCGTTGAGGCAGCGCATCGACGCGAGGTTGCGAAAGGCCCTGCGCCCGCCGCCCACCTCGATGACCTCCCACTGCTGGCTGCGCTGCGCGGCGTCGCACGCCGTGGTCGAGCGCACGTCGCCGCCGTTGTCGTAGAGGCAGCGACCGAGCTTCACGCGGAGCAGCGAGAAGGGCGCCACGCCCATGGGAGTCGCGTCGCAGGCGTCGCCCTGGCCGTCCATGTCGGCGTCCTGCTGCATGGGGTTGGCGGCCATGGGGCAGTTGTCGCGCGCGTCGGCGACGCCGTCGCGGTCGCTGTCGGGGTCGCTCATCGCGTCGCATGCGTCGCCCACGCCGTCGTGGTCGGTGTCCTGCTGCGTGGGGTTCGAGACCATGGGGCAGTTGTCGCCCGCGTCGGGGACGCCGTCGCGGTCGCCGTCGGCCGCGCTCGTCGCGCTGTCGCACGCGTCGCCCTCGCGGTCGAAGTCGGCGTTGGCCTGCGTGGGGTTCGCGACCATCGGGCAGTTGTCGTAGTCGTCGAAGACGCCGTCGCCGTCGGTGTCGACGAGGGGCGGAGGCGCCGTCGGACACCCGCCGGGCTCGCAGGCCCAGTCGGGGTAGAGAAAGTTCACGAGGAGGTTGTTCGGCGCGCACATCTCCTGGTCGATCGGGTCCATCGTGCACGCGATCGAGAAGTAGCTGCCTGAGGCCCGCGCCGAGTCGCGGATCTGCACGTGCGAGACGGCGGTGCCCGTGAAGTCTCCCGTGAGCGCGACCATGCCGCTCTCGCTGCCGTCGCCGCTGAAGTTGGTGTCTTGCGAGATGGTGCCGTTGCCGACGAGGCGCACCTCGGCCATGCGCGTGGCCGACGCGTCGGTGCCGCGAGGGTCGCGCGCGTAGTCGTGCACGGGCACGGTCACCGTGTTGTCGCAGTCGCGATAGGTGAAGCGGCTGAGCGCGCGGAGGCCGCTGAGCGAGACGTTCCACTCGACGGTGCCGCCGTGCTCGCAGGCGCCCGACCAGTTGCCCGTGCCGCTCGGGTTGCGACACCCGTTGAGGCTGCACTGGAGCTCGTCCTTCCACGCGACGAAGGCGCGCGCGAGGTTGGCGTTGGTCCAAGGGAGCACCGCCGCGCCGCGAGGCGTGGGGTCACACACGTTGCCGATGCCGTCGCGGTCTTCGTCGGCCTGGCTCACGTTCCATACGCTGCGGCAGTTGTCGGCGCTGTCGGGGCGGCCGTCGCGGTCTTCGTCGGGCGCGCCCATCACCTCGCACGCGTCGCCGATCATGTTCCCGTTGGTGTCGGCCTGGTCGCGGTTGGCGGTCATCGGGCAGTTGTCCATGCCGTCAGAAACGCCGTCGCTGTCGGTGTCGCGCGCGGGCGGCGTGCAATCGAGCGTGAAGTTGCCCGCCGCCGTGAGGATCTGCGTGCCCTCCGTCGAGGGCCAGTCGAACACGAGCTTGATCCCCTGGATCGACGTCGCCGACGTGTCGCTCCCGCACGCGATGTGAATGCGATGGTCCGCGGGGAGCGGCGCGGTCGTGGCGCCGACGCAGCGACCGTCACGCAGCTCGGGCATCGAGCCGTCGGTGGTGAAGCACACGACGCGGTCGGAGATCGCCTGGATGCGAACCTCGCCCGTGTTCGCGTGAAAGTTATGACCCGGCCGGGGATCGAAGATCTCCGCGGGCGACGGCTCCGGCAGCGGACCGCCGCAGCCCGCGCCGAGCGCGATCGAGAGGAGCACGAAGCCTTCGTACGCACGCGCGCCGCGCCGCGCGTCCTTCGTTCGAGCTGAAGACATGGCGCGAACGTACGGTTTCGCACGGTCGGCTGTCACGTCTCTCGCAAGTGCGTCGCGGCCTTCGCACTCGCGCGACGACTGCGACGCGATCGACGCGCCACACGCCGTTGCCCCGTTGCAAACGCGAGGGTGCGCGCCGTGCTCGCGCGCGCCAACGGTGCCTCGCGGCGCATCGTCGACACGCGAAGAGCTCTGTGAGAGTGAGCCTTTCTTCGAGGAACGCGCGCGGCCAGATGATCCGCGTCGGCGCGGGCACCTGCGCGGGGATCGGGATCGAGCTGCGAGGCGTGTCGGCGCGTGGCTTCGGCGGCTCCCTGGCGTTTCGAGCAGCCGGTCCCTTGCGCTTCGACCTCTTGGACCGCAACGCGCAGTCGCCATCGATCACGATGC
>JBPOHC010000842.1:0-2678 GCA_052035985.1 Myxococcota bacterium | reverse complement strand
GTGCTGTCGGGGACGCAGGGCGGCGCGGCGTCGGGCACATCGGGCCGGGGCACCGTGCACTCGCCGAAGGGGTCGGCGCCGGTCTCGACCGTGAGCACATCCTCGAAGAAGTTGCGCGGCTCGCTGCGCGCGTCGAAGAGGTCGTCGCTGGTGTCGGATGCCGCGTCCTTCGTTGCGTCGAGCGCGGCGTCTGACGCGTCGAGCGCGCTGTCGGTGAGGGCGTCGAGTGTGCGCGGCTCCGTGGCGGCGTCCGTGAGGCCCGCCGCGGTCCTGTCGCAGCCGAGGGCGAGGAGCGCGACGAGGAGCGCGAGCGAGGCGGAGAGGCGCGCGAGCGGCCGAGCGAGGTCAGACATGGGAACTCCTAGGGGACGTCGATCACGGGGAGCTGATAGACGTTGACGGGCATGATGCCACCGTCGCCCGAACGAATGAAGCCCGCCGGAATGATGCCCGTCGTCACGCTCGCCTCGAGATCGTTGAGGGACAGGTTCCCCAGGTTGTAGATCTTGCCTCGGGGATCAGGGCCGACCCGCACGGCTCCCAGCGGTCCCGAGGCGGCGGGGCCGTCTCTGTACTCGGTCTTGAAGCGACAGCCGATCAGGACGAGGTGAGCGCCGCGGCGGCCGGGGCCATCCCAGAAGATGGAGGGGCGGGCGGTGCTCTCCCACCCGGCAACGCGGTCTTCGACGGCGTTGTGGTGCAGGTTGATGACGATGCAGGCAGAGCAGGAGTCCGTGGGAGGTGTCGAGGTGGTGTCGCCTCCAGGCTCGGAACCCTCTCCGGTGAACGTCGACAGGAACTGGAAGCTCTGCGTCTCGACCTCTCGGCAGGTGAAGGACGCCGGAGCGTTGACGATGCCGCCGACGCTCGTGGGCGGAGAGATGTAGATGTCGGCGCCGTTCGATGAGTGGGCGGTGTGATCCGGTCGGAGACGGAGCGTGTGCAGCATGCACTCGTTGAGGGTGAATCTGCCCTGGCGCGCTGAGATCATCGGGTCCGCGACGTTGGAGAAGATGCACCCGAGGAACTCGACGTTCACATCATCGCTCACGTCGAGTTCGACGCCGCGCAGGCCGGAATGTAGCGCGCGATCGGATGGCGGCGGCGGCGGGGACGTCTGGACGTGGCACCGGGTGAAGGCGAGGTTGGTCCTCGACCGGGCGGGAGCTACGTCATCCGACGGCAGCGCGGGTGGTGGGGCATGAACGCGAACCAGCGAGGCATCTTTGATGTCGCCGATCTGGACGAAGGCGCAGTTCGAAACCTCTGCGTGGCCGCTGCCTCCTCGGAGCTCGACATCAAAGAGGACCTTCGTGATCTTCGCGCCGCTGAAGTTGACGTCACGGATCTTGAACGCGGGCAGCCCGCGAATGCTCAGCACGGGGACGTCGATACGCGCCTCTGCATCCAAGACCGGCACGCGGCTGAGCGAGCCCGAGCCGCTTCCCGCGTTGCCGACCTCCCGTGCGCCGAGGAGCACGAAAGGGTCGGTGTTGGGCGCGACGAACGCGGGATCGGGGTCGGGGTCGAGCGCGTCACGCTTCGACCTGACGCCCACCTCCAGACCTGACTCCACGTAGTAGGTCGCGGTGGCGAATACGGGAATGGGCGGCAGTCGCCACCACCGAACATTGGCAGCGTTGTCTCGGAGGAGGTCGCCGTCGGGTGTGCGCATCGGCCGACGGCGGCACGTGTGGGCGGCATCGATCGCGGCCTGGATCGCCCGGAGGTTTGTAAGACCCGCGTCGGTGCCACCGATGTTCCACCACTCAGGATACACCTCACGCACGCGGGTCCCCGTGAAGAGGATCATGCCCGCGAGCAGCGGCTGCGGCATGTTGGCTGTGCCGGGGCGCACCACCGTGTCGAAGATCTGGCGGAGGTCCGCCATGATCTCCCCCTGGATCTCGATGAACACCAGAGGTTGCTCGTCGGGGCGCTTTTCCATGAGCGTCGCGAAGGAGGGCGCTTCCCTGAAGTTCAGCGGTACCAGCACGGCTCCGGGCGCGAAGCGGAGCGTCACGTCGGCGGGGACCACGATGTCCCCGGCGTCCATCGGGGCGACGGTCGGCCTTACGAGGGGGAGCGTGCGCGCAGGGATCACACGGTTTCGTCCGATGTAGTATCGCCCAGGTGGAAAGTGGACGATCCCTCCGCCGTCGTCGTGGCAGCGGTTGATGAACTGCTGAAGCGTCGCAGCGTTGGCGTTCGCGTCGGCGGCGAAGTCAGTCCAGTCTCCGCCGATCGCGGGGACGGGGTGCATCTCTTCCGGCAGACGCAACGGCGACCGTGGACCCGTCGCAGGTCTGCGCGGGGGAACACGCACATTGAGGAACTCCTCACCCCATTCGATCATGACGCCCCGCTCACTTTCTCTACATCCGTTGGTGTGATGACGTTTCGCGACGATCGCCTCTCCTGCCATCTCCCTTCGCGGGGGGAATGAGAGGCGTTCGTTGCCAACGCTTCGATGCGCGACCTCGCACTTGTTGATCCGTCGCTCGCGGCCTCACCCCACTCGCGCGGCGCTTGATCGCCGCGCGAGGGGAAGGCGCCGTCGCCGCGTCGGGCTACGCCGACCTGCGACGCGCCATGCCGTTGATCGACACGACCACGTCGGTCGTGCCGCTCTGGAAGTCGATCTGGTAGCGGATGTAGCGGAGCAGGGGCGCGTAGTT
>JBPOHC010000942.1:0-21343 GCA_052035985.1 Myxococcota bacterium | reverse complement strand
AGGTCTCGAAGGACGAGATCGAGGGGCTCAATCTGGTGAAGGGAGAGTTTCATGGCGAGTGGAACTACCTCATCAAACCGCGTCAGAAGTCCGCATGAATGGATCAATCAATCGTGCGGAGGCTCCTTGCTTGGCGATGCTGTACGTGCCTCTGGGCGGGACGCTGCGTACAGGTTTCTCGAGTTCTATTTCTTAGAAACACTAGGGGACGAGGATCTTCGAGTCACTCTGTCATGGGCGGTATCCCTAGTGGAAAACCAGGCAGATATCGAAGCAGGAGACATGCAAGCGACGTTCGGTCGTCTGGCGGAGCATGCGTGGAAATCAGAGCGTCTGCCCTACTTCGCTGAGGAGTTTGCGCGGTTTCTCCTTGTCGTCATTCGCCGATGGCACATGTTCTACGCTCCCGTGTCGACAGGGAACGAGGCTCGTCGCACCATCGCCGTTGAGATGGTGCGAACTCAGGAGGGGGCGGAGGAGGTCGTCTCGCTGCACCTCTCCGAACTGCTTCGTGACGAGTCGCTCGAGTGGGTGGTGGCGAAGGCCAGCGAAGCCGCGGACGATACGGCCGCGGCAATCTGGGCGCGTGTCGCTTTCAATCGCTTCCGTAACATCGTTGAACGCGAGTTCGATGTCGAAGATGAGGTGTCGCTCCGAGAGCACGAGACTGCGATGACCCTGTTCGATGCACTTCGAGAGGGACGGTCCGAGCTCAGTAAGAAAGCTCGCCAGTATTTCGAAGGTGAGGTCCTGGATGATATGTGGGTGAAGCGCCTTCGCGAGTCTGCGGCGAGTAACAGGCTGCGCACTGCTGACGAAAAGAAGACGGATGATCTGGTTCGGTCAAGTATTGACGAGATTTTCCCCTCTCTCTTGGAGAATACGAGTGGGCAGTTCTGGCGCTTTGCTCGCTTGCTCCGACTCAAGCCTCTCCCGGGGGATCGCGTGATGCTTGAGAGCCAAAAGCAGATCTTTGAAACACGTTGGTGGCAAGACGCGACGGGTGAGAATAGAGCCCACGTGACCCGTGCGGCCGAGAAGTACGTCTTGGAGGGCGATGCGCACGCGGACGAGTGGTTTGGCCAGTCGGTGCTCGACCACCGGGCAGAGGCTGGCTATCTTGCGTTGCAACTGTGTTGCTCTGAATCTCCCTCCTCGATCCAGCGACTGAGCGCAGAGGTGTGGGCGCGCTGGATGCCCGTGCTCGTGAGCAGGCGTCTGTTCGAGTCCTCTCCGGCTTCGCAGGGTGCGTTTATGCGTGGACCCACCTACAGCGTCCTTGGAAACCACAACGAGATTGTTGCGTTGGCGGCTCAAAGGAACCCTGGGGCATTTACGCATTGGGTCAACCGTCAGATCGACGTCGAGTTGGATCGTGGCGGCGTCATGCTGGTGCTCGACAACACGAAAGGGGTACGCCCACCGGAGCTTGTTGATAGTCTCGTGATGCGTTTCGGCACAACGCTGCGTCCGGAGGCTCTTCAGCCTTTGCTGGCTGCGATCGCCGAAAAGCGTCCTGTTGACGCGGAGCGTCTCGCCCTCGCTGTCTTTGACGATCCTGATCGCGGTGAGGCTTCTCGGGGGGCCGCTGCTGTCTTCCTCATCGATCGCGAGGGTCGAACGGCGTGGCCGAGGCTGTGGCCAACCCTTCGTTCGGAAACTACTCTGGCTCGAGCGGTCGTTGAGCAACTTGGGATGCTCGCGATGCGGGAAGAAGCCTCCCTCTCTGGCGTTGCTCCAGGGGTACTCGCGGAACTCTGGGAATGGCTTTCGGAGCGTTGGCCGTACAAGGAGCGCGACGAATACGAGATTCATCTCGTGGTCTCAGGTGAGGAACTGCGAGAGGCGACCATGAGGGCGCTCGTGTCGCTCGGCACCGACGATGCGGCCGCTGCGCTCCATCGCCTCGCCGATGCCCACCCTGAACTTTCGTGGCTGCGCTCGAACGCGTTGCGTGCAGAAGCGTCCGCGAAGGCACGTCGGTGGACCCCCTGGACGGCAGAGGACCTCGCGTGCGCCTCGAACTCGCCTCCCTCCATCGATGATCCCGCGGTTCGCGATCTGGTGAAGATCCTCTCGACGCTCTACAAGACGGCCGCTGTCGAGCGCGTCTGCCACGACGCGGGCATCTCGACCGACTCCGTTCTCACGACGGGGACACCGCTCGTCGTCTGGGACGACGTCGTGCGCGAGGCATTGAACGCCGATCGCCTGCGTCGGCTTGTTTCGGTCGCGTGCACTGAGTATCCAGGCAACACCACGCTCCGCTCGATCGCGCGTCGCCTCGGGGTCGTTGCGCAGACCGAGTGAGCCGCGTCGCGCGCTCTTGAAATCGCTCCGCGCTCGGGCAGAGTGCCCACATGGATCGTAGGGCGCGCTTCGGCGCGGCGTCGAAGCGTTTCAGCGTCAACCAGCCGTGGAGTCGCTTCGACGAGACCTACGTCGCGCGTCCCGCGGATACGCCGGGCGACGACGTCGCAAGCGCCCTCCGACTCGACCCGTTCGGAACCCACGTGCTCCTCGGTGCGATCGGGACGGGGAAGTCGACCGAGCTCTTTCGAGCAGCGTCGATCCTTCGCGCAGAGGCTCCCGATGTTCATGTGGTCGTGGCGGACGCGGACCTGCTCGGTGCGGGCCTCGAACACGCGTGGGCGGGACTCCTTCTGACGCGCGTGGCCGAGGCGCTCGCACGCGAGGCGATCGATCGAAGGCTCGCCCTCCCTCTCATCGCCCGGCAAGCCGCGGAGCGCACCCTCAAGGGCGAGAAGCAGGCTGCGAGCGGCTCGCTCCCGGTGAATGATTTCGACCCCGTGTCGAGCGACTTGCGAACAGACCTCCTGTGCTTGCGCAATAATCTCCCGCACGCAGACGCACACGCCTCGGACGTTGCGCCGGTCGTGGTGCTGCTCGACTCCTTCGACCGCCTGCGTCCGCCCGACCAGTACATCGAAGCGGTCGTGAAGGACCTCGCCGCGCTCGCCCGTCTTCGCATCGGGCTCGTCGTGACGGGCTCGCTCGACATGCTCTACCAGCACTGGCGAGAGCAGTTGCAGCACTTCGATCGCTACCACGTGGTGCGTCCCTTCGACGCGGGGCGCGACGAGCACCGTGGGTTTCTCGATCGTGTGCTTCGGCGACGTGACGCCGACGCGCTCTTCGACGACCGCGTGAGAGAGCGACTCGTGCGGGCCTCGGGCGGACACATGCGCTCCCTCGTGCAACTCGCGAAGATGGCGCTCGAACGCGCGGAGAGGGGGACCGGCGCCACCGTTTCAATCGCCGACGCCGACACGATCATCGATCGCTTCGCTGACAACCTCGTCGCCGGGCTCGTCCCGAGTCAGCGGGCGCTCCTCGGGCGCGTCGCTCGCGGCGAGGTCGCACGCGAGGAGGAGGACGAACTCGTGACGCTGCTCCGCAACTCCTGGGTCTTCGACGAAGTCCTGGGAGGCGTGAGCTACCGCGTGCATCCTGTCATCGCATCGCGGCTCGTGCCTCGGGTCGCGTGATGCTCGGCGAGTCCGACGTCTACACGCTCGTCGAGCGACTCCACGCGAACGCCGGGATCTTCGTTGCCTACGGGACGGATCTATCGGCGGGGGAGCTCGTTGGTCTGCTCGGTGTCGCCCTCGCTCGTCTCGGTGTTCTCCGCCAGGAGCACCTCCTCGCGGACAACCCGGCAGCGCTCCTCCTCGCCTGCCAGAGGGCGAGCGACGCCGTGCACCTCGTCCATGTGTATGACCCGTTGCCCGTCCTGGCGTGGCAGACGCTCGCGCGAAGACGAAGCACGCTCGAACAATCGACGGTCGTCTTCGCGCTCTCGCGGACGGCAGAGAACGAGCTGTGGCGTCAGGCGCCCGACGTCGCCAGCGTGCTCCTCTCGGAGACCTACCGCATCGCGCGGAGGTACCGCGTGGTCGCGTGGCCGATGCACGAGGCCGAGCACGCCGCGGTCTCGGCCGCGATGCGTCGCGGCGGCACGCTCGCGGGCGAAGAGGAGGGCATGGTCGTCGGCGAGCTCGACGCCGACGAGATTCGCTCGCTCGCGGACGGAGGCATCGAGCTCCAGACCTTCGCGCACGATGTCGACGCGGAGCTCGCCGCGCCTGCCGTTCCCGATGCGTGGCCCGCCCGCTTCGAACTCGTCGCCGACCTCCACGCGGTGATCGCGCTCCAGCGCGACGACCGCGCTGGCGTGCGTATCCTCGAACGGATCAACCCGGAACGCTTTCTCGCGGAGGTGCGCGATGATGCTGCGCTCCGGGGGCTCCTTCGGCTGCCGGGCGTCTCGAAGGTGCTGGCTCCTTCGGTGCTTGTGCGTCACGTCGGGGCTGGCCGCGAAACGTTCTCTCGACCCTGCCTTTGGGTAGTGTTTCTCCATCGCGAGGAAGACCGACCGGCGGTTGCCGAGCGCGCACGAAAACAGGGCGTTGAGCTGCTCGTCGAACTCGGGCGAGCGATTCGGATCGAGGCCAGCGCCGCGTTCGCCGACGACGCTGCGCGGTGGCCCGAGGTGCGACGCGTCGAGTCCTACGTCGCGCCAGAGCTGTGCGCGAACGTGTTCCGTTCGCAAATCGGGCTCGCGAGTGAGCAGAGCGAAGCGACGCTCCCCTGGGACGGATCCGATGAGCTCATCGCGCTCGCCGACTCGGGCGTCGACGTGACGCACCCGGAGCTCGAAGGCGCCATCGCGACGACGACGACCTTCGCGCCGCCGGGAACCGAGGCCGACGCCTTGGATTCGAGAGGCCACGGGACACACGTCGCAGGCATTCTGGTCGGGCGAGGGCATCGCTACCCTGGGCTTCGTGGCGTCGCGCCTGGGGCGCGCCTCCATGTGCAGCGCGTGGTCGACGAGCGCGGCGCTCTGGGGTGGCTCCCCGACGATCTGGGGGTGCTGCTTCGAGACGCGTACGACCGGGGCGCGAGGATTCACAACGATTCGTGGGGGGCGTCGGTCGAGGGGCGTTACGACCTGCGCGCCGAACAGATGGACGAGTTCGTTTACACGCACCGTGACATGTTGATCGTTGTCGCCGCGGGCAATCGCGGCAGGGCATGCAAGGCCCCTGATCGCGACTCGACCGCACCCATCGGCTTCGTCGAGTACGGGTCGATCGACGCGCCTGCCGTCGCGAAGAACGTCATCACGGTGGGCGCATGCCGCAGCGCAAGGGCGAGCGGCGGGCGTGCCGACCAGACCTGGGCGGCGCATTGGGGCGAAGCGTTTCCCGACGAGCCGATCGCGTCTCAGCGCATCTCGGGTGACGGTGAGGCGATGGCGGCGATTTCGAGCCGGGGTCCCGCGGAGGAGTCGCGCATCAAGCCTGACATCGTGGCGCCGGGGACCGACATCGCGTCAACATGGCCGCGTGGCGTTGACGGCGCGAACTCGTGGGGGCTCGTCGCGAGCACCGACAGGCTCTACCGCTACCTCGGCGGAACGAGCATGGCCGCGCCCATCGTCGCCGGATGCGCCGCGCTCGTGAGGCAGTACTACCGCACGACGCGTGCTCACCGACCGAGCGCCGCGCTGCTCAAGGCGACGCTGCTCAATGGCGCTCGCCCGCTCACGGGCGAAGACGCTGTGCACGGGGCGCTGCCGCCCAACTTTCACCAGGGCTTCGGATGCGTCGACATGATGTCCACCCTCCCCGGCCTTTTCGCGCTCGCGTTTGACGACGGGTGGGAAGATCCCGCGCAGAGGCTTTTGAAGACCGGCGCCCGCGTGCGCTTTCGCATGGAGCTCGAACGACAAGGCGAGCTGCGCGTATGCCTCGCGTGGACGGATCCGCCAGCGCGAGGCCGGCAGAACAACCTCAAACTCACCGTCGAGCTGCCCGATGGGACGCGGCGCGCAGGCAACGCCGCACGCGCGGGCCGCATCCCAGAACGACCAGACGATCAGGTGAACAACGTCCTGTCGGTGAGGCTCGCCGACGCGCCCGCGGGAAGTTACGTCGTGAGCGTGGCGGCCTCGACGCTTCTACGCCCGCAGGACTTCGCGCTGGTGGTGACGGGGCCGCTCGCGACTGTTTCGCTTCAACGCCTTTCGTAACAGGTCTTTCCGATGCTGCGTCTGCGCGTGGTACAGGCCGAGGAAGGGGATTGTCTCCTCGTCATGCACGGCCAGGGTGATCGTCGCACACGACTCCTCGTCGACGGCGGTCCGGCAGGGACGTTCGAGAGACACCTCCGGCCGACGCTCGACGCCTTGCGCCCGAGGACGCTCGACGCGGTCGTGCTGAGCCACGCCGACAACGATCACGTGCTCGGGCTGAGGGACCTGTTCTCGGAGCTGCGAGACACGAGAGATGAGGGGGGCGATGCCTGGATCGAACCCGGCGCGCTGTGGCTCAACGCGTTCAGCGAGACGCTCGGCGATGGGACGATTCGATCGCGGCTGGCGTCGCTCGCACAGGCGGCCGGGACGAGCGCTCTCTGCGCCGCGGAGGAACTCCTCGCGACCGCGGACGCGTCGATGCTCAAGGGGCTCGCGCGAGACCTTGGCGTCGCGATCAACCCTTCGACGAGTGGCAGGGCGATGCTGGCGACGCGAGGGGCGCAGCCGATCCTCGTGGGCGGCCTCTCGGTGCGGGTCGTCGGTCCGACGCGGACGAACCTCGACGCGTTGCGCGACGAGTGGCGCGCCTGGCTCGATCAGGAGGAAGCTTCGCTCTCCTCGCCGCTCTCGACGGCGCTCGATCGCAGCGTTCCGAACCTGAGCAGTTTGCAACTGCTCGTGGAGGCCGACGGGCGACGGATCCTTCTCACTGGTGATGGGCGGGGTGACCACCTGCTCGATGCGCTCGATGAGCAGCGGCTTCTCGACGCGGAGGGACGCATTCACGTCGATGTGCTCAAGCTGCCGCACCACGGCAGCGCTCGAAACATGCCGAAGGACTTCTTCGACAGGGTGATCGCAGACGTCTACGTGGTCTCGGCCAACGGTCGCTACGACAACCCCGATCGCGCGACGCTCGAGGCCCTCCACGATGCCGCGCGCACCACAGAGCGGACGTACTCCCTGGTCGTCACCAACTGCGCCCCGACGGTGCGCGCGTTTGGAAGGGCACATCCAGCCTCGCGCTCCGGGTACCGCCTCGTCGCGCTGCGTCGAGGAGAGAGCCACGTCGACGTGCTGCTGCGGTGAGCGATCGTCGCTTCGGGAGCATGTCACTTTTCCTCCGTCTCCCGCTCAAGCTCCCCGTCGGTCTGCCGTTCCTCTCGGATGTCAGCACATCCTTCCGCTGACGCATCCCAACAGAGGAGCACGACCCATGAGCCGACTCACCGCCGCGATCGTCACCGCCTCGAAGCTCGCGAAGACCGACACTCCCACCGTCACCCCGCAGCGCCCCGCCAACGATGCGGGCGCCTCGCACGACGCCGTCGGCCCCGTGCCCGTATACACCGTCACGCCCGAGGCGGCAGCGAAGCTCCGACGTGAGGCCCTCGCGCTCGACGCGGTGTCGGTGAAGACCCTGCCTCGCGGTTTCGACGAGTACGTGGCCTGGGTCGAGCGCACGCAGGGACGCGCGTGGCGCGATCAGCAGATCCTCGCGAAGATCCCGCTCGACGGAGGGCCGGTCACGCGCGCGGAGATCGACGCGCTCGGCGTCAACGTCGAGTGGGTGCGTCAGGTCAGCGCGGGCGAAGAGACGAGCGACGTCCCCTCTCCGGCGGAGCTCGCGAAGCTGAGCACGCCGCAGATCGCCGAACGGATTCGAGGCTGCCACAAGCTCCTTCACAACGGACTGATGCTTCGACTCAAGGGCTCCCCCGAGGCTCGCAAGGGGCTGCGCGGCGCCGCGAAGGGAGCCTCGAAGGCGAAGCTGAGCGCGCGCTCGACGCTGCTCCTCGCGCACGTGGCGACGCCTGGGACCGAAGCCGCGCTGCGGGCGCTCCCCTGCGGTGAGGGCGCTGCGATCGACTCGCTGAAGTTACTGCACCCTGAGTGGATCGCGCGCCTCAAAGACGACGCGAACGAGGAGGGGCGCAACGACGTGACGCTCCTCGAACGCGCGGTCGCGCTGATCCAACCGACGCTCCAGCGCGTGCTGACCGCGGGGCGCTACCTCGAAAAAGCGATGCCCGAGCGCAAGGGAACCTACCCCGGCTATCGCGCTCCTTCGAAGCCTCGCGCGAAGAAGCGTTCGACGCAGAAGACCGACGCGCAGAAGACCGACGCGCAGAAGTCCGATCCTCGCTGATCGCGGGCCCCGAGTGATACCTCGCCCGAGAGACGGCCGTGCGCTCTCTCCCGGCGCCGTGATCCCTTGTGCTCTGCGATGCGCGGCGTTGTATTCCCCGCCGATGCGCCCTCTCCCTCAACGCGCTTCGCTCGTTGCTGCGCTCGGCCTCGCGTCGCTCCTCGGTTGCGGCGCGCGTACGCCTGCGCCTTCGCTCCCCCAGGTCGTGTGTCGGTCGGAGGCCGCGACCGACGCGTCGGCCCTGTCAGATGGAGGCGCCATGGTCGATGTCGCCGCTTCGCAGGCCGTGCTCCCCGCGTCGCCCGATGAAGCGTTGCGCGCGCTCTGGGGCGCCGAGCGCGTCGGGCCGTCGTGGTTCTCGTCCGCCTTCCTCGACCACGTTCCCGCGAGGCAGGTCGATCAGGTGCTCGCCGAGCTCCGCACTGCGCTGGGCGCCTACCAGAGCGCGCGCTGTGAAGACGGACGCTGCACCGTGACATTCGCCAACGGGACCATGCCCGCGCGCATCCGTGCGGACGGCGAAGGTCGCCTCACGACGCTGTGGTTCGGCCCGCCCTCGCTCACCGCGAGCACCATCGAGAGCACCGTCGAGGCGCTGCGCGCGCTGCCCGGACGCGTGAGCGTGCTCGTGCTCGAAGACGGAACCGAGCGCGCCGCCGTCACCCCCGACGAGCCCCTCGGCGTCGGGTCGGCGTTCAAGCTCGCCGTGCTCGCGGCGCTGCAAGATCGCGTCACGGCGCGCGCCCTCCGCTGGGGGCAGGTCGTCGAGCTCGACCCCGCGTGGCGCAGCCTGCCGAGCGGGACGCTCCAGACCTGGCCTCCTCGCACGCCCGTCACGCTCGCCACGCTCGCCGCGATGATGATCTCGGAGAGCGACAACACCGCGACCGATGCGCTCATCCACGTCGTCGGGCGCGCCGAGGTCGAGCGCGCGGCCCCTGCGCGGGTGCGTCCCTTCCTCACGACGCGCGAGGTTTTCGTGCTCAAGACCCCCGCCAACGAGGCCCTGCTCACGAGCTTTCGCGCGGGCGACGAGGCGCAGCGGCGCGCGCTCCTGCCCGAGCTCGCGGCGCGTCCGCTGCCGACGCTCAACGCGTACCCCGACACGCCTACGGCCCTCGACGTCGAGTGGTTCTTCAGCGCGCGCGAGCTCTGCGCCCTCATGGCGCGCGTGGAGCAACTGCCTCTCATGTCGATCAACCCCGGCGTGGCCGAGCGCAGTTCGTGGGATCACATCGCGTTCAAGGGCGGCTCCGAACCTGGCGTGCTCAACGCGACCACGTGGCTCGTCCGCGGCTCGCACCGCTACTGCGTCGCCGCCACGTGGAACGCGACCACGCTCCTCACCGCGTCACGCTTCATGAGCCTCTACAGCGGGGTATTGAGCGCGCTCGCAGCGCACAGCACCCCGTGACGCGCGCGCCGAGCGTCGCCCGCAACAACGCTCGGGCGCGTCATCGCCGGTTGCCTTCGACCGCGCCTCGCCTACACTCGCGCGTCGTCATGCGGAAGCTGTAACGCCTTCGGGCGCCTCCATTCACAGGGACTCGCGACGCACGCGTCGGCGCTCACCGCCGACCGCGCCGTGAGCGCCCTCGACGAGGAGCAGCTCTGATCGCCCGTCCGCCCCCTCGTGCGGCGCGTCGGGCGCGAGGCGTGACGTATGACCTTCGAGATTTCGCCCCACGAGCTCGGGGCGTGTGTGCTTCAACCGAGGCGCGACGAGCTCGCGCGCGCCTGCGCCGTCGCCGCGCGCGTCGTCGAAGAGGCCGCAGACGCGGAGGTGTTCTCCGACGCGGTGCTGAGCGTCGGCGTCCCCGACGCGCGACAGACCGAGCTCGCGAGCGCCACCTGGGAGGTCCTCGCGACCGAAGGGATCATCCCCTTCGCGTGGATCGGCGACGGCGCCCGTCGCTTCGACGCGGGACGCGAGCTCCGCGACGCGCCGACGAGCGTGGCGATGGCCGTCGCGCTCGCCGCCGACGCGCCCGGCGTCACGGCCGCCGAGCTGCTCGCGTGGGAGGTCGCCGCGAGGCTCTCCGCGTGGTGCGACTGGCGTCCCTCGCGCGTGCAGTGGCGACTCGTCGACCCCGATCGCTGGACGACCGTGCACGGTCGCGGCGGCGGTCCGTGGAGGCTCCCCGCGCAGTGCGCCGTGGTGGCGCTGCACCGCGCCGACGACCCCACGCGAGGGCTTCCCGTATCGCTCTCTCGCGCGCTCCGTCGCGGCGGACGCTACGGCGCGAACGCGCACTGGGACCTCGACCGCGCGTGGCTCTGGCGCTACGCCGCCGACCGCGGGCTGCGAATCCCCGCGCTCGACGCGGTGCCGAGAGCCTTGTGGGACAAAGGGTTCCACGAGGTCGATGACCCCTTCGCGCCGCTGCTCCGGCTCTGGTCGACGGGCTACGCGCTCCAGTCCGTGACGGCCGACGCGATCATCCTCGTCGCGCCGCACCCGCGGTCTGTCGCGCGATCCCCGGTGTCGGCGGCGGCCGCCCTGTCGCGCTTCGCCTCACGCCAATGAACCGCGGCGGCTTGTGTGTCGCGAGCGCGTCGACGAGCATCCAAGTCCCCGTGCAACCCTTCTCATCGAGCCTCGGCACCTCGCACGCAGGCGCCTCTTGCGTCGCTGCGGGGGCACCCGTTGCGCCTCCGCGGCCTTCGAACGCGGTCTCACGCGGGGCTTCGCGCGGCTCGGAATCTGCTGCGCGCCTGGTGTCGCCATGAAGCATCGACGTCGCGAAGCGCTGCTGCTCGCGGTCGCCCTCTGCGTGTCTTCGTCGGCGTGGGCCGCGCCTGTCGTGGGGCGACCCTTTCCCGCGTTCGCCGTCGACGACATCGGCAGAACGGCCCACACGCAGCGAGACCTCCTCGGGCGCTGGACCGTGATCCTGGCGATGACCGACAAGGACATCGGACCCGCCATCACCGCGTGGTACCGCCGCGTCGAGCCGCTGCTCCCCGTGGGCGCGCGGACGCTCACCTTCGCGGCCCTCGATCTCTTTCCGCTGGTGCCCACGGGGACGATCATGTCCGAGGCGCGCGGGACCTCGCCGCGATGCCGCTGGGGCGAGGTGTGGCTCTCTCGCGACGGATCGCTCTCGTCGTCGCTCGGCCTCGCCGAAGACGAGCTCCCGTGGGTGTTCGTCGTCGATCCCGCGGGGCGCGTCGTCGAGAGCATCCACGCCAACCTGACCGACGCGGGACTCGCGCGCGTGCGTGCGGCCCTCTCGAGCGCGCGTCCGCAGCCGGGGCTCCCCGAGGCGTGCCCGACCGCTGCGCGTGACGCGGGCGCGCCGAGGTAGCGAGACCGATCGACGGCGCGCTCCATGCTGCGAGACAAGGCGATGTGCGCCGCCCATGACACCCCGTGGTGGAAGCGGACCACCACCTATCAGATCTATCCGCGCTCCTTCTTCGACGCGAGCGGTGACGGTATCGGTGATCTTCGCGGCGTCATCGCGAAGCTCGACTACCTGCGCGACCTCGGCGTCGAGACCCTGTGGCTCTCGCCCTTCTTTCAGAGCCCGCAGGCCGACTTCGGCTACGACGTCAGCGACCACTACGCCGTCGCGCCCGAGTACGGCACGCTCGACGACTGCCGCGCGCTGATCCGCGAGGTGCACGCACGCGGGATGCGCGTCGTGTTCGACATGGTGCTCAACCACACCTCCGACGAGCACCCGTGGTTCACCGAGTCGCGACGCTCGCGAGAGAGCCCGCGCCGCGACTGGTACATCTGGCGCGACGGTCGAAAGCCCGGCGGACGCGCTCCGCCCAACAACTGGCGCTCGATGCTCGGCGGCAGCGGGTGGCGCTACGACGACGCGAGCGGGCAGTGGTTCTTCGCGACCTTCCTCGGGTGTCAGCCCGACCTCAACTACCGCAACCCCGCGGTGAAGGAGGCCATGCTCGGCGTCGTGCGGCACTGGCTCGGCGAGGGCGTCGACGGGCTGCGCCTCGACATCTTCAACGCCATCTTCAAAGACCCCTCGTTCGCCGACAACCCCTTCTCGTGGCGTCCGGCGCCCTCCGAAGACAACCCCCACGGGTTCTTTCAAAAACACCATCACACGATCGATCACCCCGACACGATCGCCTTCGCGCGCGAGCTCCGCGCCGTGGTGAACGAGTTCCGCGACCCCGAGCGCTTCCTCGTGGGCGAGGTGTTCGGCGACGCAGAAACCCTGCGGAAATACTGCGGCGAGGCCGCCGACGGGCTGCACCTCGTCTTTCTCTTCAAGACCCTCAGCACGCGCTTCACCGGACGCTCCGTGAAGACGCTGGTGAAGGGCTTCGAACGGTCGTTCCCAGAGCCCTTCACGCCGACGTACGTGTTCGGCAACCACGACCGACCGCGCTTCTCGCACCGCACGGGAGGCCATCGCGACAAGGCGAAGCTCCTCGCGGCGCTCCAGCTCACCGTGCGCGGCGTGCCCTTTCTCTACTACGGCGAAGAGATCGGGATGGAGAACCACGACATCCCCCTGCACGAGGGCCTCGACCCCGTCGCCGCGCGCTTTCGCTTCATGCCGCAGCGCCTCGTCGCGTGGATGCGCGGCCACGGCATCCTCCTCAACCGCGACGAGTGCCGCGCGCCCATGCAATGGACCGACGGCCCCAACGCGGGCTTCGCGCCCGAGGGCGTCAAGCCGTGGCTCCCGGTGCACCCTCGCACGCACGACCTCAACGTCGCCTCGCAGACGCGCGAGCCCGAGTCTCTGCTCCGTTGCTACCGCGCGCTCCTCGCGCTGCGACGCGAGCACGCCGCGCTTCAGATGGGCGCGCTCGAATGGATCGAAGACCCCGCGCTCCCCGACGACGTCGTGGCGTATCGCCGCGTGCTCGGAGAGGGTGATGCGTGTGAGCGCGTCGAGGTGTTCCTGAACTTTTCGAAGCGCGAGGTCGCGCTCGATCTGCGAGCGCGCGTCGGTCAGACGCTCTTCTCCACACGCCGCGGCGAGCGCGTCGCCGCTCCGATGCGCTACGCGCTCGCCGCGTGGGAGGGTGTCGTCATCGCGCGCTGAGCCTCAATCGAGGACGAGGGCCGCGAGCTTGTCGAAGGTCCAGTCTTCGAACTCGTGGACCTTGCCGCGCCACGCCTCGGCCTTGTCGGGATGCACTTCGAAGTAGGTCCTCCACCACGCGTCGGAGCCGCCGGTGAGTACGGCGCGGGCCTTCCACGGCTTCTGCACCATGTAGTGAACGACCTTCGTCTCGCGCTCCAATCGCGCCCGAAGGCTCGGATGGCCACGAAGGAACTGATAGATGAAGTGGGCCATGTTGTATCCGATGGGCAGCCGGTGCTCCGCGGGCATCGCGTACCAGTCGGGATAGAACGTGTTGAGAAAGCCCTGGTCTCCGCCGTCGTAGCTGCCCGACGCGGCGAGCGTCGAGACCATCGCGTCGAAGGTCTTCATCGAGGGCTCGAGCGCCATCACGCCGGAGTTGAAGCGGTCGGGGAGAAAGAAGTCCGGCGCGGCCGCGAAGCCAGGGCGCTCAAAGAGGTCGTCGATGTTCTGCAAGACGAGGGTGTCGGCGTCGAGGAGCACCACGCGGTCGAAGTCGACGAGCGTCCACACGCGGAGCTTCGTGAACACGCTCGCGAAGCGGGGAAAGAGCGCCTTCTCTCCGTCGGGGTTCGCGATGGGCTCGACGTCACGGATCTCCCATCCGAGCTTCGCGAGGCGACCGCGCGCGCCGTCGCTGATGTCCGCCGTCGCGAGCAGCACCTTGGGCACGCGGCTCCCGCTCGCGTCGAGCGACCGACCGAGCACCTCGACGCCCGGCACGTAGCCGTCACCGTTGCAGACCACGCTCACATACGCCGTCTTCATGCGCGGAGCGGGTGCATCACGCGTGCCCGGCGCTCAGCCCACGGGTTCGAGCATCACCACCGACCACGAGATCGAGATGATGTTGTCGGGGTTCGCGTACGCGTGGCGCTGGTCGCCGCGAAAGGCCACCACGTCGCCCTCGCGCAGCGTCCACGTCTCGCCCGAGGCCGTGAGCACCACGCGACCGCGCTCGCACGTGAGAAATTCTCTCGTCCCCGGCGTGTGAGGGACGCCCACCATGCGGCCGTTGGGCGGAAGCTCGATGCGGTCGATCTCGGCGCCCGCGATGCGCTCGGGCAGGAGCTTTCGCACCGTCGCGTCGCCCCGCTGCCGCGTCGGGAGCGTCTCGCGCGGGTGCAGCTTCGTCCCCGTGCGAGGCGCTGCGATGAGCTCCTCGAACGACACCTGGAGCGCCACGGCGACCTTGTGCAGCACCGAGAGCGTGGGGTTGGCCTCGCCCGACTCGAGGTTGGCCCACGTCGCGCGCGGCAGCCCCGAGAGCTTCGCGAGCTGCGCCTGCGTCAGCGCGCGACCGTCGCGCAGCGCCCGGATGTTCGCCGCGAGACGCCCCGCGAGGTCCTTCGACGCGTCGTCTCCCATGCGATGGAAGTCTGCCAACACGTTGGCGCCGTTGCCAGTGTGTTGTCCGCGCCGATGCATCTTCATCCACGACAGCGACGGCGCCGCGACGCTCCCAACGACGGGGCGACGGGCGATCGCCGCACGGAGGACCACCATGAACCTTCACGGACTCAACGCGCTCGTCACGGGCGCCTCTCAGGGCCTCGGCCGCGCGCTCTCGATCGAGCTCGCCCGCCGCGGCGCGCGCGTCGCCCTCGTCGCCCGCCACGCGGAGCCCCTCGACGCCGTCGTCACCGAGATCCGCGCGCTCGGCGGCGTGGCGCACGCGGTCGTCGGCGACGTGGGCGAGAAGCTCGACGCGCACCGCATCGCCGGCGCCGCCGCGGGCGCCCTCGGCGACATCGACCTCGTCGTTCACAACGCGAGCACGCTCGGCGCGGTGCCGCTCCCGCTGCTCCTCGACACGGCCTGCGAGGACCTCGAGCGCACGCTCGCGGTCAACCTCGTGGGACCCTTTCGCCTCACGAAGATCGTCGCGGGCTCGATGGCCCTGCGCGGCCACGGGACGGTGCTCTTCGTGAGCTCCGACGCGGCCGTCGAAGCGTATCCGGGGTGGGGCGCCTACGGCGTCTCGAAGGCCGCCGCCGATCACCTCGCGCGCATCTGGGCCGAGGAACTCCGCGACGCGGGCGTGCGCGTCTGCGCCGTCGACCCCGGCGAGATGAACACCCGCATGCACGCCGACGCGATCCCCGACGCCGACCCCGCGACGCTCGCAGACCCCGCAGACGTCGCGCGAAAGATCCTCGACGGGCTCCGCGACGACCGCGTCGCGACGGGCGCGCGCGTGGCGGCCTCGACGCTCGGAGGCGTGTCGTGAGGCCCGCGATCTGGCCTCGCGAGGCGCACCGGATGATGGTGCTCGACGCCGCGCACACGACGCTCACGCACGCGGACATCGAAGACCTCCCGTCGCTCGTTCGCGCGGGTGATCTGGTGGTGGTCAACGACGCCGCGACGATCCCCGCGTCGCTGCGGGGAACGACCGCGCGCGGAGAGCCTGTGGAGCTGCGCCTCGCGGGCGCCACGGAGGACGAGACGGTGTGGTCCGCGGTGCTCTTCGGCGACGGAGACTGGCGCACGCGCACGGAGCATCGACCCGCGCCTCCGAGCGTCACGGTCGGTGATGAACTCGTGTTCGGTGAAGAGCTCACCGCGGTCATCGAAGACATCTCGACGCGCTCCGATCGCCTCGTGACCGCGCGCTTCGGGCTCTCGGGTGATCGCCTCTGGCGTGCGATCTACGCGCTCGGACGGCCCGTGCAGTACGCGCACCTCACTGATGATCTGCCGCTCTGGCACGTGCAGACGGTCTACGCGGGGAGGCCGTGGGCCGTGGAGCTTCCGTCTGCGGGGCATCCCCTGCGCTGGTCGCTGCTCGCGGCGCTGCGCGCGAAGGGCTGCGTGATCGCGCGGGTGACGCACGCCGCGGGGCTGTCGGCCACGGGCGACGACGCGCTCGACGCCGCGCTCCCGCTGCCCGAGCGCTATGAGATTCCCGAAGAGACCGCCGCCGCGATCGAGTCCGCGCGACTTCGTGGGAGCAGGGTGATCGCCGTGGGGACGAGCGTCGTCCGCGCGCTCGAAGGCTGCGCCGCCACGCACGGTCGCGTGATCGCGGGGCGCGGCGTGACCGACCTGCGACTCGGTCCGCGGTCGCCGCTTCGCGTGGTCGACGCGGTGCTCTCGGGCATGCACGACCCGGGGACGAGCCACTTCGAACTGCTCTCGGCCTTCGCGCCGCCGTCGCTCCTGCTCGACGCGGTGCGCGAGGGCGCCGAGCGGGAGTATCTCAACCACGAGTTCGGCGACGCGTGCCTGGTGCTCGCCGCGTAGGTCACCGCCGCGTCGCGCGCAGCGCCGCGAGGTCGATGTCGTGCTTCTTGAACAGCTCGCGCAGGTAGCGCCGGTGGACCCCCGAGCGCCGCGCGGCCTCGGAGAGGTTGTACGCCGACGCTTCGAAGAGCCGCACGAGGTACTCGCGTTCGAAGCTCTCGACCGCGGCCTGCTTCGCGTCTTGAAAGCTCATCTCCAGGAGCTTCTGTCCGTCGGGGCTGCGCATCGCGCCGACGAGCGCCTCCGAGGGATTCACCCCCGCGGCGGGCGTGGCCTCGTCTTCGAAGTCGTCTTCGAAGTCATCGACGGAGGTCACCACCGAGCCCGCGCCGCCAGAGAGCATCACCGAGCGCTCGACCACGTTGCGAAGCTCTCGCACGTTGCCAGGCCACGCCTGCGACGAGAGCGCCTCGAGCGCCTTCGCCGAGATCGTCGCGCCGAAGGCCGACGCGAAATGCGCCGCCAGCAGCGGGATGTCGTCGGCCCTCGAGCGCAGCGGCGGGACCTTCACGCGACCCACCGCGAGCCTGAAGAGAAGGTCTTTTCTGAAGCGCGAAGCCTCGACCTCGCCTTCGAGCGAGCGGTTGGTGGCGGCCACGACGCGCACGTCGACGGTGAGGTACTGATCGCCGCCGACGGGCTTGACCTGCCGCGCTTCGAGGGCGCGGAGCAGGGCGGGCTGAAGCTCCAGCGGGAGCTCGCCGATCTCGTCGAGAAAGAGGGTTCCGCCGTTGGCGGCGCGGAAGGCTCCGTCGCTCGCGCCGACGGCGCCCGTGTACGCGCCCTTCACGTGACCGAAGAGCTCCGACGCGATGAGCGAGGGAGACACGGCGGCGCAGTCGAACACCACGAAGGGCTTCGAAGACCGCGGTGACATCCGGTGGATCGCGCGCGCGACGACCTCCTTGCCCGTGCCCGTCTCGCCCTCGATGAGCACCGTGAGGGGCGACGGCGCGAGCTTCGAAAGCGCGCCGCGGAGCCGCTGCATCGGCGCCGAGTTGCCCACGAGCTCGGCGTCGTCGCGCGCGGCCCTCGGGGCGACCGCGGCGTCGTCGCCGACGCGCACCTTCACGGTCACCTGCTTGCCGAGGAGCAGCGTCACCTCGCCGTTCACCGCGAGCTCGCGGATGCGCGCGCCCTGGTAGTGCGTGCCGTTCTTCGTGTCGAGGTCGACCACCTCGACGCCGTGCGGATAGATCCGCACCTCGAGGTGAACGCGCGAGACGAAGGGGTCTTCGATCACCACCTCGCAGGTCGCGTCGCGGCCGAGGCGCACCACGCCCTCGCGGGCCTTGAAGGGCGACGGGCGGCCCGGCGAGATCACCTCGACGTAGCGGGTCGACGGCGCGCGCGCGCGCAGCAGCGGGGCCGTCATCGTGCGGTCTTCTGCCATCGGAGGACGCCGCGAGCATATCGCAACGGGGCGCCGCACGACGAAGCTTCGTAGACGCGACCGCGGAGGGTGCGTGCTACCTTCGCGGCCCTTCGCGCAACGGGTAACGGGAACCCCACATGGACTTTCGCATCCAGTGCATCGTCACGCAGCACGCCAGCGGTCGCGTGACCGTCACGCCGCTCAACCTCCCGGCCTTCGCCTACCACGCCGCGAGTCTTGAAGGCGCCGAGGAGGACCTCTGCCTCGCCATCGATGACCGCATCTCGCGGACGCACCCGCGCAACGTCGCGGACTACGCGCGGAGCCCCAACGGGGAGTTCAAATCGGTGTGGGTCGACGCGCTCACGGTGTGGCACGCCGCGGGGAGCGAGACCGTGCCGATGAAGGTCAACCTCGTGGTGTCGCCCGCGCAGAAGCCCTTCGTCGAGGTGCGCGCGCCGAAGCTCGACCTGCGCGTGTGGCTCCCCGCCGGAGAGGACCTCATCGAGCGCGCGGCGCCGTTCTTTCGCGCGCACCTTTCGAACCTCACGGACCACCAGCGCCTCGGGCTCCGCGTCGACGGCGATGACAGCCTGCGCACCCTGGAGCTCGACGCGAAGCCCACGCTCCTCGCGACGCTCAAGCGCAGGGAACTCCAGCTCGACGAGCGCCCGCCGCCGCTGCCCGACGACCTCGCGCCGCCGCCCGAGAAGCGCAAGAAGCCCAAGGACGAGTTCGACGACACGCGCAAGCCCGACGAGGACGAGGAGCTCGACGACGAGGGCAAGAAGAAGAAGAAGCGCCCCGCCACGCCCACGCTCTCGAAGCTCGGCGTCGCGCTCCACAAGCTCGCGGAGCAGAACGACCTCTCGCGGGCGTGGGAGGTCGACGCCCTCGTCGACTCGCTCGCGGTGCGCATCACGGCGAAGAAGCCCGAGCCCCTGGTGCTCGTCGGCGAGGCGGGCGCGGGCAAGACCGCCATCGTCCACGAGATCGCCGCGCGGCTCTTCGAACGCACGCGCGACAAGAAGGACGAGCGGCGCCCCTTCTTTCACGTCGACGCCTCGCGCCTCATCGCCGGCGAGGGGTTCTTCGGCGACTGGCAGCAGCAGACCTTCGACTGCATCGACGAGGCCCGCCGCGCCGAGGCCATCGTGTACATGGGGCACATCATCGAGCTCCTCGACGCGGGCAAGAGCGCGCACAGCGACCACAACGTGGCGCAGCTCCTCGGACCCGCGCTGGCGGCGCGCGAGGTGGCCATTCTCGGTGAGGCCACGCCCGAGGAGTGGGCCCGCTTCGAACGCCGCTCCGCGGGCTTCGCGCAGCACTGGTCGGTGGTGCGCGTGCCCGAGGTGTCGCCCGAGGTCGGCCGTCGCATCCTCGACCGCGTCGCGAAGGAGATGGGCGAGCGCAAGGCCGTCGCGGTGCACCCCGACGCCATCGAGGCCGCGCTGCGCCTCACGCGGAGGTTCCGCCCCTACGGCGCGCTCGTGGGCAACACGGTGGCCTTTCTGCGCAGGGTCGTCGACGCGGGCGCGCACTCCCGCTCGACGACGGTCTCGGGCCACGACGCGGTGGAGCGCTTCAGCGGCGAGTCGGGGATCCCGCTGGTGCTCCTGCGCGACGACATGCCGCTCGACCCCGAGCGCGTGAGCGAGTTTCTGCGCGCGCGGGTCAAGGGCCAGGACGGCGCCGTCGAGCGCGTGACCGAGATCATCGCGGTGATCAAAGCGGGCCTCGCGGACCAGCGCCGACCCGTCGGGGTGCTCTTCTTCGCGGGCCCCACGGGCGTCGGCAAGACCGAGCTCTCGAAGGCCCTCGCGGAGTTCGTCTTCGGCTCACGCGACCGCATGGTGCGCCTCGACATGGGCGAGTACGCGGGCGGCGACGCCCTCACGCGGCTCATCGGCGAGACGGGCGAGCCCGGTCACCTCACGTCGGCCGTGCGCAGGCAGCCCTTCTGCGTGGTGCTCCTCGACGAGATCGAGAAGGCGCACCCCGTCGTGTTCGACGCGCTCCTCGGCGTGCTCGGCGAGGGGCGCCTCACCGACGGCGCGGGCAAGTTCACCGACTTTCGCAACGCCGTGATCATCATGACGTCGAACCTCGGCGCCGACACGCTGCGCGCGCGCGTGGGCTTCTCGCAGCCCGAGGGGGCCCGCGCGCACGAGGTCGCGCGGCAGCACTACCGCGCCGAGGCCGAGCGCTTCTTTCGCCCCGAGCTCTTCAACCGCATCGACGACTTCATCGTCTTCGCCGCGCTCGATCGGTCGGTGCTCCGCGCGATCGTCACGCGCGAGGTCGCGAAGGTGGCCGCGCGCGAGGGGCTGCGCCGTCACAACGTCGACCTCCACGTCGACGACCGCGCGCTCGAGGTGCTGGCCGATCACGGCTTCGACCCCCGCTACGGCGCGCGCCCGCTCAAGCGCACGCTGGAGCGCGAGCTCGCGCTGCCCATCGCCACGCGCCTCGCGTCGCGCCCCGAGCACGGCAACGCGAGGGTCGATGTGACCGCCGAGGGCGAGTACCTCACGCTCCGCGCGACGACCCTGGCCGCGCGAGAAGAGGGGGCTTCGAACCGCGGGCTGCACGCGCTCGAAGACGCCGCGAAGGTGCGCGCGGAGCTGCGGCGCTGGGGGCGCTCGGCGCTCGTGAGCGCGCTGCGCAGCGACGTGAGCTTCTTCACGAAGGCCAGTCAGGCGCCGGGGTTCTGGAAGGAGCGCGCGCTCGCCGAGTCGACGGCGCGGCAGGCCGAGACGAGCCGCGCGCTGCTCGACGCGCTCGACGGGCTGGCCACGCAGGCCGAGGCGCTCGAAGACCTCGCGTTCGAGAGCTGGTACGAGCGCAGAGACGACAACGCCGAGGCCGTGCGCGTCGAGGCCGACGGGCTGCGCGCGCAGTTCAAGCCGCGCAAGTGGGAGCTCTTCGCGCGGATGTTTCCGCCCGTCGAGGGGGTGGTGCTGTACTTCACCGCGGGGCGCTCGGCGTGGCACCACGTGCCCACGCTCGTGAACATCTACGCGAACTGGTGCAAGGCCGAGAAGCTCGAGACGAAGTTCTTCACGTGCTTCGCGATCCCCGAGGAGGAGCAGCCCGCGAGCGAGAAGGGCAAAGCCGACGCGGGGTGGAAGTGGCGCGCCGAGTTTCCGCCGCAGACCGCGCAGCCGCTGCCGCTCGCGGCGGCCATGACGGTGCGGGGCGGACCGGGCCGCTTCGCCTTCGTGGGCGAGCACGGGGCGCACCGCTTCCTCGACGGCACGGGGACCGCGGTGGTGAAGGTGCGCTTCGAACCCGTCGACGTTCGCTACGGCACCTCCCTCACGCGCCCCGACAAGCTCGACCCCTTGATGCCCAACCTCGAGACGCGTCGCATCTCGTTCTCGAAGAGCCAGATCAAGGACCTCCGCACGCAGCGCGAGTACGAGTGGCGGAAC
>JBPOHC010000468.1:0-1641 GCA_052035985.1 Myxococcota bacterium | reverse complement strand
CGAAGTTCGGCAAGCTCGACGTGCTCGTGAACAACGCCGGCGTCGCCCTCGAATGGAACGAGAAGGGCACCACCGTGGAGCGCTTCCGCGCGACGCTCGACGTGAACCTCGTGGCGCCGTGGGCGGTCACCGACGCGTTCGTCCCGCTGCTCAGCAAGAGCAGCGACGCGCGCGTCATCAACCAGTCGTCGGTGCTCGGGTCGATCACCATGGCCGAGAACGCCTATGAGCAGATGGGCGGCTTCTTCACCCCCGGCTACTCGACCTCCAAGGCCGGGCTCGACATGCTCACGGTCATCCAGTCGAAGGCCCTCGCGGCGAAGAAGATCGCTGTCGTCGCGGCGCACCCCGGCTGGGTGAAGACCGATCTCGGCTCCGACGCCGCCCCCATGGAGGTCGTCGACGGCGCGAAGACCGTCGTGGGCCTCGTGAACATCGCGCGCGAGAAGTTCCCCAACGGTCAGCTCCAGCACATGGGCGATCGCCTCCCCTGGTGATCTCCATCGCGCGCGTCGACCGTAACAGCGCTGCAACGCTGTGACTGCGACGCAACGAGGTTCGCGCCTCCTCCATCCTCTGATTTCACTACCCACAAGCTGTTTTCGCGCGTCGACGCGTGAGCACGACCGTTGCTCTATCGCGTCGCATGACCAACAACCGCCTCGCGTCTCCCGCCTCCTCGTCGCCCGGCGTCGCGCCTGCTCGCGTCGAGATCCCGGCGCTCTACTGCCCCTTCGAGAGCGCGTGCAGCGCGCACGCTCACACGGTGAACGAAGCGACGCTCGCGTGGGCCGCCACGACGGGCATCGTGGCCTCCGAGCGCGGCGCTTCGAAGCTCCGCGCGTCTCGCATCGGATGGCTCGCGGCGAGGGCCTTTCCGCGCGCGAGCCTCGCAGGGCTCCAGGTCGCGGCCGACTGGACCGCGCTCTTCTGCCTCCTCGACGACCGCTGCGAGACCCTGTCGCCCCTGGAACTCTCGCCCACGCTCGCGAGCCTCCTCGACGCGTTTCGATCGGGCGACGCGGGCGCCAGCGCAGACCCCTTCGCCCTCGCGATGGCGAGCCTCGGCGCGCGCATGGGCGCGCTCTCGACCCCCGCGTGGATCGCGCACTTCTCCGATCGCCTCGAGGCGCTCTTCGCGGGCTTCGCGCTCGAGGCTGCGCATCGCGCGGCGGGCGTGCGCCCCGACTTCGCGTCGTACCTCGACCTGCGCGAGATCACCGTCGGCCTCCATCCGCAGTTCGAGCTCTTCGAACTCACTGACGGCGTCACGCTGCCCGAGGCCGTTCGCGCGCACCCCGAGCTCGCCGCGATGCGCGCCGCGTCGGCCCTCGCGGTCGGCCTCGCCAACGACATCTTCACGTGCGAGCGGGAGCGCATGGAGGGCGAGGTCCACAACGTCGTGCTCGTGCTCATGCAGCGCGAGGGGCTGTCGCTCCGTGATGCGGTGT
The DNA here is from genome assembly GCA_052035985.1 of Myxococcota bacterium. Classification (GTDB taxonomy): domain Bacteria; phylum Myxococcota_A; class Polyangia; order Polyangiales; genus CAISKJ01. Next base: position 190 of record JBPOHC010000468.1, on the reverse strand, counting down.
CGCGGGCCGTCGCGCTTCACGATGAGCGCGTGCGTGAGCTCGTCGCCCGGTCGCGCGCGCTCCCCTCGTTCGGAGATCGAGACGACGACGTTCGGCGCTACGCGGCGATGCTCTGCGACTGGGTGAGGGCGCACCTCGACTGGGCGCGCGAGACCGGACGCTACAGCCCCTCGTACTCCGACGGCGCGTG
>JBPOHC010001154.1:0-5179 GCA_052035985.1 Myxococcota bacterium | reverse complement strand
GCGGAGCTCGATCGCGTCGCCGCGAGGGCCGGTGATGCGAGCCGCGTCGAGGCCGCGCGTCACGACGGTCGGTAGAAGAGCGTGCAGGCCGCGGCGTAGAGGTGGATGCGCGTGGTGTCGCCCCACGGCGCGAGCTCGAACGCGGACTGCATCCCCGCCGTGGGGAGCGACGGGAAGCGCGATCGGACGATTCCCGCGTCGACGTCGGCGCGGCGGAAGAAGCGCGAGCCGCGACCGGCGCAGGTGAAGAGCAGCGCGGCCGCGGGAGTACCACCGGCGAGTCCGCGAGACATCGTGGCGAGGCGCGTGACGAGGTCTCTCCGCGCGGCCTCGGGGTCTCTCACCGCGAGCGCGATCTGCGCGTCGCGGGGGAGCACGTCACCGACGGCCACCGCGCCCCGTGACGGGTCTGCGCCCGCGATCGAGCGGAGCAGCGGAGGTGCGTTGTCATCAGGTCCGCGCAGGGCGATGAGGAGCGTGTCTTGCGGCGTCGATCCGCCCGCGTGTTCGGTCACGATGTCGAGCATGGGGCGCCCGCCCGCGCGGAGCACGAAGGCCCCGTCCATCGCGTCGACCTTCATCCACGGCGTGACGAGACGCGACGCGGGTGAGGCCGCGATGGTGACGCCGAGGGAGGTCGCGAGCGTGAGCATCGCGGCGCTGCAAGGTGCCGGTTCGCGGCCAGGCTGCGCGGCGACGACGAGGGCTGTCCCTGCGCCGACGATGGGCGGGAGGCCGCGCTTGATGAGCCCCGTGATGGCCTCGGTGGTGTGCGTGTCGGGCGCGAGGATGGCGACGCCGAGACGGGCCGAGCGGGCGCCCTCGGGGACCGCGCCGAGGGCCTCGGTGACGGCGCGGGTGTGGGTCTCTCTCGGCGCGTCGAGGGCGAGCGTCGAGAGGCGAGCGCGCATCACCGAGGCGTCGAAGGCGAGCACCGAGACCGCGGGGGTCGACTCGCGCTCGACGGCGCCCGCGAGCACCCCGGGCGCGTCGGAGACGACGAGCACCGACGACGGCGCTTGCACACGTAGCTCGTAGGCGACCTTGAGGAGCGCGTCGTGGTTGGCCGTGCGGGGGTTTCCCCCGGAGACGAAGGCGAAGACGAGGGAGGGATCGCTCACGGCGGACGTGGCCTGACGCACGGCCGCGCGGGCGATGCGCGCGAGGTCGGTGGAGACGTTGCTGTCGGCGATGCCCTCGCCCGCGATGCGCACGCTCATGATCGGCGCAAGGATACCGGCAACGGGAGGCGCGGTGAAAGCGTCACTGCGCAATCGAGGGTCGCCGACGCGGGTCGAGGGAAACACCGTCCAGAAGAGGGTTCCCCGAGGGGCGGCGGTTGTTGGATAGTAGGTGGTGCGGTGATCGCGTCGCGGCGACAGCGATCCGCATCGATGACGAAGGAAGTCGCGTATGGCGCTGTTCGGGTCTCGCTCCGCCCTCCAGAAGGTGATCAAGGCGGAGTGGAAGAGCGACGAGGAGAAGATGGCCGTGCTCACGGCCCTCCGTGACGAGAGCCCCAAGCCCCTCGACCTGCTCCCGCTGCTCTGGACGAGCGACCCGGTGGTGCGTCAGACCGTCGCGCCGCTCTTCATCGCCCGCGCCGACGCGAAGTCGGTGTCGCAGCTCCTGGTCGACATGCAGTCGCAGGGCACGGCCGCCAGGGGATTCGCGCTGCGCGTGGTGACGCGCATCCGCGGGGACATCGTGGCGCCCGCGCTCGAGGGGCTCATCAAAGACGTCTCGTCGATGAAGCAGCGCCTCGGGTGGGAGGTGGCCCTGGAGCTTCCCCCCGAATTCCGCGCGGCCTACGTCGAGCGCGCGGTGAAGGAGGCGCCGGGGCCGATGAGGGTGCAGGCCCTCAACCGCGCCGTGGCCGACAAGGGCGGCGCGCTCCAGTGCAGGGCCCTCCTCATCGAGTCCGCGCAAGATCCCGAAGATCGCCTCCGCGAGCGCGCGATGGAGCTCCTGGCCTCCATGGGCGCGGACATCACCGACGACGTCCTCGACCTGATGCTCGACCGCTTCTCGAAGGACAACGCCGCCGTGCGCTCGCACTGCATGACGGCCATCCGAGCGGCGGCGACGGCGCGCTCGAGCGAGCTCCGGCCGAAGTTCCTGAAGATGCTCTCGGAGGGCGACGACTCGCTGCGGCGCACGGCCGCCGAGCTGCTCTTTCTCACGGGCTCGCCCGACACGGTGGTGCTCGAGATCCTCCAGCACGTCCGCTCGCTCCTGGGGTGGATGCGCACGCGCATTCTGAACACGCTCAAGACCTTCGGCGACGAGGTGCTGCGCCCCGCGGCGGCCCTCCTCGACAACGACGACGACGACGTGCGCATGCAGGCGCTCGTTCTCTGCGAGCACTTCGAAGACCCGCGCCTCGTGGGACCCGTGGTCAAGCTCCTCGAAGACCCCGACTGGTGGCTGAGAATCACCGCCTGCGAGACCCTCGGGAAGCTCAAGGACGAGCGGGTGATTCCCCACCTCGTCAAGGCGCTCGACGACAAGGACACGCGCTGGGCCGCCATCGACGCCCTCGGCAACATCGGCGGCGAGCAGGCGCTGCGGGCGCTCGTGAAGCTCCTCAGCGACGAGCGGCCCGAGGTGCGCCTCGAGGTGCTCCAGGCGTGCTCGCGCTCGCACGACGCGCGCCTCGGCAAGCTGCTCAAGCAGGTGATGGAGACGGACCCGTCGCAAGAGGTCCGCACGCGCGCCGTCGAGCTCGCGCGAGAGTACGGCGCGGTCACGCCCGAACAGGAGCGCGCCACCGCGTCGATTTCGAGCGCCGAGATCAAGCGCCCCCTCGACAAGCTCCTCGCAAAGGCCCGCGAGATGAGCGCGAGCGACATTCAGATCACCGTCGGCGAGCCGCCGTTCTTTCGCATGAACGGCAAGGTGCAGCGCGCAGACTTCCCCGCGCTCGACGAGGCGCAGACGCGCGAGATGATCCTCGAGATCCTCGACCCGGTGCGCCGCAAGGCCTTCGAGAAGGCGGGCGAGATCGATTTCTGTCACGCCATCCCCGGCGTCGGGCGCTACCGCGCGAACGCCTTCGTGCAGCGCAAGGGGACGTGCGCGTCGTTCCGCTGCATCCCGAACCTGCCGCCCACCTTCGCGGACCTGAGGCTCCCCGGACAGCTCACCGAGCTGCTCGATTATCACCAGGGCCTGATCCTCGTGTCGGGCCCCGCGGGCGGCGGAAAGAGCACCACGCTCGCGGCGATCATCAACCTCATCAACGAGACCAAGAGCGACCACGTCATCACCCTCGAGGACCCCATCGAGTTCGTGCACCCGGTGAAGAACTCGCTGGTCAACCAGCGCGAGGTGGGGCGCCACACGCAGAGCTTCGCGCGAGCCCTCCGCGGCGCGCTCCGTCAGGACCCCGACGTCATCATGGTGGGTGAGATGCGAGACGTCGACACCATCCGCATGTCGCTCATGGCCGCGGAGACGGGCCACCTCGTCGTCGCGACGCTCCACACGACGAGCGCCGTGGCGACCGTCGACAGGCTCATCGAGAGCTTTCCTCCCGACGAGCAGCAGCAGGTGCGCATGGGCCTCTCGGAGAGCTTGAAATACGTGGTCTCGCAGTCGCTCGTGCCGCGCGCCGACGGCAAGGGGCGCGTGGCCGTGTACGAGGTGCTCAAGGGCACGATGAACGTCGGCACGCTCATCCGCGATTCGAAGACCTATCAGCTCCCGAGCCTCATGCAGATCTCCCGCGCGTCGGGGATGCAGACGCTCGATCAGAGCCTCGAGGAGCTGCTCGACGCGGGGCTCATCACCGCCGAGACGGCCTACGCGCGCGCAGAGAAGAAAGAGACCTTCGAGGCCCGCATGCACGCGGAGACACACACCCACAGTCAGGCCCCGCCCCCGCCGGCGGCCGCGGCGGCAGCGTCATGAGCAACGGACGTCCCCCCATCGGCGCGCCCCCGCGCCCCAACGCAAACCCCGGCGCAGTGCGCGAGGAGGCGCCCAGCCCCGCGCGCCCCGCGATGCGTGAAGAGATCCCCGTAGGGCGACCGCCCACGCGCGAAGAGATCCCCGTCGGCAGACCGCCCACGCGTGAAGAGATCCCTGTCGGCAGACCGCCGACGCGCGAAGAGATCCCTGTGGGAAGACCGCCGACGCGTGAAGAGATCCCCGTCGGAAGACCGCCCACGCGCGAAGAGAGCGCGCCGCACCAGGCCGCGCAGCAGGGCGGAGGTGGCGTGCAGATCTCGCCGCAGATGCTCCAGAACCTCGCGGCGCAGATCGAGGCGCGCGTGCGGGCGCAGGTCGAGGCGCAGTTCGAATCGAAGCACAAGCACGACCCCGCGAACGCCACGCAGGAGTCGCTCGACGCGCTGCGCACCGAGGTCGAGACCCTCCGCGCCAAGCTCGCCGCGGAGCCCGCCGTGGTGGCCGCGCAGATCGAGAAGGCCACGCGATCGATCCCTCCGCCGCCGTCGGGTGAGGCCGCGGGACCGGGCGCCAAGCCCGTGCTCCCCACGCACGCGCCCGGAACGCCCGGGAAGAACCGCATCGACCGCTTCTTGAAGCTCATGAGCGATCGAGGCGCGAGCGACCTTCACCTCTCCGTCGGCAGGCCGCCCATCTTCCGCCTCGGCGGGCGCATGGAGCCCATCCGGTATCGCACGCTCGACGACGTCGATTACAAGAACCTCCTCGAGCCCATCACCCCGATGCACATCTGGGCGGACTACCTCGACAACGGCGACGCCGACTTCGCCTACGAGCTCCCGGGCGTGTGCCGCTTCCGCGTGAACATGTTCAAGCAGGAGCGCGGCATGGGCGCCGTGTTCCGCGTGATCCCGACGAAGCTCCTCACGGTGCAGCAGCTCGGTCTGCCCGAGATCATCCGCAAGGTCGTGGCGCTGCGCTCGGGCCTCGTGCTCGTGACGGGCCCCACGGGCTCGGGCAAGAGCACCACGCTCTCGGCGATCATCAACGAGATGAACGAGACGCGGCCGATGCACTTCGTCACCATCGAAGACCCCATCGAGTTCGTGCATCCCAACAAGGGCTCGCTCATGTCGCAGCGCGAGATCGGGCCCCACTCGAAGAGCTTCTCGACGGCCCTGCGCGCCGCCGTGCGCGAGGACCCCGACGCCATCCTCGTCGGCGAGATGCGCGACCTCGAGACCATCGCGATGGCCCTCAACGCCGC
>JBPOHC010000482.1:0-1619 GCA_052035985.1 Myxococcota bacterium | reverse complement strand
TCATCAATGTTCATTGCGACCCACTGCGAGAGTACACAAGCAAGCGAAACGCCGCTGCCTTCATTGCACACACTCCGCAACGAACCTGGTGCACGCTGCTTCGGGGGCTCCGCTTGCGCACCGCCGTTGCGCAGTTCGCGCAGCGCGAATTGAGAAGGGCGGTGCGCCCCGTCGCGCCACGGCGTCGCCCCATCGCTGCGGCCTCTTCACCCCGAGGGTCCATCGGAGAGAAGATCAAACCCCTCCGTGAAGATCTCATCGCTCATCGGGGTGTTGCTCCTGACTGCGTGCCGCTCGGCGGCGCGTCCGACGCCACACGCGCGATCGAGGATCGTCGCCGACGCGAGCGTCGATGCGTCGACACGCGCGACGCCCCCCGTCGCGATTCCCGCGGTCGCAGAGGTCACGGACCCTGGTTGCCCCGCGACGCCGCGCATCGCCGTGGTGCATCGCCGTTACGAGCCGCGCGCGCCGCGCGAGACGCCCGACGCGGCGACCGTGGCGACGCCGTGGGTCGTGCACGAGGTCTACGACGACAACGTCGCGGCAGACATCGAATCCACGACGCCGCCGCGAGTGCTCGACCGGGCCGAGGCCGTGCGGCTCGGAGCGCTCGACTCCGACGATCCCGTCTGGGTCTACACGGCGCCCGACACGGCCCCGTGCAGGGCCACGCCGGGACGCTTCTGGTGGGTCCCGAGCGAGATGGGCGGAGACGGTTAGTCGCCTCCGCACGATGACTTGATCACATCATGGAATTGGAACGGCTGTGGCAGTGAAGGATCGGCCCGCGAATAGATCAACTCATCGTGCGGAGGCCCCTTACCTCGAGGTGGTGCGCGAGCTCTCGGGCTGCGAGATGCCGACCGACGACACGACGCAGGTCGTGATCGCGCTCCGCCAGCCGACGCGCCCCGCGCGCTGCATGTTCCGGCGCGCCGAACCCGCGGGAGGACACGCCGATCCGACGACGCACCTCCCGCCCGACGTGGCCGCGTTGATCCCTTCGCAGCCGTGTCCTCGCGCGACGTGTCGCCTCCTCTGGCAGCTCACCGCGGCGAGCTTCGAGGGCGGCGCGACCCTGTCGGAGCTGACGGCCACGTACATGCCGCACCGCCGCGGCGGCCCCGACTGCGAAGGCGCGTGGACCGACTTCCACACGACGGTCTATCGCCCCGCGTCGAGCGGCCCCTTCGTGCGACTCGACCAGGCGATGCGTCTCTACGGCGCCCTCTACGACAGCGCGGGGCCTCGCGTCGCGATCAGCGCCGACGTCGACACGGTGCGCGCGCATGTGCTCCCAGCGCGCGCCTCCGAGCCCGTGGCGCCGACGATGCGCGCGCAGTGGTGCCGCATGAATCACACGCAATACGAGGGACGCGGCTCCCTCGCGCCGTGCTGCCAGCTCTGATGCGCGACGCGAGACCGGACGAGCGCGCCCCGGATCCCGCCCCGTTGGAGACCATCTTCCCGACGATCCCTCCTCGCGCGTCGCCGAACGATGCGACCCCGAAGCGGCCCCTGCTGCGCCTCGCGCACGCCCTCGCCTTCATCGCGGCGTTCGTGGCCGCAGCGCCGTGGTTCCTCGCCGCGAGCGTTACGGTGACGGGCCTCGCAGC
>JBPOHC010000198.1:0-2806 GCA_052035985.1 Myxococcota bacterium | reverse complement strand
CTGCGGACCCGACGCGACGGCGCCGCGGACCCGATGTCACGCGAACGCCCGTCGCCGCCGAGCTGGCACCGACGGTGCTCTGAGTTCTCGCCGCGCGGTGCGCCGCGCGTGGAGGAGATCACTCATGAAGCAGGCGATGGCGTGTCTCGCGGTGGTGCTGGTCGCGACGGGGCAGGGATGCGGCGGGCGCGTCGGGAACACCCCCGCGCGCGACGCAGGGGGAGAGCTCACCGCCGACGTGGCCGTCACGCCCGACGCGGGTCCCACGCCGCCCAACATCTCCGTCGCGCTCGACTGCGGGCGGGGCGCCAACGGCACCGGGGCGGGACCGGACCGGGCCGACAGCATGCAGCGCGCGTTGATCGACACGGGCGTCTTCCCCGACGCGATCTGCAACGACGGATCCCCCGCGGCGATCTACTTCCGCCCCTTCCGCGGCGAGGCCAACCGGAACCGTTGGCTCATCAACCTCCGCGGCGGCGGCTCGTGCAGCGGCGGGCAGTCGTGCGCCGCGCGCTGGTGCGGCTGCGTGGGGGCGAGCGTCTGCCCGTCGACCCCGGCCAACACCCACACGAACTTCGACCGCGGGAACATGGTCACCGCGGGCGCGGCCACGCAGAACGGCACCGGGATCTTCTTGCGCGGCGACCCCGCGCGCCCCAACCCCATCGAGGACTACAACGAAGTCCGCGTGGTGTACTGCAGCTCCGACCGGTGGACGGGCACCCGCCGCGCCGCGGCCATGACGGCCACACACCCCGTCACCGGCGCGCCTGTGACCTACTCCATTCACTTCCTCGGCGCGCGCATCCTCGACGCCGTGCTCATGACGCTCCGCCAGGACGGCGCCCGCGGACCGACCTACACCCAGGGCGGCGCGAACACCCCGATGCCCGACCTCGACGACGCCTCCGAGGTGATCTTCGCGGGTGACTCGGGAGGCGGCAGCGGGGTGATCCACAACCTCGACCGGGTCGCCACCACGCTCCGCGCGCGCAACTCCGCCTGCGCGGGCGGGGCGTGTCCGCTCGTCGTGCGGGGGCTCATCGACGCCATCGTGGGCCCCGACGCGTCGCGGCTCACGCTCTCGCCCACCGGGCGCGTCGCGATGAGCGGCGCGACCTCCTACGCCACCTGGACCGAGGGCACCTCGCGCATCCTGCAGGAGAACCAGGGGTTCCGCGGCGACGAGAGCTGCCTCGCCTGGCACGCCGCGAACATGCCGGGCACTGAGTACCTCTGCAGCGATAACGACCACGTGGTTCGCCACCACGTCACGGCCCCGTTCTTCGTGCGCATGGCGCTGCGCGACTCGTTGATCTCGAACGGCTACTTCGAGGAGGGGTGGGTCGACCCGACGCTCGGTCCCTTCGACCGCGAGGCCACGGTCTTCGGGCGCGTGCTGCACGGCGAGCTCTCGGCCTTTCCGATGCTGCGAACCACCGCCGAGGAGGGCGCGATGATGACCCTGGCGCCCGGCGTCTTCGCGCCGCTCTGCACCAACCACGACACGATCAACGAAGACAGCGAGGTCTACGGCGTCACCATCACCCCCAACGGCGGCGCCGCGCGGCGGCTCTTCGACGTGTTCGAGGCGTGGCGCGCGGGCACCCCGAACGCCGCGGTGCTCTCGAACCCGGCGACGAACGTCACGGTCTGCCCCCCCGCGAGCTGACCGTCACCGACGCGCCTTGATGGAGCATGACGCCGCGGGGGCGGAGGTTGCGCAGACGCGCCCCGTGTGGCTCTCCTCGAGCGCGCACGCTCCTCCGCGCAGGAGTTCGCCTCGCGGTGATCCTCTCTGCGACCTTCGTCGCGTGCGCGTCTCCGCGCTCGCCCACGGCCCCACGACAGAGTCGTGCCGCGAGTGTGGATGGAACATCCTCTACGCGGCGCATCGAGAGCGCGGTGGGGCGACGCTCTTGACGACGAGAAGCGTTGGATGCGCGACCGACTACCCGCTCACGCAGGCCGCGCTCGGCGCCAGCGCGCGGCCTTCGACGGCCGTCGCGCCCACGCTGTCGACACCGTTCGCAGCGGCTCCGCCCGCGGCGCTCGAAACGTGATCGACGATCACCTCCCCGAGAAGCCCGAGCACTACCTGCACCGCGTCGGGCGAACGGTGGCCGCGGGCTGAGCGGGCGTGGTGATCGACCTCGTGACCGAGCTCGCTCGCGACCTGATGACCAGGCTCGAACGCGCGTAGACCGAACCGCGCGTTGACGTGCGCGACGCGATCAGCGCTTCGACGGATCGCCGTGCTTCTCGTTGAGCGCCACGGCCTCGCGCACGAGGCGACCGAGTTCGGTGGGCAGGCTCTGTCCCTCTCGAATCTTGAAGTGTCGCATCTGCTCGCCTTCACCTTCGAAGAGCCCTTCGGGCGCAGCGAGTTCTGCGCCTCGCCAGAAGCCCACCGTGACGTGCTTCGACGCGGCCCTCACGAACGCGAAGGGCCCCGCGTGCTCGTAGACCGGCTGCGCCCACTTGATGCTGCTCGTCGCATCGGGCGCATGGGTCGCCACTGCCTCGCTGAACTGACGCACGACCGCCTGTTGCCACGTCGGCAGCGACGACGCGTACCACGCGACGCTCTTGCCTTTCGACGGCGACGTCTTCGCAGCGGGCTTCTTCGCAGCCGGCTTCTTCGCGGCGGGCTTCTTCGCGGCAGGCTTCTTCGCGGCGGGTGCGGCTCTTTTGCGTCCGCGCGCTTCGGGACGGGCTGACGACAGGCGCGGCCCAGAGGTAGGAGGGATGTACCACCAAACCTTCGACCCCCAGCACCGCGATCGAGATGGAAGCACACTCG
>JBPOHC010000352.1:0-1892 GCA_052035985.1 Myxococcota bacterium | reverse complement strand
AAGCCCCTCTCCTATGAAGAGGCCGCCGAGGTGGTGCTCTCGTCGACGCTCGACGTGCGACGCGCGGCGCTCTTCGGCGAGGCCATCATCGTGCTCGTCTACGTCCCGATCCTCACGCTCGCGGGCGTCGAGGGGAAGATGTTCAGGCCGATGGCCCTCACGGTGCTCTTCGCGCTCCTGGGGGCCTTCATCGCCTCGCTCACCTTCGTGCCGGTGCTCGTCGCCTCGCTCCTGGGCCGTCACACCGAAGAGCGCGAGCCCTTCCTCGTGCGCCTGCTCCACGGCGTCTACCCGCGCCTCCTCGCGAAGACGATGGAGCGCCCCCGCACCGTGCTCGCCGTCGCCGCCTCGCTGCTCGCCCTCGCGAGCGTGGTCGCCTCGACGATGGGGGCGGAGTTCGTGCCCCGGCTCGACGAGGGTTCGCTCGCGATCCAGATCGTGCGGCTGCCGAGCGTCTCGCTCGAAGAGAGCGTCGCCGGGGCCACCCGCTTCGAACAGGTGCTACGGGAGTTCCCCGAGGTGCGCACGGTCATCTCGAAGACGGGCCGATCCGAGATCGCGACCGACCCGATGGGCGTCGAGATGTCGGACGTGCTCGTCACGCTCCGGCCCCCGAGCGAGTGGCGCACCGCGCACACCCGCGAGGCCCTCGTCGCGCGCATCGCGGCGCGACTCTCGGAGGCCCTGCCCGGCATGGGGTTCTCGTTCTCGCAGCCCATCGAGCTCCGGATGGCCGAGCTCATCAGCGGCTCGCGCTCGGACGTGGCCGTGACCGTCTACGGCGACGACCTCGCCACCCTGGAGCGCCTCAGCCTCGGCGTACAGCGCGCGTTGCGCGCCGTTCCAGGCGCGGCCGACGTGCGCGGCGAGCAACTCGCGGGCCTCCCGACGCTCGAGGTCGCGATCGATCGGCTCGCGGCCTCCCGCTACAACGTCTCGGTGCGCGACGCGCTCGACGCGATCGAGGCGCTCGGCGGCCGCGGCGTGGGCGAGATCTACGAAGGTGAGCGGCGCCTCCGGCTCCAGGTGCGCGTGCCCGCGAGCCTGCGCGACGACGTCGACCAGATCCGGCGCCTCCCGGTGAGCGGCGGGGCGGGGCCGCTCGTGCCGCTCGGGCAGATCGCGAGCATCCGGGTGGTCGACTCGCCCGCGAGAGTGAGCCGTGAGGCGGTCCGTCGACGCACGAACGTCGAGGCGAACGTCCGCGGGCGCGACCTCGCGTCGTTCGTCCGCGAGGCCCAGGCGCGGGTGGTCTCACGGGTTCCAATGCCCGCGGGCTATGTAGTGCGCTGGGGCGGGCAGTTCGAGAACCTCCAGGCCGCCACGGAGCGTCTCGCGCTCGCCGTGCCGCTCGCTCTCGGGCTGATCTTCATGCTGCTCTACATGGCCTTCGGCGAGCTCAAGCCCTCGTTGCTGATCTTCCTCAACGTGCCCTTCGCGGCCGTCGGGGGTGTGTTGCTGCTCCGGCTGCGGTCGATGCCCTTCTCCATCAGCGCGGCGGTGGGCTTCATCGCCCTCTTCGGCATCGCCGTGCTCAACGGCGTGGTCCTGCTCACCACCGTGAAGAAGCTCCGCGCCCAGGGGCACACGCCCTTCGAGGCCGCGCGCCTGGGGGCCGAGAGCCGCCTGCGTGCCGTGGTGATGACCGCCACCGTCGCCGCGTTGGGGTTCATCCCCTTGGCGCTCTCGACCACGTCCGGGGCGGAGGTGCCACGGTCGCTCGCCACGGTGGTCATGTGGGGCCTCGTGAGCGCCACCTTCCTCACGCTCTTCGTGCTGCCGACCGTGTACGCCTTCGTCTATCGCAGCGACCTCCCGGTCGAGCCCGACGCGCCGCCCTCGCCAGGGGAAGGCGACGCCGCGCCCACGCCGTAGCGAACCGACACCTCAGG
>JBPOHC010000172.1:0-2481 GCA_052035985.1 Myxococcota bacterium | reverse complement strand
GCTACGGGCTCCTCTCGGTCGACTCGCCCGACGTCATCCCGTGGGCCGTGAAGCCCGCCGAAGAGGGCATCGACCGCGGCGTCATCGTGCGCCTCTGGAACCTCTCCGACGCCACGCGCGCGTTCCGTCTCACGACGCCCGGCGCGACGCTTCGAAGCGCGCAGCGCACGACCCACATCGAGACCGACACGGGCGCCGCGACGGTCTCCGCGGGCGCCCTCGCCGAGAGCCTCGCGCGTCAGCAGATGCAGACCTGGAGGCTCTCCCTCGACGCGCTCACCACCGCGCCCTTCGACGCGGGCGCGCCCTTCGACGCAGCGATCGACGCGCCCCGCGACACGTCCGTGATCGACGTCGCGCCGCAGCCCGACGTCCCGCGCGACACACTCGACGCCACGGTGTTCGACGTAGTCCCCGCGATCGACGCGCCCCTCATCGTCGACGCGCCCCTCATCGTCGACACGCCGCCCGTTCGCGACACACCTCCCGCCATCGACGCGCCCCGCGCGACCGACGCGTCCGTCACCGACGCGCCGAGAGACGCCGCGATCGACACCGCGTCGCAGCCCGACGTCGACCGCCCCGAAACGCTCGTGGGACAGATCGTCGACAGCGGTCCCGGCACCCTCGTCGGCGTGATCGTCGACGCGTCGGGAGACCCTCCTCCCGCGGCGCCCCCGAGCGGCTGCGGCTGCCACGTCGAGCAGGCGTCGAAGCGTCGCGCCTCAACGTCCCTCGCCGCGCTCGCGGTCTTCTCCGTGCTCTCGCGTCGTCGCCGTGAACGTGGCGCCGCTCGCTCGTAGCCTCCGCGCGCTGCGCGACCCCTTCGTCGCGATCACGGCGCTCGGCGCGGCCGCGAACCTCGCGATCCTCTGGGGCTTCGCGCACGTCGCCGCGCAGGACCACGCCAACCACGTCGCCTCGCTCCGCGCGCTGCGCGGCCTGTGGGAGTCCGATCCCTTCTTCGTCGAGCGCTTCAGGGTGTCGCACCGCATCGTCCCCGACCTCCTCTCGGAGCTCGTCTGGTTCGTCGCGCTGCGGCCCTTCGGTGAGCTCGTCGCGGGCAAGGCGCTGCTCTCGCTCTACGCCCTCGCGCTGCCCGCCGCGTGGTGGGCCTTCACGCGTCGATTCTGCGAGGGAGACAAGACCCTCCTGCCGCTCGCGCCCCTCGTCACGATGAGCCTCTACTACAGCCTCGGGAGCACCAACTTCCTCCTCGGGCTCCCGTGCTTCCTCGCCGCGTGCGTCGCCTGGGACGCCGTCCGCGAGCGCCCCCGCGCGCTCCTCTCGCTCGCGCTCTGGTCCGCGGCGACGTGGCTCGCGCACCTCTACGACTACCTCTTCTTGCTGACCTTCGTCGGCGCCCACGTCGTCGCCCACGGCGCTTCGAAGCGCCTCCCGTCGCGCCGTGAATTCATCGCGCTCGCGGGGCTCTCGCTCGGTCTCGTCGCCGCGGTCACGGCGGTGCTCACGCGCGAGGGCGAGTGGTCGCAGAGCGCGCCCCCTCGCTTCGATCACTCGCTCCGCGCGCTCGCGCAGCTCTTCGACGAGGCCCTCTTCCTCCGCGGCCACGGTGGAACGCTCGTCGCCGCGCTCCTCCTCACGCTCCCGCCCGTCGCCTCGCTCGCGGTCGCCGCGCACCGGGGCGCGCTGACCTCGTCGATCCGCCGCGTCCCTGCGACGGCGGCGCTCTTCACCGTCGCCGCGATGTGGGTGATGCCCGTGAGCGTCGGCGACGAGGGATCGATCAAGCCTCGCTTCGCCGTCCCCGCGCTGCTCTTCGCGATGGCCTCGATCGCGACGCCCTCGCATCGCATCTACCGCGTCGTCGCGGCCCTCACGCTCGCGTCGCTCGTCGCGTACAAGTGCGACGACGAGCGCGCGGTCGCGGCCCGCTTCAACGAGCGCGCGGCCGTCGAAATGCAGCTCATGCGCGCGCTCCCGCGGCACGCGAGCGTGCTGCCCGTCGCGTGGTGGAGGCGCAACGACCCCCACGAGAAGCTCTTCGTGCACTTCACCGACCTCGCGGTGATCGAGCGCGACGCGTACGTGCCCGACCTCTTCGACGCGCCCGGCCAGCAGATCCTCCGCTATCGCACGAGGCGCACGAGGGTCGCGGCGCGCGCACCGGACGAGTTCACGGCCGAAGAGCTCCGCGGTTACGACTTCGTCTGGGCGCGAAGCGATGTGCGCGAAGCGCTTGTGCAGCAGCTCAGCGGACGTGTGGACGCCGTGTGGGGCAGCGAGCGGTCGATGATCTACCGCGTGCCGCCGCGCGCATTCGCGCGTTGAGTTCTCCGCGCGCTCTCTGCGAGACTTTCGACGATGCGTGAATCGAACGTCGGCGCGTCCCTCGGGCGCCCGTGCATGAGCCTCTCGCTCGACCTCGACAACCAGTGGTCGTACATGAAGACCCACGGTGACGCGGGATGGGAGGCGTTCCCCTCGTACCTCGACGCGGTGGTCGAGCGCGTGCTCCCG
>JBPOHC010000639.1:0-45903 GCA_052035985.1 Myxococcota bacterium | reverse complement strand
GCAAGGTCGAGCCGCTGATCGTTCGCTGGGAGGCGCTCGACGTGGAGCGTCGCGCGAAGCTGCGCGCCATCGGACGCGCCAACGCGCTCGTGCGACGCCGCGACAACGGCGCCGACCGCGCCACCGAAGAGCTGCACATCGACACGCTCGCCGAGGTGCGACAGAAGCGCGAGCACCCGGTGTACGAGCACCTCTTTCCCGATGGCGTCACGGCGGAGACCAAGCCTGCGCTCGAAGGGCAGCTCCCGCTGATGCGCGCGCTCGTGCGCCGCGTCGGCGACAAGGAGACGCCTGCGACGATCCGCAAGGCCCACCTCGAACCGCTGAAGAAGGCACTCACGCTCGGCGAGGCAGCCATCACCGCGCGCGAAGACGCCTACGCAGAGTCGGGACGCACCACCGCCCGCACCGTCTCGCTGCGCGAGGACGCGGACCGCGTGCTGATGGGCGTCGAGGGCGCGCTCACCACCATCGCCGCGGAGCGCGACCTCGACGAGGCGTGGGTCGACAGCTTCTTCCCCGTGGCCGAGGCGACCCCGAAGAAGAAGAAGCCCGCCTCTCCCGACGCTCCCCCGACGAAGTGAGCGACCGATGCCTCCGGATGCTGAATCCGGGGGCACTCTGACGACGCAGGATGGCCCCGGATTCGGAATCTGGGGGCATCCTCACGCCGCGGGATGGCACCGGATTCGACTTCCGGTGGCATCTCGACGACGACGGATGTCCCCGGATTCGGAATCCGGGGACATACCCACACATCGGATGTCCCTCTGCCAGCGCGCGGGGCGCTCCTCTCACAGCAGAAGCACGGCCAGAGTTCGCGCCCGCGCTATTCTTCGCGCGTGAACGCGACGCCCGACGCCCTCCCCTCGCTGGTTGAACTCACGCCGGGTGAGGAGAAGGTGCTCCTCCAGACGCTTCAGTTCGAAGCCGCGTTGCCGGAGCTGCTCTCCGCGCACGCGGGCCGCTGGATCGTGTGGCTCGACGGGGTGCGCAGCCTCCACGACTCCGAGGCAGAGGCGCACGCGTGGGCCGCGGACAACCTCCCGCCTGACTCGGGGCGCCTCGTGGTCCGCGTCGCCGCGCGTCGTCCCGTCGTGCTCTCGGGGATCGCTGCTTTCCGGTTCGGGCCGTGAGCGGTGTCTACCGCTGCCGCATGGGGGATGCAGAAGCGCTTCAAGATCAGGGCCCCCTCGTTCTCGGGCAGTTGACCTTGTGAGTCCCGCGCGCTCGCGAGGGCTCGGAGCGCGGGGCTCTCCGTGCCGCCACGGACGGTTCACCTCCTGGTCGATACCGGGGCGGCGACCTCGGGTATCGGCCACGACATCGCGCTCTCGCTCGGGTTGATCGCCGACGAGGTCATCTCGGTCGTGAGCGTGCTTCGCTACTTCGGTCCCGATGGGAGATTCGAACTGACGCTCCGAGGCGACGCCGGGGGGTGAGTTCGTGTTGTTGGCGTGTCGCGTCAGCGTCGGTGTGCTCACGCACACCCGCTTGTGATGCGCGGGCGTCTCGTACGCGCGTTGCGTGCTCCCCCGCCCTACTGCCCGAGCATCTCCTGCAGGATGCGCTGCACATCGGGATCGACCTCGCTCCCGCCCTGCTGCGGTCGCGCGCCGTTGCCACCATTGCCGCGCGGAGCCCGCCCCGGTGCGCCCTGCGCGCCCTGTCGCTGGAGCCCCTGGAGCATCGGACCGAGCATCTCGATCGCCTGCTGCATGTCGGGTGAGACCGCGCCATTGCCCAGCATTCCACCGAGCAGCGCACCCATGTCGGCCTGGCCCATGTCGTCGTCGCCGTGCGTCTCTTCGAGCCAGCGATGCGCGAGCGCGCGGAACCTCGCCGACTGCGTGGGCGCCTCTGCGATGAGCGCGTCGACGAAGCCCGTCGACGGCGCCGTGCGGAAGCGCCACGTGTCGACGTAGCGGCGCAACGCGCGGAAATACACCGCATCGCCCGCGGCCTCACGCAGCGCGTTGTAGAGGTACGGCCCCTTGCCGTACACGATCCCCGCGTAGCGCATCGGCGAGTCGAACGACGACGCCGGGCGGTCGACGGCGCCGTCGGCGTGCCCGAGCTGTCGCATGAACTGATAGTTCATCCGCACGTTGAGGTCGCCGTCGCGGTGCGCGCGCTCGGCGCCGTAGCGGTCTTCGAGGTACATCGTCGCAGACCACTGCGCGAGCGACTCGTCGATGAAGGGATGGAGCCGCGAGTCGCTCCCCACGAGGCCGTGCCAGTACTGGTGCGCGACCTCGTGCGCCGTCACGAACTCGAGCATCGCAGGGAGCATCTGGCTCATCGACTGCGTGATCTGATCGCCCGCGCCGAGCATCGAGAGGATTCCCCCCGTGAGGCCCGTGAGCTCGGGCTGGTGATAGAACATGCTCGCCACCGTCACGAGCCCGGGGAACTCCACGCCGCCCGCGCCTCCCACGAGCGGAGCCTCCACGATGTCGAGGTCTGCGTAGGGGTACGGACCGAAGCGGCGTTCGAAGTCTCGAAGGGCTCCTGCGGCGGCGTCGAGCACGCGCTCTCCGCTCGCGCGATCGCTCGGGAGAAAGAAGCTCCGCACCTCGACCTCACCCACGCGGCGCGTCTCGATCTGGAGCGTCTGCCCCATCATCACGCAGAAATCTCTCACCCCCACCGCGCCGATCTCCGTGCGACGACGCGCGCCCGTCGCCGACGTGTTGATCGTCACGCCCGTGCTCGCCACGACCCACGCCGCGGGGGCATCGACCGTCGCGTGGACGTTCGAAAGCTCATCAGACCCGAGGTCGCCCACGGAGCCGTGATCGTTGCGCTCCCAGCGTCCGCTCACGCGTCGCGCGAGCACTGCGTAGAAGTTTGCGAGGCTCACGATGCCTTCGCCCGTCGAGAGAACGCCGTAGTCTCCGCCCGAGTCTCCGGCGCCGAGCATCGAGAGAGATTCCATCCCCTGCGCGAGGATGTTCGTCCGCGAGCTGTCGATCTCGGGGAGCGTCCCCTGGAGTTCGATGGTCACGCGGAGCCTTCCGCCCGGCGCGATGGGCGCGCGCGGCCGCACGGTCAGCACCGAGGGCGCCTCCTGTCGCACGGTGCAAGCGTCTCCTTCGCAGCCTCCGCGGACGAAGCGAACGGGCGGCGGCGCGTGTGCGCCGGGGCCCTGCGTCGGGCGTGATGCGTTGCCGTAGATCCGCAGCGCGAGGTCGCTCATCGGAGCGCGCTCGGTGTTGGTGAACCACACCTCCTCGCGCAGCGTGTAGACCCGCGT
The DNA here is from genome assembly GCA_052035985.1 of Myxococcota bacterium. Taxonomy (GTDB): domain Bacteria; phylum Myxococcota_A; class Polyangia; order Polyangiales; genus CAISKJ01. The sequence goes on along the minus strand of JBPOHC010000639.1, from coordinate 42,647 downwards.
CGAGGCTTCATACGAGAGGGCGAGCTCGTAGCGCGGGAGCCTGTCGAGGCGGTCGATGCGCGCGGCCCGCGTGATGTCGGTACGCGTCGCGGGGCGCAGCGAGGCCATCCACGGCGCGGGGTCGTAGAAGGGCTCCGCGGGGGAGGGCGGTCGCGCGTTCTGTCCGCAGGCGATGGGGGTTGCGAGCGCGAGGGCCGCGAGCGAGGCGCGGAAGGTGGGCCGATGCATCGTGGGGGCGATTGCAGCCCGCGAGAGGGCTCCGCGCAAGCGTCTGTCGCACGAAGAGGGCGTCGCGCGTTTCAGCGGCGCGTCACAGAGACTTCACCGCGGCCGATTGGACGCTGGAGCCGGGTCTGTGAGACACCTCCCTCATGCGGTGCAGACGGGGCATCGGTGGGTTCACGCTCGTCGAGTTGATGATCGTCGTGGTGATCATGGGCATCCTCGCGGCCGTCGCGGTGCCCGCGTTCACCCGCTACACCAAGCGTTCGAAGACGGCCGAGGCCACCACCAACATCTCGAAGATCTACTACGGCCAGGTGGCCTACTACGACGCCAACGCCGAGCGCGCGACGGCGCGCTTCGTCAACCAGCCGTTCTACACGCCCGACAACAACCCCGGCGCCGCGCCCTACACCGCGAACGTCTCGCTCTGGACCAGCGACGACCAGTGGACGTCCATCGGCTTCGCGATCCCGACGAAGCACTACTTCGCCTACAACTCCTTCGCGACGCTCACCACGGGGCCCGGCGCGTACTTCTATGCGAGGGCCATCGGCGACCTCGACGGCGACGACACCGAGTCGACCTTCACCTTCACGGGCACCGTGCAGCCCTCTGGCGAGATCGAGCGCTCGCGCCTCGACATCATCAAGGAGCTGGAGTGAGAGGATGTTTGCGCGCAAACAGACTCTGACCGTCAGCCCTTGACGGAGCCCGCCGTGAGCCCGCCCACGAGGTGCCGCTGCACGGCGTAGAAGATCGCCATCACGGGCACCGACACGAGGATCGCCCCGGCGGCGAACTTCCCCCACGCGGCGTTGTACTCGCCCACGAAGCGCTGGAGCGCCACGGGCAACGTGAAGGCATCTTCGTGCGAGAGGAAGGTGGCCGCGAGGATGAACTCGTTCCACGCGGACATGAACGCGAAGAGGCAGGTGACGGCGATCGCCGGTCGCGCCGCGGGGAGCACGACCTTCAAGAACGCCTCCCAACGCGTCGCGCCGTCGACCATCGCGGCCTCTTCGAGGTCACGCGGAATGGCCTCGAACGCGCCGCGGAGCTGAAAGACCGCGAAGGGCAGCGCCGTGGTCGAGTACACGAGCACCAGGCCCGCGCGCGTGTCGAGCAGGTGCAGCGTGTCGAGGATCACGTAGAGCGGAACCGCCGTCGCCACGCCGGGGAACATCTGCGTCGCGAGGAGCGCTCGCATCCCCGCGCGCTCTCCCACGAAGCGGAAGCGCGCGAGCGCGAAGGCCGCGGGCGTGGCGATCACCACGCTGGTCACGGCCGTCGCGACGGAGACGATCACCGAGTTGGCGAGCTGGCGCGCGAAGAGCCATCGGCCCGCGGCGTCGGTCGAGCCCACCACCGCGCGGAAGTTGTCGAGCGACACCGCGTCGGGCAGCGGAAGCACATGCGCAGAGGGCGTTCCCGAGGGCGAGAGCGCGAGCGAGATCACCCACAGCACGGGGTAGAGCGCGAAGCACACGGCCGCGAGGAGGGCGGCGTGAACGAGGGCTTCGGTGAGCGCGCGTCCCTTCACGGTGACACCTTCTCCTTGCGGCGCGTGACGATGGCGAGGATGGCGAAGATCAGCACCGCGTACGCCGCCGCGTAGCCGTACTGGGCCTGCCGGGTGAAGGCCCAGCGGTACGCCTCGCTCACGAGGATGTCGGTCTCTCCATCGGGCTCACCGCCCGACACGAGGAACACCACGTTGAACTGGTTGAAGGTCCACACGGCGCCCATCGCGATCGAGGGGCCGAGCGAGGGGCGAAGCATCGGCAGCGTGATCTTCACGAACTGCTGCCACGTCGTCGCGCCGTCAACCGAAGCGGCTTCGTAGAGGTCCTTCGGAATGCCCGCGAGCGCGCCGATGGTGACCACCATCATGAACGGAAAGCCGAGCCACGCGTTGGTCGCCACGTTGGCTGCGAAGGCCGTCGAGAAGCGCGCGAACCACGAGATCGCCTCGCCGCCCGCCCACATGATGATCGCGTTCACGGCGCCGAACTGGCGGTGAAACATGCCCTTCCACGCGAGCGCCGTGACGTACGACGGGACCGCCCACGGGAGGATCAGCAGCACCCTGTACATCGCGCGCAGCTTCAGGAGCGGACGCGAGAGCAGGAGCGCCAGCGCGAGCCCGAGTCCGACATGGAGCGCGAGGTTCACCACCGTCCAGAGCACGGTGACCGCGAGCACTCGGTAGAAGCTCCCCGTGGCGAAGAGGGGGCCTCCGCGCGCCGTGAGGATGTCGAAGTAGTTCGCGAGTCCCACGTAGTACGACTGGCCCTCGCGCGTCGCGTAGAGCGAGGTGGCCGCGCCGATCACGAGGGGGGCCACCACGAGCGCCGCGAGGATCACCGCCGCGTGCGTCACCCACGCGTACGCGGGCATCGAGCGGCGAAGGGCCACGCGGAAGTCGGGATCTCTCGCGTTGCGCACGGCCGAGAGCGTGACCCCGAGCGCGAAGAGTCCGAGCGCCAGAAGCGCCAACGTCGCGTCGCGCCTCGGAGGCAGCGGACGGGTCACGTCGAGAAAGCGGCGCTGTCCTTCGAGCAGCGCTTCCGCAGGGCTGCGATCTCCGCGGAGCGCCTTCACGAGCGCCTGGCGCGCGGGCTCCCACGCGGCGCGCATGTTGGGGTGCGTGGGCATCGGGCGCGCGGTGCGGGCCGCCGCGCGGAAGGTGCTGAGCAGCGGATCGTTGGCGAGCGCGGGGTCATCCCAGGCTGCCTCCGTCGACACGACCTGATGACCGATGCGCGCGCGCACACGGGCCGACTCGGCGCTCGTGAGAAAGACCGCGAGCTCCATCGCGGCGACGGCGTCGTGCGCGTGCGATGAGAGCATGGCGCCCTCGACGGTGGCGTAGGGCTCCATCGGTCGTCCGCCTGCGGAGGTGACCGTGGGCAAGGGCGCGACGACGTAGCGCACGCGATCGCCGAGCTCCGCGGCGAGCCACGGACCCGAGATGGCTGTCGCCGCGTGGCCTTCGAGAAAGAGCTGCGAGACGAGGGCGCCCGACGCCTCCTGCGGAATGACCCGATCGCGGAGCATCCGACGCACGCGCTCGACCGACCGCTCGGCCGCGGAACCCACGAACGCGTAGTGACCCTGATCGTCGAGGAGCGCGCTCCCGTAGGCGTGCGCGAGGGGCGCGTGGAGGTACGCGTTCTGCGCCTCGTACACGAGCGGAAAGGTCCCCTCGGGGAGCTGCGCTCTCAGCGCCTCGATGGCCTCGAGCGTCGCGGGGATCGCGCCCCCCGTGAGGCTCGGGTTGACGTAGAGGGCCGCGCACTTGATCGAGAGCGGCAGTCCGTAGAGCGCGCCGCGGAGGGTGAACGCGCGCACCGACGCAGCGTCGAAGCGTGGCGTGAGGGAGGCCGCTTCGGCGCTCGCGACAGGCGCGACGAGTCCGCGAGAGACGTAGCTCGCGAGGCGCTCGTGCGCGTCGATGAACACGTCGGGCCCGTGCCCGTGGGGAATGGCCGACTCGAGCTTCGAGGCGTACGCGTCGAAGGGCACCGCGAGCACGTCGATGGTGACGCCGGGGTGCGCGCGTCGGTAGTCGTCGACGACGTGCTCCAGCGCGGCGCGCTCGTCATCGCGGTACGCGTGCCAGAGCGTCAGCGTCTGCGCCCACGCGCGCGCAGGGAGCAGCGCCACGAGGAGCGCGAGGAGCACGGCACTCCACGCAACCCTGCCCCCTCCCCGTCCCTCCCCCACGGGGTGGGGGAGGGTTTGACTGCGATCACCTCGAAGAACCCTCCCCCACTCCGTGGGGGAGGGACGGGGAGGGGGCTGAGCAGCCAGCGTCTTCATCGCAGCGCGGCTCCCGAAGCGGGATCGAAGACGTGCAGCGCCTCCGCGGAGACCGTCAGCGAGAGCGTGTCACCGGGCTTCGGCAGCGCGACGCTCCCGTCGAGGCGCGCGATGAAGGGGACGCCGCCGACCTTGCCGTGCGCGTACGCTTCGAAGCCCATCGCCTCGACCACTTCGACGTGGAGCTCGATCGCGCTCGCTTCCTTCGACGGAACGACGTCGTGAGGCCGTACGCCGACGGTGACCTCGGAGCCCTCTTTCAGCCCCTCGCGCTTGCCGAGGTCGACGCGCAGCCCTTCGGTGATGGCCCTTCCGTTCGTGACCTTCGCCGTGAGGAAGTTCATCGCGGGAGAGCCCAGAAACGCTGCGACGAAGCGCGTCGCGGGGCGGTGATACACGTCGAGGGGAGGACCCTCCTGCTCGACCTTTCCGCCGTTGAGCACGACGAGGCGGTCGGCGAGGGTCATGGCCTCGACCTGATCGTGGGTGACGTAGAGCATCGTGGCGCCCATCGACTGGTGCAGCCGCTTGATCTCGACGCGCACCTGCGCGCGCAGCGCTGCGTCGAGGTTGCTGAGCGGCTCGTCGAAGAGGAACACCTGCGGACGCCGCGCGACGGCGCGACCCATCGCCACGCGCTGCCGCTGACCGCCCGACATGTCTCGGGGATACCGATCGAGGAGCTTCTCGATCGAGAGGATCTGCGCCACCTCGTCGACGCGCTTGAGGATCTCGGCCTCGGGCGTCTTTCGCAGACGCAGCCCGAAGGCGATGTTGTCGCGCACTGTGAGGTGCGGATAGAGCGCGTAGCTCTGGAAGACCATCGCGATGTCGCGGTCGCGCGGGGCGAGGCGCGTCACGTCGCGATCGCCCATGTGGAGCGTCCCCTCGTCGGGCTCTTCGAGGCCCGCGACGGTGCGGAGCAGGGTGCTCTTTCCGCAGCCCGAGGGGCCCACGAGCACGGCCAGCTCGCCGTCGCCGATGGCGAGGTCGATGCCGCGAAGAATGAGGTTCTTGCCGAGTGTCTTGCGAATCCCGCGGAGGGTCAGGGCGGCCACGGCGCGGGAGTATCCCGAAGCGCCGCGCGAAAGGGAACTTCTCTCAGCGGTGCGTGTGAACGGGGTACGGGTTCGGCTGCTGCATCTGCTCGGGCACCGCGTTCGTCTGGTGGTACGGCGACGCGGGGTGCTGGTGCTCCAGGGGGACGTCGCCCGCCGACGGCGGCGGCACCTGCCCCGCGGAGATCATCGTGGTGCGCAGGCGTTCGAACATCTCTCCCGCGGCGCCCGGCGAGTGCGGGAGCATCACGGTGTTCATCCTCCCGTGGGCGGCCATGTCGCGCAGCGTGTCGAAGTACTGCGTCGCCATGATGAGCGCCATCACGTCGGTGGCCGTCGTGCCGGGGATGCTCTTCGAGAAGGTATCCACGCTCTCACGGAGCCCGTCGATGATGGCCTTGCGCTGATCGGCGATGCCGCGGCCCTGGAGGGCCTTCGACTGCGCCTCGGCCTCGGCCGCCTTGACCTTGAGGATCCTGTCGGCCTCCCCGCGCTCCGTGGCCGCCACGCGCTGCCGCTGCGCGGCGTTGATCTCGTTCATCGAGTGCTTGACCTGCGCGTCGGGGTCGATGTCGGTGACGAGGGTCTTCACGATGCCGTAGCCGAAGTCGTCCATCGCGTCGGAGAGCTCGTGCTTCACGGCGTCGGCGATCTCGTCCTTGTTCGAGAAGACGTCGTCGAGCTTGATCTTGGGCACGCGGGCGCGCACCACGTCGAAGACGTACGAGGTCACCTGACGGGCCGGGTCTTCGAGGCGGTAGTACGCGTCGACCACCTTGTCGGGGAGCACGAAGAACTGCACCGAGACGGTGACCTGCACGAAGACGTTGTCCTCGGTCTTGGTCTCGACGCGCACGTCGAGCTGCTGCACGCGGAGGCTGAGCCTCGACACGACGCGCTCGATGAAGGGGAGCTTGAGGTTGAGCCCCGGCTTGCCGATGCGGTTGAACTTGCCGAAGCGCTCGATGACCGCCGCGGTCTGCTGGTGCACGGTGAAGAAGCTCGCGAAGAGCAACACCGCGCCGCCCATGAAGAAGAAGAACAGAACCCCCAGCGCGATGCTCGCGTCTGCGCCCATATCGAGACCTCCCTTGTGGTCACGCCGTCGATCGTTCGGATACGAACGACCTCGGAACTCGTCCGTGGCGCCGACGCTACGGGATGACGGTCACGCGGTTACAGCGGAATCGATCGCGCACCGGGCAGCGGTCGCGTCGGGGGAGGGATACGGGGAGCGGGCGGGGAATCAGCGGATCAGAAGAGGTTCGTGATCGCGACCTCGCCGAGCTTCTTCTGCTCGGCGACGCGGCCGACCGCGCGGAGGATGCGGGTCTTCTGCGGTCCCGTGAGGGTCTCGCCCTTGAGGGCGCGGGTCACGAGCTGCGTGGTCACGGGGCGACCGCTGCGGGGCTTCTTCGTGCGGGCGGCCTTGGCGGCGTCGTCTTCCTTGCCGCGGCTCTGGCGCTTGGCGAGCTTGATCGAGCGGTCCTCGGGGGTGAACTTCTCGATCTGCTGCGAGGCGTACACCACGCGCGCGGGGTCGATCTTGTTCTCCTTGAGGTATCCGGCGAACTTGGACTGCGACGACTCAACCTGGGCTGCGAGCTTGCTCATGAACGAAATCGCTCCTCGATGGGGGGCGGTTGTGTACACCGCGCCGCGCCAGGGCACAAGGGGGCTGAGCGAGGTCCCCGTCAGGGGCGCGGATCAGGGGTGGTGATGGTGGTGGCCGTCGGAGGAGGGCAGCGCCGTCGCGACGAGCTTGCCGTGCTCGACCCCCCGCGTCGCGAGGATGCGGTCTGCCGCCTGCTGGATGAGCGCCGCGGGCCCCTTGAGCACGATGACCTCCATGCAGTGATCGTGGTCGAGGTGGACGTGCAGGGTCGACACGACGCGCTCGCCGAGGTCGTGCTGCATGTCGGTGAGCTTCTCGGTGAGCTCCCGCACGTGGTGGTCATAGACGAGGGTGAGGGTGGCGACGACCATCCCGCCGCCGTGCACGTGGTCGTCGGAGAGCCACGCGCGCACGAGGTCTCGCAGGGCCTCGGAGCGGTTCGCGTAGCCCCTCGCGTCGAGTCGCTCATCGAAGCGCGCGAGGAGCTCGGCGTCCATCGCGACACCGAAGCGCACGAGATCGGATCCCTGCCCTGCCATCGCCCGCTGTGTCTCACGCCGCGCCCCTCGCGCACAAGGGTTCCGCGCTGATAGAACCGTCCCGATCATGAAGCCCCTCGTCGCCGCGGTCTCTGCGTTGCTCCTCATCGGCGCGTGTTCGAAGCCTGCGCCGATCACACCCGCGCCGGCTCCCCACGAGCCCAAGCGCTACGGCCCCATCATGGTGGCCGTCGGGCGGCACCACGAGATGCTCGGTCGCGCGCTCGTGGCGGGGCGTTGGGAGCTGGCCTCCTATGCGATCCGCGAGCTCGACGAGGAGCTCGAGGAGCTGCGTCAGGCCGAGCAGCCCGAGGAGGCCCACGGGAACCTCTCAGAGCTGGCGAGGGCCTTTCCCCTCGCGGAGCTTCCGCCGATCTCACGGGCGATCACGTCGCACGACCTCGTGGCCGCGAGGGTCGCGTACGCGCATGCCTCGACGGCGTGCAACGGGTGTCACGAGACGGCGGGATTCGCCTTCCTGGTCGTGCCCACGGAGGCCGGAGAGCCCGTGCCGACGGTCGCGCCCGAGCGTGTCGACGCCGCGATCGCGAGCGACGCCACGGAGGACGCCGCGGTGGTGGCCGCGGTGGACGCCGCGGTTGCGGATGTCGCGAGGAGGCTCCCGGGTGCGGGCGGCGCGTGTGACGATCGCGTGGGGTGCGCGCGGGGTCTGGTCTGCTGCACGCACGGGGGAATCGCGATATCCTCGACGCATCACGGGAGATGCATGGGGTACCGCGGCTGCAACACGCAACCGGCGGCTGCGCGGGGTCGGTAGAGCATTCCCGCGTCGCCCTCAACGCGGCCGTTGCCTTCGGCGCGCGTCGCGGAATACCGTCGCCGGTGATGAGAGCGTCGCGCTGGATAACGTGTGTCGCGGGCGGGGTCGTGCTCCTCTGGGGTGACGTCGCGCTCGCGCAATCAACGACCGCTGAGACCACGACGGCGCAACCGTCGCTCGCGCTCCCTCCGCCGCCGCCGAGCGTCACGCCGACCGCCGCGCAGGGAGCCTGGTGGACGCCGCCTCCGCTCGCTCCCGGCGCGACGTGGAGAGGCTCGCGAGCGCGCGTGGCGCCTACGCTCGACACCTCCGCGTTGCCGCGAAACCCCGACGAGTTCGTCAGCCCCGAGCAGCGCTGCGAAGACACGCAGTTCCTCGGGCGCATCGCGGCCGAGACGCTCTCGGCGACGGCGGGCGTGGCGGGCACCGTGATGGTCACCGCGTTCATGGTCAACTCGACGAGCAACTGGGGAACAGCCCTCCTCACCTTCACCGTCGGCGTCGCCTCATACCTCCTCCTGCCGCCCCTCGCGGTGCACGGCGTCGGACGCAATTTCGGAGGCAACGGCAAGATCTGGGCGGCGCTCGTGGGCGGATTGCTCCTCCCCGTCGTGGGTCACGTCATCGGGTACGAGCTCAGTCACACGACCGAGTGCGAGCCCGGCGCGCGCACCGCGCACCCCCGAATCAGGCCCTCGCTGGCGAGCTCCCTCGAAGACCGCGCGCCCCGCTGGGCGCCCGCGATCGCCCCCACGGGGCAGGGCGGCGCCATCATGGCCGTCACCGTCGCGTTCTGAGCGCTCGCCCCCCCGCAGACAACCACCGCCTGCGCCAATTTCGCTTCTCGCCGTGACCTCTGGTATCGACCGGACGCATGGCCACCGCGCTCCCACGCATTGACGTTCCGCTCACCCTCGAAGAGGTCGCGCGCCAGACCGGCGGGACGCTCCGCGGTGACCCCTCGCTGCGCCTCGTGGGCCTCGGCACCGACACCCGGGCGCTACATCCCGGCGCGCTCTTCGTCGCCCTCCGCGGCGAGCGCTTCGACGCCCACGACCACCTCGACGCGGCGGTTCGCAACGGCGCCGCCGCGCTCCTCGTTCGAGAGGGAGCCGCGGTGCCCGACGGGGCCCCCTGCGTCTTCGTGCCCGACACGCTCGCGGCCCTCGGACGCATCGCGCGCGAGCACGCCCTCTCCGTCCGCCGCGACGCGAAAGCCTCGCGCCCCATGGGGATTCCCGTCGTCGCCATCAGCGGCGCCGTCGGCAAGACCACCACCAAGGAGCTCACCGCCGCGGCCCTCGCCGCCGCCACGAAGGGCCGCTGTCACGCGACGGTAGGCAACCTCAACAACCTCGTGGGCGCCCCCTTCACCCTCCTCGGCCTTTCGGAGAGCGACACCGCGATGGTGGTCGAGTGCGGCTCCAACGGCCACGGCGAGATCGCCCGCATCGGAGAGATGACCCGCCCCGACGTGGCGATGTGCATGAACGCCGACGCCGCGCACACCGAGGGCCTCGGCTCCATCGACGCCGTCGCCGACGAGGAGGGATCGATCTTCGCGTTCGCCTCTCGCGCCGTGGTCGCCAACGCCGACGAGGCCCGCTCCCGCGCGCGCGTCGAGCGCGCCGCCGCGAATTGCGCCCGCTGGCTCTTCGGCGTCTCGGCCGAGGCTCACGTGCGCCTCGTGTCTCGCACGCTCCTCGATGACTGCCGCGCGCGGCTTCACTTCGCGGTCTCGCCCGAGCTGTGCCCCGACGTCGGCGAGATCGAGCTCGTGAGCCCGCTGCTCGGCGCCGCGGTGGCGTGCAACATCGCGGCGGCGCTCTGCGCCACGGCCGCGACGGGCGCAGACGCCGAAGGGCTGCGCGCCGCGGCGAAGGCCATCGAGTCGGTGACGGCCGTGCCGGGGAGGCTGGTGCTCCGCGAACTCCCCTCGGGGACGCGCGTCATCGACGACACCTACAACGCGAGCCCGCGGGCCGTTCGCGCCGCGCTCGAAGCCGCCTCGGAGATCGCGGAAGTACACGGCTCGCGGCTCGTCGTGGCGCTCGGAGACATGCTCGAACTCGGCTCCCTCAGCGAAGAGGAGCACCTCATCGCGGTCGATCGCGTGTGCGACGCGGGCGCGACGGTGCTCGTCGCGGTGGGCGCAGAGATGACCCTCGCGGCCTCGCACGCGCAGCTTCGGGGCCTCGACGTGCACCTCGCGATGAACTCGATTCAGGGCGCCGAGAAGCTCTGCGCGGTGGTGAAGCCGCGCGACGTGGTGCTGGTCAAGGGCTCGCGCGGGATGCGCATGGAGCGCTGCGTCGACGCGCTCTCCGAGGTGACGCGGTGATCTACCTCCTGCTCTATCCGCTGCGCGGCGCGGCGTCGTGGCTCTCGTGGCTCAACGTGCTGCGGTACATCCCGTTCCGCACGATCATGGCGACGCTCACGGCGATGGTGATGTCGTTCGCCCTCGGCCCGTGGTTCATCCGACGGCTCGCGGAGAAGCAGATCGGGCAGGTCGTACGCGACGACGGTCCCCAGTCGCACCTCTCGAAGCGCGGAACGCCCACGATGGGAGGCTCGCTGATCCTCTTCACGCTCGTGGTGCCGACGGTGCTGTGGGCCGACCCCCACAACAGCTTCGTGTGGCTCACGCTGATCGTCACGGTCTGCTACGGGATCGTGGGCTTTCTCGACGACTACCTGAAGATCAAGAAGAAGAACTCGGGCGGCCTCGCGGGGCGCTACAAGCTCGTCGGCCAGGTGCTCGTGGCGAGCCTCGTGGTGGGCTACCTCTTCCTCGGCAAGGGGTCGTTCCTGCCCGCCGACTGGCTCGAACACAGAAACCACCTCGCGCTGCCCTTCAGGGCGTATCGCCACGCGATCATCCTGCCCGTGGGGGTCTACATCGCGTTCGGAGTCTTTCTCGTGGTGGGCACCTCGAATGCGGTGAACCTCACCGACGGACTCGACGGGCTCGCCATCGGCCCCGTGATCATCAACGCGATGACGTACCTCATCTTCGCGTACGTCACGGGCCTCACGCTGGGCAGCTTCGACATCGCGCGCTACCTCGACATCCCGCCGATCCGCTCGACGGGAGAGCTCACCGTCCTCTGCGGCGCCATGATGGGGAGCGGCGTCGGGTTCCTCTGGTACAACACGTACCCAGCGTCGGTGTTCATGGGAGACGTCGGCGCGCTGGCCCTCGGCGGCGCCCTCGGGATGCTCGCGCTGGTCACCAAGAACGAGCTGCTCTCGGCGCTTCTGGGCGGGGTCTTCGTGGTCGAGACCGTGTCGGTCATCATCCAGACGACCTACTTCCAGTACACGAAGCGGCGCTACGGAGAGGGCAAGCGCATCTTCCTCATGGCGCCGATCCACCACCACTTCGAGAAGCAGGGGTGGGCCGAGCCGAAGGTGATCGTGCGCTTCTGGATCATCTCCATCGCGCTGGCGCTGATCGCGCTCTCGAGCCTGAAGTTGCGGTAGTCGGAGGGTGGTCGGTCAGGCCGACTGCTTGAGGGTCATCGCCATCGGGACGCGGTGCAGGAGCCAGATCCCGAGCGGCATCCCCACGATCGTGAGGCAGAGCAGGTAGCCGACCTTGAAGGCCAGGAGACCGAGCCACCAGCCCACGAAGACGAACCACACGACGCGCAGGATCCACGACAGCTCGCGCACGGGCTGACCCGTCCACGGGTCGTTTTCGACGGGCTTGAGCGTCAGCACCTGCGGCACGCGGTTGAACATCGTCGCGCCGAGGGGCAGCAGCACGAACGACGCGCAGAACAGCCACGCCGTCAGCCCCCAGAGCAGCGCGAGCCACCAGCCCACGAAGAGGAACCAGAGCGCACGCTTGAGGAACTCCATCGTCGCATCACCTCTGCCGCGCCCGTCGAAATCCGCGAGGTCTCTCGGAGCGTCAGCGGTCGCATGTACAGCCGCGGGCGTCCGAAGTTACGCCACCGCGACGGGCGCCGCCTCGTCGCTGCGCTTGACGGGCCGACGGATCACGTAATCCGCTGCGTATTCGGCCTTCGCCTCGCCCGTCGCGGGGTCGACGAGCCAGGTCATCGCGAGCTTCTCGGGCACGCGGATCACGCCGGGGTCGCGCAGCGTGCCGAAGACCGCGTCCCACACGGGCGACGTGACGCCGTGGTTGGTCTGCGGGCCGTTGAAGTGGTGCGCGAAGTGGTGCCTCCGCAGAAAGCGCCCCACGGGCCCCGTCGGCGGGTGCGTGTGGAGCCGTCGATGAAACACCTCGTAGCCCACATAGGCCGCCGCGTAGCTCGCCACGAAGGCGAGGCCCTTGCGACCCGCGACTGCGCGCGCCATGAGCGCAGCGCTCGCCACGATGGGCCCCACGTGGGTGACCTTCTTCGAAGTGGGCGCGAAGTAGAAGCGCTCGGCGTGGTGACGCCTGTGCTCCTCGGCGAAATCGGTCTCGCTCTTCGGGTCGTGCCCCACCCATCGATGGAGGGCGTACTCGCTCAACGACCAGCCCGCCGCGCCTGCCAGAACCGCTCCTGCGATCATGCTCCCGACTCCTTCGTTCGATCCTTGTCCGTGTAGCGTTTGACCGCCGAGAAGGCGCGTGTGACCGCGTCGGGCTCGGCGCCGAATCCCACCAGCAGCGCTCGCGTCATCGCGTCGGCGAGCGGCGTCGCGTCGAAGCCTGGCGCGTGCGACTTGAGCTTCGAAAGCTCCAGCACGGCGCGCAGCCCCGACCAGTAGAGCACCGCGCGCTCGAGCGCCGGGCCCTGAGAGAGCGCGGACTCCTCCGCGGCGGCGGTGAAGAGCGCAGACACCACGCCGAGCAGCTCCATCGTGGTGGTGACGAGCGCGAGGCCCTCGTCGCCCGGAACGAGCGTGCGAGGGTCCGCGAGCATCTGGTTGACGAAGCCCGTCTCCGTGGGGCGCTCCTTCGCGAAGCGGCCGTAGGCGCGGCCTGCCAGCACGATCCTGGCGAGCGCGGCGCCCTTCGCGCGAAAGGCTCCGTCGGCCTCGTCGAGGCTGTGCTTGAGGTGCGCGCCGAGGTCACCGATGGCCCGCCGTTCGAGCTCCGCGAGCAGCGCCGACTTCGAGGGAAAATACCGGTAGAGCCCCCCCACCGCGACGTCGATGCGCTTCGCGATGGCGTGCGTGGTGAGCGCCTCGATGCCCTCGTCGCGCACGATCTCGAGCGCCGTCGTGACGATCTCGTCGACGCGCCTCGCACGAGAGCGCGCCCTCCGCCCTCCGCCCTCGTCCTCCCCGTCGGCCTCTCCGTGAATCACGTTCGTAAAGTGAACGGTATTCACGTTTCTGTCAAGGGGGTCGCCGAGCCGGTTCGGTCAACGATTTCGCGTTCTCGGGGCCGTTGATGTATCCCCCGGCGCGTGGAACGCACGGTCAACTGCAAGCGGGTCGTGGTCGTCGGCATGGGCGCTTCGGGCGAGTCGGCGGCGCGGCTGGCGCTGCGCAAGGGCGCGGCCTCCGTGGTGCTCAACGATAAGCGCGACGCGGCCGACCTCGACGACGAGAAGCTCATGGCGCTCGCGCACGCGGGGGTGAGCTTCGACCTCGGCGCGCACAGGCCCGAGACCTTCGCGAAGGCCGACCTGATCGTGGTGTCGCCGGGGGTTCCGCCCCTGCGCGTGGTCGAGGCCGCGGAGGCTCGCGGCGTGCCTGTGGTGAGCGAGCTCGAGCTCGCGAGCTGGTACACGCGCGCGCCCATCGTCGCGATCACGGGGACCAACGGCAAGAGCACGGTCACCACGCTCATTGGCGAGATCTTCAAGGCCGCGGGCTTCGCCACCTTCGTGGGCGGCAACCTCGGCACGCCGCTCTCCGAGGCCGTCGACACGCCCGCCGCCGAGTCGAACGGACGCCTCGTCGTCGAGGTGAGCTCGTACCAGCTCGAGAAGACCGCGAGCTTCGCGCCCCACGTCGCGGTGCACCTCAACCTCACGGCCGACCACCTCGACCGCTACCCCTCGCTGGCCGCCTACGGCGCCGCGAAGGCGAGGATCTTTCTCTATCAGCGCGCGAGCGATCACGCGGTGGTGCCGGGCGACGACCCGGTGGTCGCGGCCTTCGCGCGCGGCGGCGTGGCGAAGGTCCACACCTTCGGCGGAGACAAGGGCGAGACCCGCGTCGTCGACGGCGTGATCGTGACGCGCACGGGCGCGCGCTACCCCCTCTCGCTGCTCAAGATCCGCGGCGCCCACAATGTTTCGAACGCGATGGCGTCGATCCTCGCGGCGGAGCTCGCGGGCGCCACGCGCGACGCCACGCTCGAAGCGCTCGAGTCCTTCGAGGGCCTTGCCCACCGGATGCAGTTCGTCCTCGAAGACGAGGGGGTCGTCTACTACGACGACTCGAAGGCGACCAACGTAGGCGCTGCGATTCGCGCGCTCGAAGGCACCGACCGCCGCGTGGTGCTCATCGCCGGAGGACGCGACAAGGGCGGCTCCTACGACCCGCTCGTGCAGCTCCTGAGGACGAAGGCGCGCGCCGTGGTGCTGCTCGGAGAGGCCGCGCCGAACCTCCGCGCCGCGATCGGAACGTCGGTGCCTCACCGCGAGGCCGACTCGATGCGCGAGGCCGTACGCGTGGCGCGTCTGCTCGCCGAGCCGGGCGACTGCGTGCTGCTCGCGCCGGCGTGCAGCTCCCTCGACATGTTCGACAACTACGCCCACCGCGGGAGGGTCTTCGCCGCCGCGGTGCGCGAGTTCGCGGTGTCGCCGCGCACGTCGGATCCGGGACGCGGAGGTGGCGCGTGACGATGGCCGTCGAACCGACCGCCAACGTGCGCCGTCGCTCGCTCGACGCGCGCTCGGGTGTGTCGCCCACGACCGAGACCGCGACGGCGCCCAAGACGCGCAAGGCCGCGCGCTACGACGGCCCCATCGACTACGCGCTCCTCGCGGGGACGATGCTGCTCGTGGCCTTCGGGATCGTGATGGTCTACTCGGCCAGCGCGGTCTACGCGGGGCACATGCACCACGACTCGCAGTACTACCTGGTGCGCCAGAGCCTCTACGCGCTCGTGGGCTTCGGGGGCCTCACGGCAGCCGCGTCGTGGGACTACCGCAAGCTCCGTCGCTTCACGTACCCGCTCCTCGGCGTGACGGTCTTTCTGCTCGTGGTGGTGGTGGCGGGGCTCGGCCACGCGACCAACGGGGCCGCGCGATGGATCCGCCTGGGGCCCATTCGCGTGCAGCCCGCGGAGATCGCGAAGGTGACGATCGTCGTGTGGCTCGCGCACTCGCTCTCGAAGAAGAACGAGAAGATCCGCACGTTCTCCATCGGGTTCCTGCCGCACCTCCTGATGGCGGGCGTCTTGATGCTGCTCTGCCTCAAGCAGCCCGACATGGGGAGCGCCGTGGTGCTGCTGCTCCTCACGTTCATTCTCTTGTTCGTGGCGGGCGCTCGCACGGGATACATCCTCGGCGCGGTGCTCACGGCCCTCCCCGTGGCCTGGTACCTCGTCATGGGCACCGACTACCGTCGCCGACGCTGGGAGGCGTTCATCGACCCGTGGCGCCACAGGCACGGGAGCTCCTACCAGCTCGTCGAGTCGCTGATGTCCTTTGGCAACGGCGGCTTCGGCGGCGTCGGCCTCGGAGACTCGCGTCAGAAGCTCTTGTTCCTCCCCGAGGCGCACACCGACTTCATCGGCGCGATCGTGGGCGAGGAGCTCGGCTTCCTCGGCATGTGCGGGCTCATCGCGGCGTACGGATTCATCATCTGGCGAGGCGTTCGCATCGCATCGCGCGCCGCCGACGACCACGGCACCTACCTCGCGTTCGGGCTCACGTCGCTCTTCGGATTGCAGGCGCTCATCAACCTCGGCGTCGCGATGGGCGTGCTCCCCACCAAGGGCCTCACGCTGCCGTTCATCTCCTTCGGCGGGAGCTCGCTCGTCGTCGACCTCGCCGCCGTGGGCGTGCTGCTCTCGGTCTCTCGCGGCGCAAGCGAGCCGGGGCGCTGACGTGGCGACGCCGCTGCGCGTGATGATCGCGGGCGGGGGCACCGGAGGGCATGTTTTTCCGGGCATCGCCGTGGCCGACGCGCTCGCGCGACGCACGCGAGACCTCGACGTGTGCTGGGTGGGCACGATGCGCGGCATCGAGGCGAAGGTGCTCCCCACGACGCCCTGGCGCTTCGAGCCGATGGAGGTCTCGGCCCTCAACGGCGTGCGCGGCGTTGCGCTCGCGAAGGCCCTCGCGAAGCTCCCCACCGCGGGGCTGAAGGCGCTCTCGCTGCTTCGAGTGAACCGCCCGCAGGTGGTGCTCGGCGTCGGCGGCTACGCGGGCGGCCCCATCGTGGCGCTGGCCGCGGCGCTTCGAATCCCGACGGCGGTGCTCGAGCCGAACGCCGTCCCGGGGCTCACCAATCGCATCCTTGCGCGCGTGGTGAAGCGCGCCTTCCTCACGCACGAGGAGGCCCTCGGAGCCTTTCCAGAAGGCGTTCCCGTGGTGACGGGCTCGCCCGTGCGGAGGGCGTTTCTTCAGCGCATGGCCTCGGAGGTTCGCCGCCCCGACGTGCCCGAGGTGCTGGTCATCGGCGGGAGTCAGGGCGCGCGCGCGATCAACAAGGTCGTGCCCGAGGCGCTGAAGTTGATGCGCGCGAGGGGCTTGAAGCTCACGCTCACGCACCAGACCGGCGCGGCCTCGCGCGACGAGGTGCTCGCGGAGTACGCGCGCGTCGGCGTCGAGGCCGACGTGGTGGCCTTCATCGACGACGTGGCCGCCGCGATGGAGCGCGCGTCGCTGCTCGTCTGCCGCGCGGGCGCGATGACCGTCGCAGAGCTCGGTGTGATCGGGCGTCCGGCGATCTACATCCCGCTGCCCACGGCGGCCGACGACCACCAGCGCAAGAACGCCGAGGCGATGACCGCGAAGGGCGCGTCGTCGTGGATCGCGCAGTCGGAGCTCACGCCCGAGCGCCTCGCCGACGAGGTCACGAAGGTGCTCGGTGATCCCGAAGCGCTACGGGCGATGGGCGCGCGCGCGTGGGAGACCGCGCGACCCGACGCGGCCGGCGTGATCGCCGACGAGCTCATCGCGCTCACGCGAAGTGAATGACTCGGTCGATTTTGGTACCGGGGACGGGACTCGAACCCGTAAGCCCTTGCGGGCGGCGGATTTTGAATCCGCTGCGTGTGCCAGTTCCGCCACCCCGGCGAGTGGGTGAGTGACGCGGAGCAATGATCTACACGGGTCGGAGCTTTCTCGCAAAGGGCTTGAATCCGGGCGCGCGAAGAAAAATGACGAAGCGAGTAGAGAGCTTCGCTTGACCTTCAAAAATCAGGGTGTTACAAGCCGCGCCCTCCCTCGGATGTGCCCCGCAACAGGCGGTTGGTACGCCGAGTGAGAAACACATCTATGTCGGTGGCTGCGCCCATTACCGGGCGAACGCACTGGCGGGAGCCCTCTGGGGCCGCGGACGGCGGCGCCGAGGAAACGAAGAGCGGATCAGACCTATGGAGAGCAAGGCGATTGCGCGGTTCGCGCGGGTCGCGCCGCGAAAGGCGCGCACGATCGTGAACCTCGTCCGGGGCCGCAAGGTGGCCGAGGCGATCGACGTGCTGATGTTCACCCGCAAGGCCGCTGCGCCTGTGGTGCGTAAGATCATCGAGTCAGCCCTCGCCAACGCGAAGTTCTCGGACCCCAACGTGAACATCGACGACCTCTACGTGAGCGTCGCGGCGGTCGACAAGGGTCCGAACAAGCACGTGCCGAACAAGCACGTGCGTCGCTGGCGTCCCCGCGCCATGGGTCGCGCCACGCAGGTCACGAAGGGCGTGAGCCACATCGCGATCACGCTGAGCGACGTGCTCCCGCAGCGCGTGGCGAAGAAGCAGGAGCGCGCCGAGGCCCACGCGGCCAAGAAGGCCGCCAGGGCTGCGACGCCTTCGACCACGACCACCTCGACCACGGAGACCTCGGCCTGAAGGCCGGGTGAGAGAATCAGATGGGACAGAAGGTTCATCCGTACGGGTTCCGCCTGGGGGTTATCAAGACCTGGAACTCGAAGTGGTTCGAGGAGCGCAACTACGCGGCGTGGCTCCACGAGGACATCACCCTGAAGCGCCTCGTGCGTGAGCATCTCGCCAACGCGTCCATCGCGGGCGTCGAGATCGAGCGCGCGGCCTCCAAGGTCAAGGTCATCGTGTTCACGGCGCGTCCGGGCATCGTGATCGGCAAGGGCGGCAAAGGGGTCGAGGAGCTCAAGAAGGGCAAGGCCGGCGAGGCCCGCCAGCCCGGACAGAAGAGCGCGACCCCGCCGTTCCCCGGGCTCATGAAGTTCACCAACGCCAGCGCCGACGACATCGTCATCGACGTCCAGGAGGTGCGCAAGCCCGAGACGAACGCGCAGCTCGTGGCCGAAGCGGTCGCGACGCAGCTCGAGCGACGCGTGTCGTTCCGCCGCGCGATGAAGAAGGCCGTGACGCAGGCGATGAAGCTCGGCGCCAAGGGCATTCGTATCCGCTGCGCGGGTCGCCTCGGCGGTTCTGAAATGGCGCGCGTCGAGAGCTACCGCGAAGGCCGCGTGCCCCTGCACACGCTCCGCGCCGACATCGAGTTCGGCCAGGGCGAGGCGCACACGACCTACGGTTCGATCGGCGTGAAGGTGTGGCTGTTCAAGGGCGAGGTTCTTCAGCAGAAGAAGCGCGCCCCGAGGGCGCGTTGATCGCGCAGGCGTAGAGGACGACGATGCTCTCTCCCAAGAAGGTCAAGCACCGCAAGCAGCAGAAGGGCAACCTGAAGGGCACGGCTCACCGTGGCTCTGATGTGTCCTTCGGTGACTTCGGTCTCCAGGTGACCGAGTCTGGCAAGGTGACCGCCCGCCAGATCGAGGCCGCTCGTATGGCGATCACCCGTCACGTCAAGCGCGCGGGCAAGCTCTGGATCCGGGTCTTTCCGGACAAGCCCATCACGAAGAAGCCCCTCGAGACCCGCATGGGTCACGGCAAGGGCAACGTCGAGGAGTGGGTCGCCGTGGTGACCCCCGGCCGCGTGCTCTACGAGCTCGGCGGCATCCCCGAGGACATGGCGCGCGAGGCCTTCAGGCTCGCGGGTCACAAGCTCCCCGTGGCAGTGAAGCTCCTCACCCGCGCGGTGGGGTGAGTAGAGGACACCATGGCGAAGACGCTCAACATGGCCGACCTGCGGTCCAAGTCCGACGAGGAGCTCGCGACGTTCATCACGTCGACGACGAAGGACCTCGTGGAGGTCCGCTTTCAGAACTACACCAACCAGCTCGCCGACACGAGCCGTATCGGGAAGCTGCGCCGCGACCTCGCGCGCGCCCTCTCCGAGAAGACCCAGCGCGCCGCCAAGGCCGCAGTGAAGGCGTGAGGAGACCGCGATGACGGACACCAACACGGCGACCGCCCCCCAGGGCGCCGACAAGCACGGGCGCAAGCGCACGCTCGTGGGCAAGGTCACCAGCGCGAAGATGACCAAGACCGTGGTGGTCGAGGTCGTCCGCTCGGTGCGCCACCCGATCTACGGCAAGTACGTGCGCCGTCGTGAGAAGTACAAGGCCCACGACGAGAACGGGCAGTACAAGGCCGGCGACGTGGTCGAGATCCAGGAGCACCGCCCCCTCTCGCGCGAGAAGCGCTGGGCCGTGGTGAAGCTGGTCAGCCGCCCCGAGGAGACGTGACATGATTCAGATGCGCACGATTCTCGACGTGGCCGACAACTCGGGCGCCCGCCTGGTGCAGTGCATCAAGGTGCTCGGCGGCTCGCGCCGCAAGTACGCGGGCCTCGGCGACGTCATCGTGGTGAGCGTGAAGGAAGCGCTCCCGAACATGAAGGTGAAGAAGGGCCAGACCGCTCGCGCGGTCGTGGTTCGCACCACGCGTGAGTACGCGCGCCCGGACGGGTCGTACGTGAAGTTCGACGCGAACTCGGCGGTGCTGATCGACAAGGAGGGCGCGCCCATCGGGACGCGCATCTTCGGACCGGTCGCCCGCGAGCTGCGCGGCAAGAACTTCATGAAGATCATCTCGCTGGCGCCGGAGGTGATCTGATGAGCCTCGCGAGGATCCACAAGGGCGACACGGTGTTCGTGATCTCTGGCAAGGACAAGGGCAAGACCGGCAAGGTGTTGTCGGTGTCGCCCGAGCACGAGCGAGTGGTCGTCGAGGGCATCAACGTTCAGAAGCGTCACACCAAGGCCACGATGCGCAATCGTGAGGGTGGGATCTTCGAGCGCGAGCACCCGATCCACATCTCGAAGGTGATGCCCGTCGATCCCGAGACGGGCAAGGCCACGCGGGTGAAGGTCCGCGTCGAAGCGGACGGGTCGAAGGTCCGACTTGCCAAGAGCGGCAAGGAGATCAAGCACGAGACCGTGTGAGCGCGCGAGACCCACGCGCAGACGAGACGCGTGGAAACGTGACGCAGAGGAACGACGATGGCGGACGATAAGAAGAACAAGGGCGCCGGCGACAAGGCCAAGGGCGCTGACAAGGGCGGCGGCAAGCCCGCGGCCAAGGGAGCCCCTGCTGGCAAGGGCGCCCCTGCGAAGCCCGGCGCGAAGCCTGGCGCGAAGAAGCCCACGGCCGCGGCCCCCGTCGAAGCGGGCGAGCGCAAGGCCGAGGAGCGCTTCCCGCCGCGGCTCCGTGACAAGTACCGCGCGGAGGCCATCCCGGCGCTCATGAAGCAGTTCCAGTACACGAACCCCATGCAGGTTCCGCGTGTGCTCAAGGTGACTGTGAACATGGGCCTCGGCGAGGCGGTCTCGAACGCGAAGATCATCGAGGTGGGCGTCGACCAGGTTCAGGCGATCACGGGGCAGAAGCCCATGATCACCAGGGCCCGCAAGTCGATCGCGACCTTCAAGCTCCGCACGGGCCTCGCGATCGGCGTGATGGTCACGCTTCGCAAGGAGCGTATGTGGGAGTTCCTCGATCGTCTCATCACCTTCGCGCTGCCGCGCGTGAGGGATTTCAAGGGCGTGAGCCCCAAGGCCTTTGACGGCAAGGGTAACTACACCCTCGGCGTCAAGGAGCAGATCATCTTCCCCGAGATCAACTACGACCTCGTGGAGAAGGTGAAGGGGCTCAACATCTCGATCACGACGACCGCGAGGACCGACGAGGAGGGCCGCGCGCTCCTCCAGCACCTCGGGATGCCGTTCCGGACCTGATTCTGGCTTTAGTGGAGAGACCAACGTGGCACGTGCCTGCGCATTCGCGAAGCTTCAATCCGCACCGAAGTTCTCGGTGCGTCACCGGAACCGCTGCAAGGTCTGCGGCCGCGCGCGCGGCTACTACCGCAAGTTCGAGCTGTGCCGCGTGTGCCTTCGGGTCTACGCGCTGCGCGGTGAGATCCCGGGCGTGATCAAGGCGAGCTGGTGAGAGGCGAACATGCTGACCGACCCCATCTCTGACATGCTGACCAGGATCCGTAACGCCACCATGGCGCGGCACGAGCGCGTGAGCGTTCCCGCGTCGCGCCTCAAGCGCGCGGTGGCTGAGATCCTGGCCTCTGAAGGTTACGTCGCCTCGATCCAGACCGAGTCTGGCGACGACGGCCGCGAGTCCCTGACCCTCGTGCTGAAGTATGGCCGCGATCGCGCTCCCGTGATCGAGGGCATCCGCCGGGTGTCTCGCCCGGGCCGCCGGGTCTACGTGGCGTGTGATGACATCGCGAAGGTGCGCTCGGGCCTCGGGATCTCGGTGCTCAGCACCTCCCGCGGCGTCATGAGCGACCGTGAAGCGCGCAAGCAGGGCGTCGGCGGCGAGCTGCTCTGCGAAGTCTGGTGAGGAGCTGACCATGTCCCGAATCGGCAAGCGTCCCGTCGAGCTCCCCAAGGGTGTGTCCATCACCGCAGGGGCCGACTTTTTCGAGGTCAAGGGCCCCAAGGGGTCCGTGCGTCGCGCCATCCCGGCCGACGTCGCCATCACCGTCGCGGGCACGACGGCGACCATCTCTGCGAAGCCCGAGCTCGACCTCGCGTCGGTCTCGCGCGTCACCGGCACCGTGCGCTCGCACCTCGCGAACGCCGTGGTCGGCGTCGAGAAGGGGTACACCCAGGCGCTCAAGCTCGAGGGCACCGGCTACAAGGTCGAGGAGCTGAAGAACAACAAGCTCACGATGACCCTGGGCCTGTCGCACAAGGTCATCTACGACGTGCCCAAGGCCGTCGCGGTGGTCGTGACGCCCGACAGCAAGCAGACGGTCGTGTTCTTCGAGACGGCTGACAAGGACCTCCTCGGTCAGGTCGTCGCGCAGATGCAGTCGTTCCGTCCCCCGGAGCCCTACAAGGGCAAGGGCGTGCGCCTCGTGGTCATGAACGAGAAGGCCAAGACCGCGCAGCCCGAGCTGGTGAAGATCGTCCAGAAGGCGGGCAAGGCCGGCAAGGGCGGCAAGAAGTAAGTGATCTCGTAGCCGACCCGGCGAATGGTCCGGGTCGTACGCGAGCGAGGAATGACGATGAGCAACAAGAACGACACCAGACTGCGTCGGAAGTACCGGATCCGCGCGAAGATCCACGGAACCGCGGAGCGTCCGCGCCTCACGGTGTTCCGGTCGTCGAAGCACATCTACGCCCAGGTCGTCAACGACGACGCGGGCACCACGGTGGCCTTCGCGAGCACGCTCTCGAAGGACGTCCGCGACGCGGTGAAGGAAGATCGCAAGGTTGACGCCGCCAAGAAGGTCGGCGAGGCCATCGCGAAGGCCTGCGTCGCGGCGGGCGTCACCCAGGTGGTCTTCGACCGCAACGGGTACGTGTACCAGGCGCAGAACCGCATCGGCGTTCTCGCGGACGCGGCCCGCAAGGCCGGCCTCAGCTTCTGATCAGGGACAACGGGAGACACATCGATGTCGATGGACAACGAAGCGAAGTCGGCCGAGGACAAGGAGAGGGTCGTCCACATCAACCGCGTGGCCAAGGTGGTCAAGGGCGGTCGGCGGTTCTCGTTCTCGGCCCTCGTGGTCGTAGGTGACGAGAACGGTCGCGTGGGCGTCGGGCTCGGCAAGGCCAACGAGGTCCCCGAGGCGATCCGCAAGGGCCACGACCAGGCCAAGAAGAACATGTTCAGCGTGCCCCTCGTCGGCGGGACCATCCCCCACGAGGTGCTCGGCCACTACGGCTCGGGCAAGGTCATGCTGCGCCCCGCGTCGCCCGGTACGGGCGTCATCGCGGGCGGTGCGGTCCGGGCCGTCGTCGAGAGCGCGGGCATCCGCGACATCCTCACGAAGAGCCTCGGGAGCCGTAACCCTCACAACTCCGTGAAGGCCGTGGTGTCGGCGCTCAAGCAGCTGCGCGACATCGCCGCGACGGCGGCCAAGCGGAACCGCCGCCCCGAAGACCTCACCGAGACGAGCGCGTAAGGGAGAGGAACGTTCCGTCATGTCGCACAAGACCAAGCTCCGCGTGGTTCAGCAGAAGTCCACGATCGGGGAGCGCCACCACTTCGAGAAGACCATCGTGGGTCTCGGCCTGCGCGGGCCGCACTCCGAGGTCGTGGTCGACAACACCCCGTCGTTTCGGGGGATGATCAAGAAGGTCATCCACCTCGTCTCCGTGGAGGAGATCGATGGCTAACGTACTCAGCAACCTGCGGGCGCCTGTCGGCGCGAACCGCAACCGCACCCTCAAGGGCCGCGGCGTCGGCTCCGGCCTCGGCAAGACCGCTGGCAAGGGTCAGAAGGGCCAGAAAGCCCGTCACCCTGGCAACTTCGGGAAGCTCCACTTTCAGGGTGGTCAGACCCCGATCCAGCGTCGTCTGCCGAAGCGCGGGTTCCGCAACCCGTTCCCGGCCGAGATCGCCGAGGTCAACGTCTCGTCGCTCGGTCGTCGCTTCTCCGACGGCTCCGTGGTCGACCTCGACGCGCTCAAGAACGTCGGGCTCGTCGACGACGGCTACGGCCGCGTGAAGATCCTCGGCGACGGCGACCTCGAGCGCAAGCTCACCCTCAAGGTGCACGCGATCTCCGCGGGCGCCCGGGCCAAGGTCGAAGCCGCTGGCGGCTCGGTCGAGATCATCGAAGACGCGAAGGCCACCGACGGGGGAACGAAGTAGCGCCCCCGAGGGGTTGAGTCGGGGCACCCCTCTGCGCGGCGCTCTCGAATCGTTCGAGAGTGACGCTGGAGTGGTGCCCCCTCTATTCCCCTCGGCGCGGGTCTGTGTTAGACGCCCCGCGCGACTTCACCAGTAGGAATCACACCGGATGGCTACCAGCGCGCTCGCCAACATCACCAGGATCCCTGAGCTCCGCCGAAGGGTGCTCTTTACCCTGGGCATGCTCGCGGTCTACCGCGTGGGCGTCTTTGTGACCGTCCCCGGCGCCGATCGCAAGGCCATGCAGGAGTTCATCGGTCAGGACAGCTCGGGCTCGCTCCTGAACCTCCTGAACCTCTTCTCTGGTGGCGCGCTCGAACAGGTCTCGATCTTCGCGCTCGGCGTGATGCCGTACGTCTCCGCGTCGATCATCCTCCAGCTCCTCACGTCGGTCTTCAAGCCCCTCGAAGAGCTCCGCAAGGAGGGCGAGATGGGCCAGCGGAAGATCAACCAGTACACCCGCTACGCGACCGTGGCGCTCGCGCTGGTGCAGGGCTTCTCGATCTCGCTCTACCTCGAGAACCGCCAGACCGCCGACGGCGTGCAGGTCGTGGTCGACAAGGGTTGGCTCTTCCGCGCGCTCGCGATGCTCACGCTCGCGACGGGCACGGCCTTCATCATGTGGCTCGGCGAGCAGATCACCGAGCGCGGCATCGGCAACGGGATCTCGATGATCATCTTCGCGGGGATCGTCGCCGACTTCCCCTCGAACCTCGGTCAGACCTGGCAGTTCACCAGCACGGGGCAGATCCAGCCCACGTCGCTCCTCATCGCGACGGTGCTCGTCATCGCGTCGGTGATGGCGATCGTGTTCTTCGAGCGCGGTCAGCGCCGCATCCCCATCGAGTACTCGCGCCGCATCATCGGCCGCAAGATGTACGGTGGTCAGCGAACGCACCTGCCGCTTCGCGTGAACTCCTCGGGCGTCATCCCCCCGATCTTCGCCTCGACGATGCTCGCGCTCCCCGCGACGCTCGCGGGCCTCCACGTCCCCGGCATGGACTGGATGCGCGATCACCTCGACCGCGGCGACTGGATGTACAGCACCATCTTCGTCCTGCTCACGGTGTTCTTCTGCTACTTCTACACGGCGGTCACCTTTCCGCCCGTCGACGTGGCCGACAACCTCAAGAAGCAGGGGGCCTTCATCCCGAACATCCGCCCGGGGAAGCCCACGGCCGACTACATCGAGAAGGTGCTCACCCGCATCACCTTCGGCGGCGCGCTCTACGTCGCCATCATCTGCATCGTGCCCGACTTCATGCGGCAGTACTTGAAGATCCCGTTCCAGTTCGGCGGCACGTCGATCATGATCGTCGTGGGCGTCGCGCTCGACACGGCAAACCAGATCGAGTCGTACCTGATCTCGCGCCACTACGAGGGTTTCGCAGGCCCCGGCGGTCCGCGCATTCAGGGTCGGAGGGCGGCGTGAAGAACCTCATCTTCATCGGTCCCCCTGGGGCCGGCAAGGGCACCCAGGCCCAGCGCCTCTGCGCGAAGCTCGGCGTCCCCCAGATCTCGACGGGCGACATGCTCCGGGCCGCGCGCAAGGCCGGCACCGAGCTCGGTCGCAAGGCCGACGAGTTCATGGCGAAGGGCCTCCTCGTCCCCGACGAGGTGGTGATCGGTCTCGTGCAGGATCGCATCGCCCTGAGCGACGCGGCCGTGGGCTACGTGCTCGACGGCTTCCCCCGCACGGTCGCGCAGGCCGAGAGCCTCGAGCGGATGCTCTCCAAGGTCGGCAAGCACATCGACGACGTGGTGCTCCTCGAAGTGCCCGACGAACTCATCGTCGAGCGGATCACCGGTCGAAGGGTGGGCGAGACCTCTGGACGAATCTTTCATCTCAAGTATGATCCGCCCCCCTCTCCCGACCGGGGGGAGGGCGGCGAACGGCTGCTTCAGCGGGCAGATGACCGCGAAGACGTCGTTCGCAAGCGCCTGGCGGAGTACGCCGCGCTGACCGCGCCCCTCGTCGCCTGGTACGCGAACAAGGGTCTTCTTCGCCGCGTAGACGGCGTGGGCGCGCTCGACGACGTGACCGCGGCGCTCTTTCGGGCGATCGGAGCGAACTGAGGTTTATGGCTCGCAAGCGTTCAGAGGCATCAGGGCCGAGAGAGCCCAAGGGCGACAAGCTCGAGTTTGAAGGGGCGGTGCTTGAGGCGCTGCCCAATGCAATGTTTCGTGTGAAGTGCGACAACGGGCTCGACGTGCTCGCGACGATCTCGGGGCGCATGCGGCAGTACTACATCCGCATCCTCCCCGGCGACCGCGTCACCGTCGAAGTGTCGCCCTACGACCCCTCGAAGGGTCGGATCACGTACCGGCACAAGTGAGAATGCACACCGCGCCGTGAAGGCGCATGCGGTGAGTGAGAACGATGAAGGTCCGTCCCTCGGTGAAGAAGATCTGCGACAAGTGCAAGGTGGTCCGCCGCAAGAATGTGGTGCGGATCATCTGTGAGAACCCCCGTCACAAGCAGCGTCAGGGTTGATGAGTCATGGCACGTATCGCTGGAGTTGACCTCCCCGGTCGCAAGCACATCTCGATCGCGCTCCGCTACCTCTACGGCGTGGGCCCGACGCGCGCTGTGGAGATCTGTGAGAAGGCGCAGATCCCGCTCGACAAGAAGGCCCAGGACCTCTCCGAGGGTGACATTCGCAAGATCCGCGAAGTCATCGACTCGGGGGAGTTCAAGGTCGAAGGTGACCTGCGCCGCGAGGTGCAGCTCAACATCAAGCGCCTGATGGACCTCGGGTGCTACCGCGGGCTGAGGCACCGTAAGGGCCTCCCCGTGAACGGTCAGCGGACGCACACGAACGCTCGCACGCGCAAGGGACCTCGCAAGGGTCTGGCCGTGTCGCGCGCCGCGCCCGCGACCAAGAAGTGATCTCCACGTAGCGCACAGGACGAGCAGAGGAACCGATGGCGAAGGCCCAGACTCAGGCGACCTCGTCGGCGAAGGCCGGCGCGAAGGTCAAGAAGAAGACCAAGAAGAACGTGCCGAAGGGTGTGTGTCACATCCAGGCGACGTTCAACAACACCATCGTCACGATCGCGGACATCTACGGCAACACCGTGGCGTGGTCGTCGGCGGGCTCTCGCGGGTTCAAGGGCTCGCGCAAGAGCACTCCCTTCGCGGCGCAGGTCGCTGCCGAAGACGCGGCGCGCAAGGCCGCGGAGCATGGGATGCGCGAGATCGCGGTGTTCATCCGCGGTCCTGGCGCGGGCCGCGAGAGCGCCCTGCGCGCGCTCACCACGGCGGGGTTCCGCATCACGCTGATCCGCGACGTGACGCCGATCCCCCACAATGGGTGCAGGCCGCCCAAGCGCCGCCGCGTCTGAGTCGCACACAGGGATATTCGGAGAGAACACGGTCATGGCTCGTTATATCGGTCCCGTCTGCAAGCTCTGCCGCCGCGAACAGACGAAGCTCTTTCTCAAGGGCGATCGCTGCTACACCGAGAAGTGCTCGTACGAGCGCAGGAACCACCCGCCCGGACAGCACGGCCCCAACAGCCGCGTGAAGTTCAGCGAGTACGGTCTCCGCCTCCGCGAGAAGCAGAAGGTCCGCCGCGTGTATGGCGTTCTCGAGCGCCAGTTCCGCAAGTACTTCGCCGAGGCCGCCCGCACCAAGGGTGTGACCGGCGAGAACCTCCTCTCGCTGCTCGAGCGCAGGCTCGACGGCGTGGTGTACCGCCTGGGCTTCGCGGCGACGCGCGCCGAGGGCCGTCAGCTCGTTCTCCACTGCCACGTCCTCGTGAACGGCAGGCGGGTGAACGTGCCGAGCTACGTCGTGAAGGTGGGCGACAAGGTCTCGATTCGCGAGAAGTCGCGCGAGATCCCGCGCATCAAGGAGTCCGTCGAGGGCGCCGAGCGCCGCGGCCAGAGCACCTGGCTCGAGCTCGACAAGGCCTCGTTCACGGGCACCGTGAAGTCTCTCCCCGTTCGCGAGGAGAACAACGCGGTCGCGATCAAGGAACAGCTCATCGTCGAGTTCTACAGCCGCTAAAACCCCACAACACGACGCCGCGACCGGAAGGGGAGCTAATGCTGCCCCTCGGTGCGCGGCTCGTGGCATGAAAGGGCACGATACTTCCATGACGACGCAGTCCACGTCCACGCAGGCACGCAACTGGCGCGACCTGATCCGCCCGAAGGCCCTCATCGAGGAGGATCGGGACGCCCACACGGATTTCTACGGGAAGTTCGTATGCGAGCCCCTGGAGCGGGGCTTCGGTATCACGATCGGTAACTCACTCCGCCGGGTGCTCCTGTCGTCGCTTCAGGGCGCGGCCATCACGGCGGTTCGTCTCGACGGCGCCCTCCACGAGTTCACGACGATTGACGACGTGAAGGAGGACGTGACCGACATCATTCTCAACCTCAAGGAGGTGGTGTTCCAGGCCGGAGAGGCCAAGCGCTACACCCTGAAGCTCGAGAAGGAAGGCCCCGGCGCCGTGCTCGCGGAGGACATCCGCACCGACGCGGCCGCGGGCATCCGCGTGCTCAACCCCAAGCAGCACGTGGCGACGGTCTCGCGCGGCGGCAAGCTCTCGATGGAGCTCGTCGTGGGCATGGGCCGCGGGTACGTGCCCGCCGAGCGCAACAAGGACCCGAACATGGCCATCGGTTGGATCCCGATCGACAGCCTGTTCTCGCCGGTCCGCAAGGTGAACTACACGGTCACCAACGCGCGCGTCGGCCAGATGACCGACTACGACAAGCTCACCCTCGAGGTGTGGACCAACGGCGCGGTGCGTCCTCGTGACGCCGTCGCGTACGCGGCCAAGATCCTCAAGGAGCAGCTCCAGATCTTCATCAACTTCCAGGAGCATGACGAGGTCACCTCGGCTCCGCGTTCGAGCGAGGCGCCGCCCCTCAACGAGAACCTCTTCAAGTCCGTCGAGGAGTTCGAACTCTCGGTGCGCAGCGCGAACTGCCTCCAGAACGCGAACATCTCGTACATCGGCGAGCTCGTTCAGAAGACCGAAGCCGACCTCCTCAAGACCAAGAACTTCGGTCGCAAGTCCCTGAAGGAGATCAAGGACAAGCTCGCCGAACTCGGTCTCACCCTGGGCATGCACATCGAGAACTGGCCCTCTCTGCTCGAGCGCTGGCGCGCCGAGCACGGCCAGGTCTGAGCGCGATTACTCCGTAAGCCAATACAACCGAGAAGCAGGAACCAGCAGTCATGCGCCACGCCAACGCCGGCCGTAAGTTCGATCGCGACGGGTCGAGCCGTGCCGCGATGTTCAAGAACCTCGTCGCGAACCTCTTCGCCAAC
Organism: Myxococcota bacterium; assembly: GCA_052035985.1. GTDB lineage: Bacteria > Myxococcota_A > Polyangia > Polyangiales > CAISKJ01. The sequence goes on along the minus strand of JBPOHC010000639.1, from coordinate 13,251 downwards.
GAGCGCATCGAGACCACCGTGCCCAAGGCCAAGGAGCTCCGCCGCGTCGCGGAGCGCCTGATCACCCGCGCCGCGCGCTTCGGCGCCGACGCCAACAACGCCGACGCGTCGCCCGCCGTGGTCGCGAAGCGTCTCGCCACCAAGCGCTCCATCGCCTCGGTGCTGCCGCAGTGGGGCGAGCGCCTCGTCAACGGCGAGCCCGAGCGCATCGACGTGGTCGAGCATCTCTTCCGCGAGATCGCTCCCCGCTACGTCAACCGCCAGGGCGGCTACACGCGCATCCTCAAGACGCGCAACCGCCGCGGCGACAACGCCGAGATGGCCATCATCGAGCTCGTCGATCGCAACACCAGCGTGGGCAAGGCCACGGGCGATGCGACCGTTCAGGCCGTGCGCAGCGCCGAGCCCCGCAGCCGCAAGGTTGAGGGCGAGGCCGCCGCGGAGTCCCCGGCGTCGAGCGAGCCCTCGTCCGCGGGCTGATACCCCGCTGATCGAAGCGCTTCACCGCAGCGCCCCTCTCACGCTTCAACGCGAGGGAGGGGCGTTGTCATGTCCGCGGAGACGCAGTGAATCCCTCCGAGCATCTTCTCTCCGGCGACGAGCTTCCGCGGCTGCGAACCGCGCTGCCCGGTCCTGTTGTGAGCGGCCTCGTCGAGCAGCTCGCGCGCGTCGAGTGCCCAGGTCTCACTGCGCGTCGAAAGCGCCGCGAGGAGCTCACCGGGGCCTCTCACGATCCCATCGTGTGGACCGCGGCGAGGGGCGCCAACGTGCTCGACGCCGACGGGAATCTCTACGTCGACATGACCGCGGGCTTCGGCGCGGCGCTCCTCGGGCACACGCACCCTCGCGTCGTCGAGGCCGTGCAGCGGCAGTCCGCGGTGATGCTCCACGCGCTCGGAGACGTGTACCCGTCACGCGGCAAGATCGCCCTTGAAACAAGGCTCTCCGCGATGGCGCCGTGGTCGGCGAGGGTGATCCTCGGCCTCTCGGGGGCCGACGCGGTGGAGGCCGCGCTCAAGTCCGCGATGCTCCACACGCGGCGCGCGGGCGTGATCGCCTTCGAGGGCGCGTACCACGGGCTCTCCTACGGCGCGGTCTCGGTGTGCGGGTACAAGCGCGCGTTTCGAGATCCCTTCGAGGGACAGCTCAACGCCGCGGTGCGCTTCGCGCCCTTCGCGGACGCGTCGGTGTCGGGCTCGGCGGAGCGCTCGCTCGATGCGGTCGATGCGCTCCTTGCGACGGGTGAGATCGGCGCCGTGATCGTCGAGCCGGTGCAGGGGAGGGGAGGGGTGGTGATCCCTCCGAATGGCTTTCTCGCAGCGCTTCGCGCGCGGACGAGGGAGCGCGGCGCGGTGCTCATCGCCGACGAGATCTACACGGGGCTCTACCGTACGGGGCCGCGATTCCGCTCGGTCACCGAGGAGGCGGACCCCGACGTGATCTGCCTCGGAAAAGCGCTCGGCGGAGGCGTCCCGGTCAGCGCGTGCCTGCTCCGCGAAGAGGTCGCGCGCGCCTGGGGAGACTCCGTGGGAGAGGCGATTCACACGTCGACCTTTCTCGGCAATCCGCTCGCGTGCGCCGCGGCCCTCGCCTCGCTCGATCTGCTCGAAGACCCTTCGTCGCGCGAGATGTTTCGCGTCGTGAGTGAGGGCCTCGCGTCGACGCTCGACGGACTCGCGGACGATCGTTCACTCGGGATTCGCAGGGTTTCCCGGTGCGGGCTCCTCGCGGGCGTCACGGTCGAGGGAGGCGTCTCGCGCTCGCTCTCGGTCATGCGCGCGATGCTCGAACGCGGTTACATCGTGCTGCCCGGCGGCGTCGCGGGAGACGTCATCACGCTCACGCCGCCCGCGTGCCTCACCGACGCGCAACTCACGGGCTTCTCGAACGCGCTCGCCGAGACGCTTCGCGGAGTGCGTCCGTGATGGACGGCACGCTGCGAGACGAAATCGCCGCGCTGCTCGCGAGGTCGCACGCGCGCGTCGAATCGGCGGAGGTCGAGCGCCTCGCGGTGCGCTTGTTTCAATGGCAATACGCGCGAAACCCCGTGCTCGCGCGCGTCGCCGACGCGGCCCTCGATGGGCGTGAGGTGCGAGGGATCGATGAGATTCCAGCGGTGCCGACCGACGTGTTCAAGCACGCCCGCGTCGCGTGCTTCGCGCCCGAGCGAACCGTGAGGACCTTTCGAACCAGCGGGACCACGCAGGACCTTCGGGGTGAGCATCCCTTCGAAGACCTCGCGCTCTATGAGGCTGCGGCGGAGAGCGCTGCGAAGCGGTGGCTCCTTCCGCGGAGCGCGTACCGTTTCGTGCTGCTCGCGTCGGATGAAGGCGAGGCCCCCGACTCGTCGCTGAGCTTCATGCTGGCGCGCTTCGCAACGCGTTGGGGGGCGAGCGAGCGGGCGTTCTTCATCACGCGTGGCGCGCTCGACGCCGAGGGGGCCGAGCGGGCGATCGCAGAGGCTGCGCAGCATGGCGTTCCCGTGGCGGTTCTCGGCGCCGCGTATGGGTTCGTGCACCTCGTCGATGCGATGGGAGCGCGCACCGTGAGCCTTCCGGAGGGCAGCGTCGTGATGCCGACGGGGGGCTTCAAGGGCCGCTCACGCGAGGTCGCGCCCGGTGTATTTCACGCGATGCTCCAGGGGCGCTTTGGCGTCGCGCGTTCACAGATCGTGGGCGAGTACGGGATGACCGAGCTCAGCTCGCAAGCCTACGAGGCCCACGCGGAGGGATGCGCGCCGGGGGAGTTTCGCGCGCCTCCGTGGATGCGCGTGACCGCGGTCGACCCGGTCACGCTCGAGCGCGTCGCAGACGGAGAGATCGGCCTGATTCGCGTGGTCGATCTCGCCAACGCCGGGAGCTCCGTCGCCATCCAGACCAGCGATCTCGGTCGAGTCACCGCGCGAGGCTTCGAAGTGCTCGGTCGCGCGCCCGGCGCTACTCCGCGGGGGTGCTCGCGCGCGCTCGATGCTGCGCTGTCGGGCGAGCGTCCGTGAGCCGCGTCGACGACGTGCTCCGCGCCGCGCGGGGGCTCGCAGACCCTTCGAGCGAAGCCGGCAGAGCAGTTCGTACGGCGGCCGTCAGGGAGTGCGCGCTGTCATCCGCGATGGCCGATCACGTCTTCGCGCTCTCGTGCGCCCGCTACACGCACGACGCTGTGAGCGCGCTCGCTTCCGCTGCGAGGGGGGGAGATCGCGTCGCCGTCGTGCTCGCCGCGACCGTCGCTGTCGCGCCGCTGAGAGCCATCGCGCTCCCGTGGCTCGCAGGCGCCGCGCGCGTTGATGTGCGCGGATCATCGAGGCAGACGGCGCTCGTTGACGCCATCGTTCGCGCGTTCGGTGGTCGCGGGATCACGCGCGTCGACGCGATCGCGTCCGATGTCGATGCCGTCGTTGCGTACGGGAGCGACGAGACCGTCGCGGCGATCGATCGCGCCACGCCCTTCGCGCGCTTCGAGGGCTACGGGCACGGCTTCGGCGTCGCGTGGGTTGACCATGAAGAGAGCGGTTTCGAAGCCGTCGAGGAGGTCGCGCTCGACGTGGCGCTCCATGACCAGCGCGGGTGTCTCTCACCGCGGATGGTGTTCGTGCGGGGCGACGCTGTTGCCTTCGCGCGCGCGCTTCACGAGGCCCTTTCGCGCATCGAGGCTTCGCTCCCGCGCGGCGCCGTCGAGGTCGGAGAGGCCGCGTCCGTGATGCAGTGGCAGGGCGCTGCGTCGGCGCGTTGCGCGTGGTCGCGTCGCGGCAGGACGCACTTCGTCGGAGCGCTCGAAACGCCTTCTTTCACGGCCTCTCCGGGCCTTCGAAGCGTGCTCGTGTGCCCCGTGTCGAGCGTCGCGGAGGCGTGGTCGCTCATGGGCCGCGAGCTCGCGCACCTCACCTGCGTCGGCGCGACGGGATCGCTCGACGCCTGGCGCGCGACAGAGGCTCGCGTCGTTCGATCGGGCTCGATGCAAGACCCCGCGCTCGACGGACCCGAAGATCCGCGTCCGCCGATGTCGCGCGAAAGAGCCTTGTAGTGCGGTCGAAGGAGAGGGAGCGGGAGCGGGTCAGTTGACGGAGCTGCCCGACGAGCTGCTCGACGAGGTCGAGGAGGTCGTCGCGGCGGGCGCTGCGCAGGCGCCGTCGCAGCCCGTGGGCTTGGCGCACGACGCGGGGGTCTCGCTCGGCGCGGCGTTCTTCTTGTTCGACGACCCCGAGTAGAGGTCGCCGTACCACCCCGAGCCCTTGAGCACGAAGTTGGCCGAGGTGATGAGCCGCGTGGCCGTCTCGGCGCCGCACGCCTCGCAGACCTTGATGGCGTCTTCGGTGATGCGCTGCACCTTGTCGAACGTGTGGTTGCACGCGGAGCAGCGGTACGAGTAGGTCGGCATGTGCGGACGGGTAACCCGCGCGAAGCGTCGAGTCAACGCCCCGGCGTGAATGATCTTCGGTGACGACAGCGGGGAATGACCGTGAGAACGGGGCGATCAGCCCCCAGCGCGGCGGGCCTTGGCCTGGGCGAGCACGGCTTCGAGCTCGGCGGCCTCGGTGGTCTCTTCGGTGGCGGCGGCGACGGCGGGCGCGGTCGACTCTTCGGCGCTCACGCGGACGTTGGGCGTCGCGGGCGCCGCGGCGTCGGCGGCGAGGCCCATCTTGCGCTTGAGCTCGTCGAGGGCCATGTCGGCGCCGCGGGCGGTCTCGAGGTCGCGGAACTTCTGCTGGAGCGAGTCGCCCGAGTACTGCTCCGAGACCTCGCTCTGCGCGTCGGCCTCGGCCTCCATCTGGACGATCTTCTCTTCCATGCGGTTGAAGGTCTCGAACGCGCTGTCGTTCGAGAGGCCCGACATGGTCTCGTGGATGGCCTTCTGGGCCTCGGCGCGCTTCTTCCGCGCGATGAGGACGTTCTTCTTGCGCTTGGCCTCTTCGATCTTGTTGTTGAGCACCCGCAGCGCGTTCTTGAGCTGCTCGACGGCGGTCTTCTGCTTCTGCCACTGGCGCTCGAGCTCGGCCGAGAGGGTCTCGTGCTCCTTCTGACGGAGGAGGGCCTCCTTGGCGAGCTCGTCCTCGCCCGCGCGGACGGCCATCATGGCCTTGCGCTCCCACTCCTCGGCGGTGGCCTTCTCGGTGTCGAACTGCTTGCCCAGACGCTTCTCGTCAGCGATCGCGAGGGCGACCTGCTTCTTGGCGTCCATGAGCTGCGTGTTCATCTCCAGGATGACCTGGTTGAGCATCTTCTCAGGGTCTTCGCTCTTGGAGATGAGGTCGTTGAGGTTGCTCTTGATGAGCGAGGCGAGGCGGCCGAAGATTCCCATTGGCGCGTCTGTGCTCCCGTATCAGTGGGAAAGGTGGAGGTGGAGTCGCGGGAGGTGCTGCGAAGCGGCGAGGCCCATGTCCTCGACCACCGCCTGGAGCTCGTTCATGTCGAGGTTGTCGAGGGGCAGCGCCGCCGACAGGTAGATCCCGTCGTCCTGCAGCGAGAACGCCGAGTGGAGGAGCCCTCCGCCGTTGAGCCTCAAGAGCTCTTCGAAGAGCGCCTCGCGCCCGTCGGCGCCCTTCGCCGGGGCGTCTCCCACCCGCATGCGGAAGATCACCACGGGGCTGTCGACCTTGATCGCCAGGCTGCTCACGCCCGAGTCGTTGTCGGTCACGATGAACATCCCGTCGCCGAGGTCCTGATAGGGGATCCCCGCTTCCTGGAGGTATTTCTCTACGTCGTCGACTGTACGCATCCGGTGGCTCCGCGCTCTGAAACGCGCGCGGGACACTACCAGTTCCAAGCCTCCGCGGGGAGCGCTTCTGATTCGCCGCGAAGGGACGGTGGCGCCCCCTCGGCGCGCACCCGTCGCGGTCTTGTGTTTCTCGGGACCATCGTAGATAAACCCCGCGATGAAGCTCGAGACCCTCGCGATCCATGCGGGCCAGCACCCCGACCCCACCTCGGGCGCCGTGATGACCCCCATCGTGCTCTCCTCCACCTTCGCGCAGGAGGGCCCCGGGCATCACAAGGGCTACGACTACAGCCGCTCGGGCAACCCCACGCGCAACACCCTCGAAGCCTGCGGCGCAGCCCTCGAAGGCGCGCGCCACGGCCTCGCCTTCGCCTCGGGCTGCGCGGCGACCACCACCATCCTCCACACGCTCAAGCCCGGCGACCACATCGTCTGCGGCGACGACGTCTACGGCGGAACGTTTCGCATCATCGACAAGGTGATGAAGCCCATGGGCATCACCGCGACCTTCGTCGACATGACCGACCTCGCGCGCACCGCCGCCGCGTTTCGGCCCGAGACGAAGCTCGTGTGGCTCGAGACCCCGAGCAACCCCATGCTCAAGGTCTTCGACATCGAGGCCGTGTGCGACCTCGCCACGAAGCGCAACGCCGTCTCCATCGTCGACAACACCTTCGCCACGCCCGTCGCGCAGCGCCCGCTGGAGCTCGGCGCCACGGCCGTCGTCCACTCGAGCACGAAGTACCTCAACGGCCACTCCGACGTGGTCGGGGGCTTCGTGATGACCAGCTACGACGCCCTCGCGGAGCGGCTGCGCTTCCTTCAGAACGCCATCGGCGCGGTGCCGTCGCCCTTCGACTGCTTCCTCGTGCTGCGCGGGCTCAAGACCCTGCCCGTGCGCGTCGAGCGCCACGCGCAGAACGCCCTCAAGATCGCCCACTGGCTCCAGGGCCGCGGCGACGTCGCGCGGGTGTACTACCCGGGCCTCGAGAGCCACCCCCAGTACGCCATCGCGCGCAAGCAGATGTCCCTCCCCGGCGGCATGATCTCGTTCGTGATCCGCGCCGGCGCGGAGGGCTCCGTCGCCGACCGCTCGATGCGCTTTCTCAAGGCCGTGAAGCTCTTCACCTGCGCCGAGAGCCTCGGCGGCGTGGAGTCGCTCATCGAGCTCCCCGCGGTGATGACCCACGCGTCGGTGCCCGCCGAGGCGCGCGCCGCCCTCGGCATCGACGACGGGCTCATTCGCATCTCCGTCGGCATCGAGTCCGTCGACGACCTCCTCGGCGACCTCGATCAGGCCTTCGAGGCTTCGCGTTGAAATCCTTCGACTCAAAGGTGATGAGCATGCGCGGTTCGATGCGTTGGTTGGCTGTCTTCACGGTGTGCGCGGTGGGCTGCGGCGACGACCCGCTGCCGCTCACGGGGCAGGCCTCGTGGGGCGACACGTGTCCGCCCGCGCAGCCCTGCGGCTCGCCCGGCGTTCACTCGCCCCGCGGCGCGGCGGGCTCGCCTGGCGTCGACGTCGACTGCTCGATCTCGGGCGCCAGCGGCGGGTACAACGTCTTCTTCCGCATCGCGACGATCGCGCCGGGCGGCAACTTCGACGACTCGAGCGAGGGCCTCTCCGTCGCCGGCTGGCTCCCCGCCATCGGGCAGGAGCTCCGCTCCAACGGCTCCGACGCCTACGCCGCCATCCGCGGCCTCGGGTGGAGCGTCTCTCGCGCGACCCTCGGCGCCACGGGTCAGTGCCACGTCGTCATCACGCGCATCGCGTCGGGCGGCTTCAGCGGCACCATCGCGTGCCCGATGGTCAACGACGACAACACGCCTCCGCGCGTGCGCATCATCCGCGGCGGCGTGGCGGCTTCGAACCCCGACCTCGGCGAGTTCGTCTTCACCAACTGCTCGTCCTGAGCGCCTGATTCGAACGCGCGCTCAGTCTTGGAGGGCGCGATCGACCTCGTCCTGGTGGTACCCGACGAGCACGCGGTCGCGCACCGAGAGGACGGGGATTCCCCGCGCCTCGACGTGCGCGGAGCGGGCGCGGTTCATCATCTCGTCCCACGCGTCGGGGTCCTGCTCGACGTCGCGGAAGCGAGCCGGGATGCCCCGTCCGCGCAGGTAGTCGAGCGCGGCGCGCGTGTGCTGACACCAGCGCGCGCCGTAGACGATCACGGGCGCCTCGGTCGACACGGGCGGCCCCGCGGGCGAGAGCTGCGGGCGCGACGCTGCGCACCCGAACGACGAAACCAACAGCAGCACCACGAAGGCGAGCGAGCGCATCTCGCGCCGAGACGTAGCACGGTTGCGCGGTCCCGTGAACGCTCCCGCCGTCAGGCCACGGCCTCGTGGCTGTGGCGACGGACCCAACGCGCGAGGGTCTCTTCGAGGTCGCGGGGCTTGATGGGTTTGGTGAGGTAGTCGTCCATGCCCGCTTCGAGGCAGCGCTCGCGGTCGCCCGTCATGGCGTTCGCGGTCAGCGCGATGATGGGGATGTGCCGACCCGCGGTCTCTGCCTTGCGAATCGCTCGCGTGGCGTCGAAGCCGTCGACGACGGGCATCTGGCAGTCCATGAGCACCGCGTCGAAGCGACGGGCGCGTGCGGCTTCGATCACCGCGGCGCCGTCGTTCACGAGCACCGACTCGTAGCCCATGCGCGCGAGGAGCGCGCCGAGGAGCTTGCGGTTCACCTCGTTGTCCTCGGCCGCGAGCACGACGCCGCGTCGGGCGTGCTCGGTGCTCGCGACGCGCGCGCGGGGTGCCGTGATCGTGTTGGGCCTCCGCGGCGCCTCTGTGACGGCGGGGAGCGGGACGTCGAGGGTGAACTCGCTCCCTGCGCCCGGCGCGCTCGTGACGCGGAGTGAACCGCGCATGAGCTCCGCGAGGCGGTGCGAGATCGCGAGGCCGAGGCCCGTGCCGCCGTAGCGTCGCGCGAAGGAGCTGTCGGCCTGAGAGAAGGGTTCGAAGAGCCGCTCGACGGTCTCGGGGGCGATGCCGATGCCCGTGTCGCGCACGGAGATCTTCACGCGGTCGCCGTCGCGGGTGACGGCGATCACGACCTCGCCGCGCTCGGTGAACTTCAGCGCGTTGCCCACGAGGTTCACGAGCACCTGGCGCACGCGCGTCGGGTCGCCGAGCACGGTGGCCGCGAGGCGCGGAGAGAGCGCGAGGGTGAGCCCGATGCCGCGCTGCTGCGCGGGCGCTGCGAAGAGCCGGGTGACGTCGCGGCAGAGCGCGCGGAGGTCGAAGGGGATGGCCTCGACCTCGAGCCGCCCGACCTCGATCTTCGAGAGGTCGAGCACGTCGTTGAGGATCGTGAGGAGCGCCTCGCCCGCGCTGCGGAGCATCCGAAGGCGCTCGCGCTGCGTCTCGTCGGTGATGTCGTCTTCGAGGAGCGCGGCCATGCCCAGCACGCCGTTCATGGGCGTGCGGATCTCGTGGCTCATCGTCGCGAGGAAGGCCGACCTCGCCGCGAGCGCGTGCTGCGCCGTGTCGCGCGCCGCGCGGAGGGCCTCGTTTGTCGCGCGGAGCTGCGCCTCGCGGGCGGCGATCTCTTCGGCCATCGCGTTGAACGAGCGCGCGAGCTCGCGGAACTCCGAGGCGCCGTCGACCTCGGCGCGCGCCTGCTCGCCGTGACCGAGGTTCCTCACCGTGTCGGTGAGGCGGTCGAGGGGGACCACGACGGTGCGGTGGATTCCGCGCGCCGCGAGGAGGGACGCGAGGAGCACCATCGCGCCCGCGGCGGCGAGCATCACCGAGAGGGCCTCGCGGGTCTGGGCGCGGGTCGCCCGAGGGAGCGCCACGCGGACCCGCACGGCGGGGCGTCCGCGGAGGTCGTCGAGCGCGCTGAAGCCCACGAGGGCGCTCTCGGAGATCTCTTCGATCGCGCGTCGTTGGCCCCGCGGGATGCGCGCGAGCGCCGCGGCTTCCTGGCGGTCGTGCGGGGGCGCGCCGAGGGGGCTCACGGTCACGTCGAGGCGCGTGAGGCGACGCAGGCGGTCGAGGCTGCGGGCGTCGAGGCGTCGACCCACGACGATGCGCGCGGCCGCGCTCGCGAGGCGCATGTCGGAGTGGCGCACGGGGCGTGAGCTCACGATCCAGATCTGGCCTTCGAGCACGGCCATCCCGAATCGGGACGCGGCGTGCGAGGCCGTCCCAGAAAGCAACGGGCCGTCGGGGGCGAGCCAGCGGTTCCATGCCTCGGGTAGCGCTTGAAACGCGGTGAAGCCCTCGTCTGCATAGCGCACCGCGCGGAAGCCCGCGGACGGCGTCCAGAGCGCGAAGAGGTGCCAGTGCGTCGCGCGCATCGACGGGATGATGAGGTTCGACGCTTCGAAGTCCTCGTTGCCGTCGGCCGCGTAGGTCACGGCGTCGTCCCAGTCAGACCAGTCGATCACGCGCTCGTCGACGTCTTCGACCATCGTCGCGAGGGCCCGCTCGACGGACGCGACGCTCTCCTCGGCCTGCGCGCGCTCCGACGCGTCGAAGGCCTGGAGCGCGAAGTACTTGAGCGACAGCGTGAGGCTCGCGGCGAGCGCGAGCATCGCGAAGGCCGTGAATCCCAGAACCTGTCGCCAGAGAGGCATCGAGGCCGACGTCGCACGCGCTGTGCCGCTGCGATCAGCCTTCTGCGCGAGAGAGCCGGTCGCGCACCGCGGACCATGCCTCGTCGTCAGGCACCGCCTCGACCACGATGGCCGCGCAGCCCGCGTCGTCGAGGCGGTGAAGCGCCGCGTAGAGCCCTGCGCCGTAGCCCGCGGCGTCGTCGGGGAGCGCGCACGCCTCCGTCGGTTCGGGGCTGTGCTTTCGGGGCCGCGCGGTGACGAGGCCCACGCGGTCGCCGAGCTCGCGGAGCGCGTCGTCGACAGCGTCGGAACGCGCCACGACGAGCCTCGCGCGCGGCGCGTAGTGCTTGCGGATCATCCCCGGCGAGGGGAGCGCGTCAGCGGGTTCGTCGGCGCGCTCGTCGCGGACGCGCAGGTCGTGTGCGACGTCGCGCAAGGTCGAGAGCGGCAGCGCGCCGTGGCGGAGCACCGTGGGCGCGTCGCCCGAGCAATCCACGACGGTCGACTCGATCCCGTGGTCGCAGGGTCCCGCGTCGAGCACGAGGTCGACGCGGCCGTCGAGGCCCTTGAGCGCGTGCGCCGCGGTGGTGGGCGAGAGCTGTTGAAAGCGGTTCGCGCTCGGCGCCGCGACGGGCCGCTTGAGCGCGCGCAGGATGGCGAGCGCGACGGGGTGCGCGGGCATTCGAATGGCGACGGTGGGACCACCCGCGGTGATGACGTCGGGCACCTTCGCGCGGTCGCGAGGGACCACCACCGTGAGCGGACCCGGCCAGCAGCGGCGCGTGAGGCGCTCGGCGGACTCGGGCCATGACGACGCGAGCGCGCGGGCGCCGTCGACGTCGGCGACGTGGACGATGAGGGGGTTGTACGCGGGGCGCCCCTTGGCTTCGAAGATCCGCGCGGCGGCGCTGGCGTCGTCGGCGAGCGCGCCGAGGCCGTAGACCGTCTCGGTGGGGAACACCACGAGCCCTCCGCGGGCGAGCACCTCGGCGGCGCGCGCGATCGCGCTCGGCGCGGGGCGCAGGGGGTCGACGCGGATCACTTCGGTTCTCATCGGGGCGGTGCTGTATAACCCGCGCTCATGCGCCACGCACTTCTCACGGAGCAGTGGTTTCCGGGCATCGGCGGCTCGATCCAGCTCTTCGACGCGCTCTACGCGAGGCACCTCCCGGCGGGCGATCACCTGCACGTCATCGCGGGGAGCGGACCCGGTCAGCGCGCCCTCGACGCCGCGTATCCGAGGCCCGTCACGCGCTTCAACGCGAACCGCTACGCGTGGCTCAAGCCCGAGTCCGCGGTCGAGTACGCCAGCATGCTCGCGCACACGCTCCACGTCTGCGCGAAGGAGCGCATCGAGGTGCTGCACTGCGCGCGGGTGATCCCCGAGGGCCTCGTGGCGATGGCCGTGCACCGCGCGCTCGGCACCCCGTACACCGTGTGGGTCCACGGCGAGGAGGTGTCGATCTACATGCGCTACGCGGTGAAGAAGCGCCTCATGCCGATGGTGTTCAACGGCGCGCGCGCGGTCTTCGCGAACTCGTCGTTCACGCTCGGCCGCGCGACCATCGCGGGCGCCCCCGTGGAGCACACCCACGTGGTCAACCCCGCGGTCGACGCCGACGCCTTCGCGGGCCCCTTCGACACGCGCGCCCTCGTCGAGCGGTGGAACCTCCAGGGGCGCACGGTGCTCCTCACGGTGGGGCGTCTCACGCGTCGCAAGGGTCACGACATGGTGCTCCGCGCGCTCGCCCGGCTGCGCGAGAACGGCGCGCTCGGCGACGTCGCGTGGCTCGTGCTCTCCGACGGTGAGATCGAGGCCGACCTCAAGGAGCAGTGCTCCGCGTTCAGGCTCGACGACGTGGTGCGCTGGGTGGGGCCCGTTCGGCGCGACGAGCTCGGGCCCTACTACGCCTGCGCGGACCTCTTCGTGATGCCCAACCGCACGCTCGACGACGACGACGTCGAGGGCTTCGGGATGGTCTTTCTCGAAGCGAGCGCGGCGGGCGTGGCCGTCATCGGCGGACGCTCCGGCGGCGTGCCCGACGCGGTCTCCGAGGGCGTGAGCGGGCTGCTCGTCGACGGGACCTCGCTCGATGACGTGACCGGCGCGATCGACTCGCTTCTGCGCGACCCTGATCGACGAAAGACCCTCGGCGCGCAGGGCCGCGCGTGGGCCCGGAGCTTCTCGTGGGAGCGCGCCGCGGAGCGTGTTCGCGCGATCTCTCAGGGCCTCGCGGACCCCGCGGGTGACGACCTGTGAAGCTCGCCGCGCTCGGAACGGGGACGTGCCTCAACGCGCCTCCCGGTCAGCGCGCGCGCATGCCTCCCCTCTTCGCGCTCGACGTGGCGCCCTCGGGTGATGCGCCCGCGTGGCTGCTCTTCGAATGCAGCGAGGGCGCGCGCTGGAGGCTCTCTGACAAGGGGATCGACCCTCACGCGATCGCGCATGTCGCCGTGTCGCACCCGCACCCCGACCACGCGGCGCTCCCTCAGTTCGTCCAGTCGCGCGCGTGCGAAGCGATCTTCGGTGACGGCCCGCGCGCGAAGTCGTTGACCGTGTACCTCCCGCCGCTCCCCGCCGCGACGCTGTCGTCTCTCTGGTCGTGGCATCAGCCCGAAGACGGCGGCGCGCCCTCGTCGCGCGTGGGCTTGCGGGTCGTGGCGACGCATGACGGCTGGTCGCGCGAGGTGCTCCCCGGCGTGGTGCTGCGCGCGTGGAAGGTCGCGCACGGGCGCTCTCCCGCGGTGGCCTTTCGCGTCGAGGCGCACGGAAAGGTCTTCGCGTACTCGGGCGACGCGGCACCGTGCGAGGGCCTCGTGCGCGCGGCTGCGGGGGCCGACGTGTTCGTGTGCGAGGCCGCGTCGCGCGTGGGCGTCGACCTCACGAAGCGCTACGGACACTGCAATCCGAAGCAGGCGGGCGAGGTCGCGAGGGAGGCGGGCGCGCGGTCGCTCTGGCTCACGCACTACAGCGGCC
>JBPOHC010000498.1:0-4135 GCA_052035985.1 Myxococcota bacterium | reverse complement strand
GGATCTTCGTTGAGTAGACCGCGAGGCTGTACCAGTGTCCCGCGCATGCGTCCGATCGCGGTAGCGCTGCTCCTCGCCTCCTGCGGCTCACCCGACGCGCGCGGTGACGCAGCGACCGATGCGCCCGCGCTCGATCGCGGCGCCGAAGATGTCTCCGTCGACGCGTCCGCGAGCGACGTCAGCGCGGCCCCGGCCTGCGCGTCGTGCACGACCTACGCGCTCGAAGCGGGCAACCCTCGCGTCTCAAGCCCGGAGCTCGACGAGCTCTCGGGCATCGTCGAGAGCCGCCGCACGCCCGGGGTGTTCTTCGCGCACAACGACTCGGGCGACACCGCGCGCTTCTTCGCCATCGACGCGCGCGGCCGACTGCTCGCCGAGTACGCCCTCGACGGCGCCACCGCGGTCGACTGGGAGGATGTCGCCTCCGCACCCTGCGGCGCGGAGCAGTGCCTCTACTTCGCGGACATCGGCGACAACAACCTCGCGCGCTCGGACTACGCCGTCTATCGCGTGCGTGAGCCCGAGGCGCCCGCGTCGCCGCCCGCGACCGTGCGGCCCGTCGACGTGCCGTGGGAGCGCCTGCCGTTTCGCTACCCCGACGGCGTGCACAACGCCGAGACGCTGATCGCGCACGGGGCCACGGGCGACCTCTACGTGGTCACCAAGGTCGAGACCGGATCGAGCGGCGTGTACCGCTTTCCCGCGGCCTCGCAGGGGATGACCGAGACCACCCTCACGCGCGTCGCGACGCTCGATCTCCCCGCGTCGGGGGCCGTGCTCGTCACGGGCGGATCGCTGCACCCCTGCGAGCCCCGGCTGCTCATTCGCACCTACGTGAGGCTCTTCGAGTATGTGCTCCCCGAGGGGCGTCCCTTCGAAGCGATCTTCACGGCGACGGCGCGCGAGATGACCTTTCGGGCGGAGCGTCAGGGCGAGGCCGTGGGGTGGCGAACGAACGGCCGCGGATACGTCACCGTAAGCGAAGGAAACGGACCGGCGCTCAACCTGTTCGGCTGCGAACAACCGTGACCCGCGGTGCCTCCCGTGGGGGCGCGTCACAGCGCGAGGGTGTAGCGGAGGTCGAGCGCGAGCGACCACCATGTGTTGTCAGCGAGGCCGTACTGCACGCTGCTGAGGTCGACGCCGGGCGGCGCGCCCGTACCGCTGCAGGGGTGCGATGCGCTCGTCCCTGCCTGCACGTCGAAGCAGCGCTCCCAGGTGATCCAGCGAGAGAGCGTGGCCGAGGCGCCGAGGGCGAGGCGAGGGGCGACGTTCACGTCGAAGCCGAGGCTCAACGGGAGGGCCACCGCGCGCTCGGAGATGGAGGTCGCCGTCGAGCCGACGTCGTCGAAGCGCGTCGAGGTCGACGTGTTGAAGCGCGCGATCACGTCGACTCCGACGCCGACCCACGGGTCGATCGAGCCCGTCGCGGCGCTCGGAAAGATGTACCAGCGCGCGTAGAGCCCGAGCGTCCACGCGCTGTAGGCGAGGGTGCTCGACTCGCTTCGAAGGAGCTGCCACGCGCCCCGCGCTCCGACGCTGAAGCGATCGGTGAAGCGCCACCCCGCGGCGCCGTCGAGCATGAGCGAGCCCGAGAACGCGTCGTCTGTGCGGACCGCGGTGCCAGCGGGGTAGCGTCGCGTCGTCCACGCCGCCTGGTCGGTCACGTCGAACGATCCGTAGCCGACGCGGAGCGCAACCTCGACGCCTCTCGGGGTCGGCGGCGGAGAGGGCGGGTCGGGCGGCGTCGGCGCGATCGAAGTGACCCCTCTCGCCGACGGATGAACGCGAGGCACGAGGATCACCGTGGGTTCGTCGGAGCGCGTCGGCGCGGTGGGCGTCGCGGGGGCCTCGGGCTGTCGCGCGAACTCCTGAAGGGAGAGTGAGAGCGTGAGCGAGAGCGTGTCGAGGAGGTCGGCGCACGAGCGCGCGCCTTCGAAGACGCGGCGGCCGGTCGCTTCGCCGTCGCCTTCGCGGAAGGTCATCGCGCCGCGAAGGCTCCCGCCCGCGCGCTCGACGCTGACGCTCACGACCAGCCTCGCGTCGGGGCGCGTGGGGTCTTCACCGAGCCGCGCGGCGAGGCGGTCACGAAGCGAGCGCTCGCTCGGACACTGCGCGCTTTCGGGCGCGCGATACTCGATGCGAAAGGGGCGGAGCGGCGAGGTCGACTGGGTTTGCGCCGCGCGCGAGGCCGTGACGACGGCGACGACGATCGCGGCGGTGCGGCGTCTCACGGCGATCACAGCGGCAGCGTATAGCGGGCGTGGAGCGCCACGGCGAAGGAGAAGGTGACGGGAGGGAGAACGCCGAACTCTTCGACGGAGGGCGCCTCGCGCGCGCAGGTGCGAGAGGGTCCCGACGCGGTCTCGACGGTGTTGCAGACGTCGACGGTGCGCCAGGACGTGGTTGCGAGCGACGCGCCGAGGCTGAGGCGCGACGAGAGTCGGCGGTCGATGCCGACGCGGAGCGAGGCCGCGAGCGAGCGTCCCTCGGCGTCGCGTTGAACCGGAGCGCTCCCGCTGAAGGAGGAGCCCCACGGCGTCGTCGTCGCGAAGGTGCGCGCGACGGGGACGAGCTCCAACGAGAGCCACGGGTCCCACCCGAGGCGCTCGGGGTGGGGCGCGATGTGAACGCGCAGGTAGAGCCCCACGAGCAGCGTCGTCGCAAAGCGCGAATCGCTCGCGCCGTGCGCGGGATCGCCAAAGAAATGACCCTGCAGGAGCGTCCCGAACGCGACGCGGCGAGAGAGTCGAAAGCCCAGGTGAGACTCCGCCACGAGCGCGAGCGGTCCACCCATCGGCGGGAGCCCTCCGGGGATCAGCGTCGCGCCGAGGGCCGCGCTCGCCTCGACGCCGCGCACGCGCGCCAGGTCTTGCGCGCCCGCGGAGCGCGCGAAGAGCGAGAGCGCGAGGAGCGATGACGTGACGATCGAAGCCGTTCGTCGTGGCGTGAGCGCGTGTGACATTCGTCGAAGCCGGGCGTGCGCGGTGGAGGGCCGGGCGAGGATAGGGCTTCTTCGTTCGCGACCGACCATCAGAACGTCCCCGCGACGCCGAGCGTGGCGCCGTGCTCCGAGGCGGCGACGACGGGGGTCAGCGAGACGGCGCTGCGGCGAGGCTCGTTGCCGCCGCCGAAGTACCAGCCCACGAAGGTTCCCGCGAGGCCGCCGAGCGCGGCGAGTCCGAGGCCGACGCGAAACGCCTTCGACTCGTGGAAGGTGGGCTGCGGGTCTCGCAGCGTCCCGCCCCAGGGGAGCTGCAGGGGGCGGTCATCGAACTCGCGCTCGCGCGCGGTGGTCGCGGCGATGATGAGCCCCGGCGTCGCGCCCGCGATGGAGCCGAGGAGCGCCCACCCGATGGGCGTCTGTCGACCGCGGATCCACGAGTTCGCGACGACGCCGAAGGGGAGCCCGATCACGGCGCCTCCGATCGCGCTCCACTCGATCCACTGGGCGCGAGCGCTCGTACCGCGCTCGATGGCCTCGGTGGTCGAGAGGCCCGCGATGGCGGCGCCTGCGCCCGCAGAGGCGAGTCCGAGGAGCAGCGTCGCCATGGTGGCGCCGTAGCTCAGCCTCGGCGGCGGCGACGACTGCGCGTGCGCAGGCGCCGCGTAGCCAGAGACGAGCGCCGCGGTGAGGAGCGAGGCAGAGAGCGTGCGTGTGAGGTTGCGCATGACACTCGGTGCTTGTCGGCGAGGCGCCACCGCGCTCACGAAATCGTGCGTCGCTTCGTCGGCGCGCGTGCCCCGCTCGCGCCCACAAAGAATGTGAGGCACGGAGCGCTTTTTCTTGAGCGATCCGCGCGGACGTCTACAAACACCCCGCGATGGGAACGCTTCACCGCCTCATGTGCTCGGGCGCGTCTGTCGTCGCTGTGTGCCTCACGGCGCTCGTCCCGCGCGATGCCTCGGCGCAGGAGCCTCAACCGATGCGGGGCTTCGAGCTCTCGGCGAGCGTGGGCCACGCGCGCTTTCTCTCCGACGCGCCGGGGCCCTACAGAGACGGCAGCGGCTCGCTCGCGCTCGACGCGCACCTGGGCTTTCGCGTCTCGCGTCGCACGGCCTTCGGGCTCCACCTCGCGGGGAACTTTCTCGCGTCCTCGCGCGACAACCCCGACACGAACGCGACGGGGCTCGC